>NZ_JAJNOQ010000005.1:0-226689 GCF_021044775.1 Paraeggerthella hominis
AGCCGCGACCGGATTCCAAAGCGGCGGCTCCCGTTGATCGGGCTCTTGTTTCCGCCCGCTCAGGCAGGCTACGCCTACCTTTGCTAGGACGGATTACACCAACATTTGCGGCACTACCGAACTCGAGGCGTGCAACAAGGCCAGACAAGAGCTGAAAGAGCTGTTCCCTGACGGCAAGGCCCCAAGCATCAACGAGCTCAAGGCCGAGAAGGAAACCCTCGCCCAAAGACGCAACGGCGACTACGAGCGCTACACCAACGAGCGCTTCAGGCATCGCGAGCTCACAACAGCAAAACGCAATATCGACACCATTCTTGAGGAGGATGCGCGCCGAGATAAGCGAGCGTCAAAGGACGAGATCTCATAAAGAAAACCCTTTGCAGTACTTACGCTGCAAAAGGGTTTTCGCGTTTATGCATCCGATGCGCCACATCGGTCAGCAACCTTCAGGTTGCGGTTGCGCTCATAGCGCCGGCTATTTCATAGCCAATCTGCCGGGCTTGGGGAGGCTCCCCAACCAGCTAATGTCATCTTCGTATGACATTAGAATATCTGGCTCTAATTACTCCTCCGAATATTCACCCTTAAAGCCGCCGTGTAAACATAGAGTCTCACGAAAATGACCACCATTTCGGAAATTAGAGTTCCAGCACAAAGCGAATACACAGAAAACGAATCAGTTAAGAACAACACAGCTAGCACGAACAACTGGACCGCAGCTCCGGCGAATATGGAGTAATTCGCCACACGTTCTTTTCCAAGAGGCACAAGCGCCGGAAAGCCCAGCAAATAGGAAGCAAGGGATATCGGTATCAGAGGCAGCATCCATCTCAATATTCCACTTGCTTGCGAGTATTCAGGTCCAAAAACAACCACACATATCGGTTCTGCCAGCAAAAAAGCTATTACCGAAATGGCCAAAAAGCCTGTTAATCCGACAATCAGAACCTTATTCAGCAGAGCATAGTTCTTCGTTCTTACCATATATGGAAACATACTGTCTGAGATGGGAGACGCGAGAGACCTTCCAGCAGATACGCAATTATTGCAGGCGGTATACCACCCAAGCACAATGCTCCCCGGAAACACTACGCCCAGAACAATAACATTAAGCGACTGGAAAACCGTGGAAGCTATTCGAGACAGGAAGTACTGAATAGAGCTTTTTCCAGATTCGACAACATCTTTAATGCCGCACGCTCTTAATGTAATCCCCATCGATTGTTTCAAATGAACGTATGCCGCCACGACCGCAACAGATGATCCAATGATATAGAAAACGGGAACCAACCTGTATTGCGAAGAATCCTTCACAAACAAAAAGATACACAGCAAGAAAAACGCTTTAATCAATACGGTTCGCACCGTTATCGGTTTCATGTTCTCTAATCCACGATATACAAAATCAGGCAAAAAGGTATTGGCTGCCGCATAGCCCAAATACAAAAAGAACAAAAGCGGATCTCGTGAAAACGCTCCAACTGTCATACATAAAATGCACGTGATAGCGGCAACAAAAAGCAACAATCCAATTTTACAAATCGTCACTGACGATAAGATTCGTCCGATTCTCTCTTTATCGCCCATACATTTTGCAACCGATGCTGTTGCGGAAAGCAAAAATCCAAAGTCAAGTACAAGCTGAACGTATGCGTAATACGCCGTCGCAAAGCCAATCATTCCATACGTTTCAGCACCTAATACCCTCGTCAAATAGGGAATAGACAAGAATCCAATAATGTAATTCGACCCCGTGAGCAGGTAAAGCATAATGGTATTCTGTTTTAAGCTTCCTCTTACCATCAATGAGCCCCACATATCGCTCTATCTATCGATACAAATGGTACCTGCGCCACCCGTCGCATAAAGAGTATCTCCAACAACAAGATCACATAAGCCCGAGACAAGCAAGAGAGCCAGATTCGCAATCTCTGCAGGGTGAGCAAGTCTCCCGCTAGGATTTGTTACGTGGGAGAGATTATCAGGATGGTTGTCCCCTCCAACCATAGGAGTAGTGGTCGGCCCCGGCCCGATTCCATTAACCACGATTCCTTCCTTTATGAACTCTTGGGCCAGTCCGAGCGTCATGCCCTTTACTCCCCACTTAGATATCTCATATGGGCCTTTGGCGGGCCTCAGGGCAGAAGCAGAGCTTACATTTAGAATATGTCCCCGAATACCCCTATTTACCATATGATTTGCCACTGCCTGAGACATGAAGAACATGCCTTTTAGGTTGATATCCATCACATCGTCGTAAAGGCGCTCGCTGACTCTCCAGACAGAATCGGCTTTTGAAACACCGGCGGAATTCACCAATATCGAAACACCCGACAAATCAGGAAACAATCCAGCCGCGCGTTCGACGAATTCGGTCATACCTTCGACATTTCGAACGTCAATGACCAAGCCCTTGACTTGATCATCGCTAAACTCAGAAAGAGCCTTTTCCAACTTGCCTTGAGTGGATCCAGCAATTACCACTTTGCAACCAGATCGAGAAAAACGCCTGGCACATTCAAGCCCAATCCCGCTTGTTCCTCCCGTGATAAGCGCAAGTTGGTTATCAAGGAGATTGTCGACTGTAATATCGGGCAACTTTACGGTTGATACTTTTTTGTAGTTCATTTCGCGCAATACGGCTTGCGCGATTCTTTTTAATCTTCCCATCGAATACGCTTCTTCTTCAATTTACTGATTCATAACTTTAGACGCTATACCAAGCACATTCTTACCAAATACACTGCCTTTTGCGGCCTTTTTCGCAGCCTTCACCGCACGTTCTTTTGCGGAAGCGCCACTATTCAAATCATAAAAGTCATCAAGATACGCCGCATCCGCCTCTCTATCTGTAAACGCCTCTAGAACGATCGGGCTCTCAGATTCCCCAACGAATACCTTAAGGGCTTTGCAGAACTCTTCCTTGGTCCGAGCAGATAGATATCGCATACCTCTCGAACGGACCCAGCCCTCAACAGAAGATGAATGACCCGCAGCAATCAACGAATCAATGTTTGGCATAGTTGAACGCGGGTTTCCAATATGGAACTCACATGCACCGTTGTTGTTTACAACGAGAATATGCAATCTGTTTGAAAGATGCTGAATGTTCAGAGAGTTCATGTCGTAAAAGAAGCTCAAATCCCCCAACACGACAAAGCATTCTTTATTCGAACCAGCTGCCCTTCCGATTGCCGTAGACAACGACCCGTCAATTCCCAAAGCACCCAAGTTGCTTGATACCTCAATTGTTCTATCTAAGTCGAAGAATTGCATAGTCCTTGTACTGTTTAAGATTCCCAGCTCGAGTAGCGAGTTGTCTGGGATAGACTTCGCAAGCTGCTGAGCGATATAAAAATTTGAGAAGCCAAATTCGGGCATCTTCACATTGTCGATTGCAGTCTTCCACTGTTCGTAGTAATCATTTGAAGACATTTCGCGACTACTTAAAGCAGAAGCGAAATACTCAAAGAAATGCATCGGTGAACACTCAAAAACAGTTGAAACGTTTTTGAACACGTCGCATATCAAGCCATCAGGCCTAATCGACCAATGCTTGTACCGTTTCCGCAAAGCACGAAGGTGGCTCTTCATATTTACAGAAGCGATATTTCCGCATGCAGAAATGACAAGATCTGGCATTAGCTTTTCAAAGCTGCTCAGAGTCATTGCCTCAGTAGCGCGATAGGTAAACAGGGAATGTTCACCTTTATATGAAGACATATGCTCAACAGACACAACGCATCCGGTTCGTAATGCAAACTGCTCAATAGAAGCAAGATTCTGTTCTGAAAATCTATCGTTCTCACCAAGAACAACTAGGATTTTTTTGCATGAGAAAAGTTCTTCGACTTTTTCTTTCCAGAGTTCACTGTCAGACTCGCAAGTAACCCTTTCGACAAGAGTGACTTCCGGGAGGTTCTCTACAGCGAATCCAGCGCTTGACCCAACAACAGGAACATTAATGTGCACGGGTCCAGGAGTTCCATGATCCATTGCCAGAAAAGCCTCGTTGATAACCCTCTCGCAATACCACTCATCTGTCGAATTAGATGCTACGGGAAGAGTTACTTCGCACTTTGTAACATCCTGGAAAATACGCTCCTGGTTAATTTTTTGGGTCTCCAATTGATTGAGCAAGTACGGATGCCTGT
Source organism: Paraeggerthella hominis (assembly GCF_021044775.1). Lineage (NCBI taxonomy): Bacteria > Bacillati > Actinomycetota > Coriobacteriia > Eggerthellales > Eggerthellaceae > Paraeggerthella > Paraeggerthella hominis. The sequence continues at coordinate 4,155 of NZ_JAJNOQ010000005.1, forward strand.
CTGCAGTGATTGCAACCAAGGGCACACCCTTGTAATAAGCCTCAGCCAAGCCAGAAGAATAGTTTGAAACGGCGGTTCCAGAAGTACACACCAAAGCTACAGGCTCGTTTTTTGACATCGATAATCCCATAGCAAAAAACACAGCGCTTCGCTCGTCGACAACAGAATAGCAGGTAAAGAACGGATCATTTTCAAGGGAGTGCCCAATAGCTAAGTCGCAACCACCAGGCGAGTGAACCACAATACGAACACCCTTCTTTTTTAATAATGCAATTAGAATTTGTACATTCTTTATTGCCGTATACATCGTAACTCCTATCCGAAAAGTTTAATTAAACAGCGCGTTGTTCAACCAGTCAGTACAAATCTCCCTCTCTGCGCTCAGCGAATCTTGAGCAGCAAGAAAATCGCAGGCAAACGGAACGTCCTTGGCTTCATCAACGTATCGAGAAGACAAATGGGTCAAATCAAGAAGGTCTTTAATTCTCGACACGTTTCCATTAATCGGAGTCATCGCGGCAAAAGGGGTGGATAAATTCACGGAAAAGGCCGTGCCGTGGAACGAATCCGTCCAGACAAAGGCAGCATGATTTAATATCCAAACAAATTCTTGCGGAGTCATTCCTGTCAACAACCTATCAAAAGTTCCCTCATTGTAAGTGTTGTTGCAGATTCGCCACAAAGGAAGACCTGTTTCCTGAGACATCTTTTTCCAAAGACCAATCTCTTCGTCTGAACGCCTCGCCAGATTAAACACAACAATATATCTTTCGTTTTCATCGAATCCTTCAGGTTTCTCTGAAAACGAATCCCAAAACTGAGCGTCAAGCATCAACGTTGGATCAAGACATCGAAACAAGTCTTTATCTACAAACTCAGACAAGTATTCAGCCGCGCGCCGTTCACGAACGCTAATGTGGCTGAAAGAGGACAGATACCCTTTGACAATCTCTCTTTCTGTTTCGGAGTATCTGTAATTACCCAAACTGGATGCAAACGAAATCTTTTTGTTTGCATTTCCAAAATCCAGGAAAAAGACAGGCTCGAGGTTTCCGGTAATACCAGGACTCCATATTTGATCGCTGCCCGCGATCAAACAATCCGCTTCAATCTCAGAAAGCTCTTCGACAGACCCATATTGCTTTGACTTTGGCAGAGAATCATGAAACGGACCAAAGGCTCGATTATGCAACGCCTTTCGCTTGAATACGACGTCCTTGACAAAGACTCGGCATGCCTCTTTCAACTCTCCATCCCGCAACAGTTCAAATGTAGTTTTCTGCTTAGCGTAATGATTAACGTAGTCCAAAAGAGATGCCTTTATCCCAAGCCTCTTAAGCACTTCTATCGTTGCGAAAGCCTGCAAAGACGCTCCATAATTCCACGCCGAATGAAACGTCACAACATAGCAGTCATCTCTACTCATTAGCATCTCCTCGATTTATCCCACCTGGAAGCTTCATTTTTGTCCTGCGGAATTCGGCCCCATCGAAAAAGTAACCGATACAAATCACCATCACGACAGTCGAAACAACAAGCTCGGTATAACCGAAGTATCCATTTGTACCAGCAGCAAATACAAAGACAAGAGCAATTACGGCCGTTTTCGCACCAAACAACCCCTTGAAAAGGCAGGAGAATACAAACGATACATACAGAACCAATCCGAAACATCCGTAAGCAAGTAAGAATGTCAGAAAATCATTATGTGCACCCAAATTGCCAGCAGTTGATGCAACGTATCCGTTTAGGTAGAAGCCGGCACCCGTTCCAAACAACTTTTCTGGGACGCTGTACTGCGAGTAAAGCCCAATGTAATAAGCCCAAATATCTTCCCTACCGTTGCCAAAAGAGGAACCGACAACGTTGTCATTCTTCTGGAAAAAGGCGAGGGAGTCGATGTTTGGCGCTATCAGCGCTATCACCACAACAGCAGCTCCAACAATAAGAAATGCCTTTTGGCCTCCTTTGATTTTTCCCCAATAGTCATACGCGATTAACACGTAGTACGCGATTCCACAAACTGCGATAGTTCTTGCGCCCGTCATAAAGAGGGGAACTAACATAGCTGTCGTAAACAACAGCTTCCAAAAAGCAAAGCCAGAGACCTTCATCTCCAAATACAAAAGGGAAAGCAGCAAAACGATGAACGACGCGGCTAGATGCTGATGCCCAAAAGCCATAATCAGTGTCCTCGTTCCCCATTGAACAACATAAGAAGTCGGCATTAACGCCAAAATGAATACTGTTGTACAAAGCGCATAAACAGCAACTTTGAACCAGCCATACAGCTTTGGAAATACAAGCTTTATCGAATGCTGTCTCAGGCATAGAAAAGCGGTGTAAAACAAAAGCAGCTTATTGTATTGCTCAACGATTGCGGATATCGGACAATTATTTGCGACGCTTACAGCCGCAGTAATGATCAGATACGCCGCGAATAGATAGTCTAGCCTGTTTAAGCGAAGCTCTAACTTGAGCAAGCAATATACAAAAGCAAGCAGAAGAAGAGCGCTAAATGCGTATGTTAAACCATGGAGATATTGTTCTCCGAACTGGAACAGAAAGCGAAATAGAAACAAATCATTCATCGTTCATATCCAATCGCTTTAGTTATCCTATCCCCAATAACGCTATATAGATACTGAGCCGATTGCTCATAGGCCGCATTAGAGTAATCATCGTAAGAATCCGCGATGCGTTCCACTGCTCGTTCTATCGACTCTTTTGTGCCATCGGTCATCTCCGCCGAAGTTCCCCAAGAAACCGTTTCTCCAATACCACCCACGTCTGTGCTAACAACCGGCAGTCCTACAGACATAGCTTCAAGAATTGTCATGGGAACCCCTTCATGCAGGGAATTCATAACCAGAATGTCGCATTGCTTCATCTGCTCAAGGACCTCTTCATGAGGCTGCGAACCAAGAAACACCGTTTTCTTAAGACTATCTGAGTATAGATTCGAGTACTCCTCACCCGCACCTGCAATTGATAGCGAGGATACAGAGTCGAGTTCTTCAGCAGCAGCAATAATTGGCCCGATATTCTTTATGGCAGAAAGCCTTCCGACAAACAATAAACGCAGATTCTTTACGTCGGGGTTTCTGTCAATTTTCTCGCGTGCTGTGATTGAGTTTGTAGTCAAATGAACATTGTCATTTAACGACGAATAGGCTTCGTAGGTTTCCTTATCTATCGCAAAAATACCATCAGCTGATTTGATTACATATTTCAGATAGCTTTGAAAAATGCTTGCAATCGGAGAATTTTTAAAAAAACGTACATGATTCTTCATATCGAAAAAACTTCCGTGTGAAAAAACATATCGCTTCCCCGCGCACAGCAATCTGACTGCCAAAAATGCCTCAGGAGTGTGGATGAAGTGAATGGCATCCTCATCACATCTCAACTGCTTTAAATAACGAAACAACCCTTTCAGATATTCAAGGCGCAACGACTTTTTTGTGTGATTCTGATCAGACTCAGCGCATGCGACAGGCAAAAACGGAATAGAGCGGCCCCCAATTTGCACATACGACTCACACCCAACTGCACTTGGATCCAGCGAGACGCCAACTAGCCTAATTTGATCAACTTCAATCTCTGGTTTTTCAGCTAAAGACAGCAAGTAGTTTTTGATACTGGTGAGCTGCCCGCCAATCGGAAAATCGGAAAAATTACTTGTATCGTAAATCACCAGCATGCCATCACCGCTCTTTGCGTACGAACTTCTTTATGAGACATTCAGCTTCCTCAAATCCGGAAACTACGCAAGAATCGGGCCTCGAAATCGTCTCTGAACAACCTCCCGTGTTATAGGTAATAACGGGAGTTCCGCATGCTTCAGCCTCAAGGTTAACCGTAGGATAGTTGTCTTCCATCGTAGGATTGAAGAATAAGTCCGCTGCTGTATATATTTCAGCCAGTTCGCGTTGAGAATCCGTTCTAGGAAGCGCGATCACATCGCATCCAACCGATTGTGCTTGTTTTTTATCAAGACCAACAAGCACAACAGCAAATGACCCATCAAGCTTTTGGGAAAGGGTCAAAAAATCACTTAAACCTTTGCGCAGAGTCCAAGGCGATGCAACTCCGAGAACCACAGTCTTCTCTTCTAAACCATGCTTGAATCGAAAATCGCTAGCAGTGGGCTTGAAGATGCCTCTATCAATTTCATTGTGATTAACTTCGGTCCTATAACAACCCAAAAAACTCTGCCCAACTAAATCCGCCAACCATTCGGAAGGCGTAACTATCGTCATACGAGAAGAAGGGATGCTCGTAAACGCGTTTTTCTTTTCAGTAAAATTCCTTGAGCAGTTTCGCTTGCAATACGTTTTTGGATAAGTATCTAACTGTGGGCATTCCCCAACGCGTGCACAATGAGACTTCCATTGCTCACACTGCGCATATGTAAAATACGCACAGTGACCAGTAAACGCCCAACAATCATGCAGCGTCCATTTTACCTGGCACCTATGCCCTGCAAGCCATCCGAAAAGCATTTCGAGATTAATGTAATACCCATGGATATTATGCAAGTGCACCACGTCGGGGTCGATCTGATCTAGCTTCTCAATCAACCTCTTCGTATCAAGTTTTGAGTAGAAACCAGCTCTATCAAACAGTCTAGCCTTCACTCCATGGCTGAGATAGCCAAGCTTTGTCGCACAGCATTGCTCATGGTCGCTAATCGACTCATGCCTGCGTCCCCAAAAAATATATGAATCATGGCCCTCTTGCATAAGCTGATTGTGCAAGTTTTTCATAATGGTTCCCGTAGAACCGTTATAGAAGCTGTTTATCTGAACATATCGCATGAAGTTAGTTCTTCCTCCATACCATCTTGTTCACTACACCAACATAAGACTGAATGATCTTTACAACCTTGTCCGAAACGTTCTCATCGACGTAATTGGGAACAGGAAGGCCATGGCTCCCGTCAGCTTCCATGGAAACAGCCACATCAACCGCCTGCAAAAGACCTCTTTCGTCAATTCCGGAAAGAATGAAGCACGCCTTGTCCAACGCCTCAGGACGCTCAGTGGAAGTGCGAATACACACCGCAGGGAACGGCTGGCCTACACTGCTAAAGAAAGAAGACTCCTCAGGCAGAGTGCCGGAATCACTCACTACGCAGAAGGCGTTGCACTGCAGACAGTTGTAGTCATGAAATCCCAAAGGCTCATGCCTGATCACGCGCTCGTCTAACATGAAGCCCGAGGCGTCCAGGCGGTTGCGGCTACGCGGGTGACAGCTGTAGAGAATGGGCATATCGTACTTCTGAGCCATCTTGTTGACAGCGTTAAACAGGCTCTCAAAGTTCGCTTGCGTATCGATGTTCTCCTCGCGATGAGCAGAGAGCAGAATGTACTTGCCCTTCTCCAAGCCCAACTTTGCATGGATATTGGATGCGTTGATCTTGTCCAAGTTCTTATGAAGCACTTCGGCCATAGGAGAACCAGTCACATAGGTGCGCTCTCGCGGCAGGCCGGTTTCTGCAAGATAGCGACGAGCATGCTCGGAGTAGGCCATGTTTACGTCAGAGATGATATCTACAATTCGACGGTTCGTCTCTTCCGGCAGGCACTCATCCTTGCAGCGATTGCCAGCCTCCATATGGAAAATGGGGATATGCAGACGCTTCGCACAAATGACGCTCAAACAACTGTTGGTATCGCCCAACACAAGTACAGCATCAGGCTGAACCTCAACCATTAGCTGGTAACTCTTTGCAATGATGTTGCCCATGGTTTCGCCGAGGTCATTACCCACGGCCTCCATGTACACCTCGGGATCATCCAGTTCTAAATCATGGAAAAAGACTCCATTCAGGTTGTAATCGTAGTTCTGGCCTGTATGCGCAAGGAGCACATCGAAGTGCCTGCGGCACTTCTTAATCACTTCGGAAAGGCGGATAATCTCGGGGCGTGTGCCAACGATAATAAGCAGCTTAAGCTTACCGTTGTTCTTAAAGGATGCCATGGGCTAGACCTCCTCATAGAAAGTGTCGGGATGATTGGGGTCGAAAATCTCGTTGCACGTCATCACTGTCACAAGGTTTTCAGTCTCAGACAAGTTGATGATATTGTGAGTCCAGCCAGGAATCATGTGAACCGCCTCTATCTTATCGCCAGAGACCTCGAACTCCACCATTTCGCCAGTGACGATGTTTCTTTCCTGGATGAGGCCATGGCCAGCAACGACGATGAACAGCTCCCACTTGGAGTTATGCCAATGCTGCCCCTTGGTGATGCCAGGCTTGGAGATATTGATGGAGACCTGGCCGCAGTCCTCGGTATGGACCAGCTCGGTGAAGCTGCCGCGACCGTCAGCGTTCATCTTCAACGCGTACTTGAAATCTTCCTTGGGAAGATAAGTCAAGTAGAGCGAATATAGCTTCTTCGCAAAGGAGCCCTCGGGCATCTTGGGCATCAAGAGCGTCCTAGGCTGCTCCTTGAACTGAAGCAAAAGGTCAACAATCTCGCCCAGAGTCACCTTATGGGTAACCGGAACATAGCAGTAGCGACCATTCTCAGCGAGCACTGTATGGGTGTCGATATACTCGCAGTGCTGCTCCTTACCCTCCATCAAATCGAACATTCCCTGCACCAGGTCATCGATGTAGAGAAGCTCCAGCTCGACGGAACGGTCATTCACGGTATAGGGCTCATCGTTCGCAATGGCCCAACAAAAGGTACTAACAGCAGAGTTGTAGTTGGGGCGCGAATGCCCCATAAGATTCGTGAAGCGATAGACCGCGACCTTAGCGCCGGTCTCTTGGCCATACTTGAAAAACAGTTCCTCACCCGCAAGCTTGCTGCGCCCGTATTCGCTATCGCCAAAACGACCAGAAAGAGTTGCCTGCACGGAAGAAGAGAGCATGATAGGGCAAGCGTTATCCGCCGCTTTTAGCTCATCAAGCAGCTGAGAGGCGAACCCGAAATTACCCTTCATGAACTCCTCGGGATCCTTTGGGCGGTTGACGCCAGCGAGATTAAACACAAAGTTCGCCTTCTGGCACCATTCATGCAGCTGCTCGGGAGTAGAGTCGAGGTCATATTCGTAAATCTCGCCTATCGCCAAATCGGGGCGCGTAAGATCCTTGCCATCGCGAAGGTTGCGCAGATTGTTGCACAGAGCTGTGCCCACCATCCCCTTCGCGCCGGTAACCAGAATATTCATGGCCATTCCTACTGCACCGCCTCGGACTCGCGACCCTCCATGGCCAACTGCACATATTCTGCCGTTTTGATCTTCTCGACAGTACCAGGAATGTCAAGGCGTTCAGTGTTATGGGAGGTATACGCCTCATCAGCCTGAGTCTTAACGTCGCCCTTGGCTACGAACTTGTCGTAGTTCAAGTCGCGAGTGTCCGCATGGACACGGAAGTACTCTCCCATGTCCTCAGCGCACAGACGCTCCTCGCAAGTCATGAGGGTCTCGTAAAGCTTCTCGCCGTGGCGCGTGCCGATGACCTGCGTGCCGGTGCGACCGAACACTTCCTGGACGGCTTCAGCGAGATCGCCGATAGTAGCCGCAGGAGCCTTCTGGATGAAAAGGTCACCAGGATTTGCGTGTTGAAAGGCAAAGCAGACCAAATCAACCGCCTCGTCAAGGTTCATGAGGAAGCGGGTCATGTTCGGATCGGTGACGGTCAGGGGCTCACCCTTGCGGATTCGGTCGATGAATAGCGGGATGACGGAGCCGCGTGAGCACATGACGTTGCCGTAGCGGGTGCAGCAGATCGTGGTGCGTCCTGCGCCATTGCGGGCATTCGCATAGATGATGGATTCCATCATCGCCTTGGACTTGCCCATAGCGTTGATGGGGTAGGCAGCCTTGTCGGTGGACAGGCACACCACGCGATCTACGCCTTCTGCAATCGCAGCATGGAGGACGTTGTCGGTGCCAATCACGTTTGTCTTTACGGCTTCCATCGGAAAAAACTCGCAAGAAGGCACTTGCTTCAAAGCCGCAGCATGAAAAATATAGTCAACACCGTGCATCGCATCGCGAACAGATTGCGCATCACGCACGTCACCAATAAAGAATCGCACCTTCGCAGCCATTTCAGGGGATGTCGCTTGAAGACGATGACGCATATCATCTTGTTTCTTCTCATCCCGGCTAAAAATTCGTATCTCGCCAATATCACTATGCAAAAAATGCTTAAGGACGGTGGAACCAAACGACCCCGTACCGCCCGTAATCATCAAAGTCTTGTCAGCAAATGCAGTCATGTCTGTAGACATAATTCCCTCACATACCTATTTCGGTTGAGATTTCATTATCAAATAAGCAATGAATTTTGTATTCGTTATTGCATATCTTTTAAATAAGCGCTTCGGCTCCTGAATCAAGCGATACAGCCATTCCAAACTTAGGTTCTGCATCCAAGCTGGAGCTTCCGGAGTAATGTTGGCGAGAATGTTAAAAGCACCACCAACACCAATCATCACGCAATTTGTTTTTCCCTTCAGCCTGTAGCAAAGCTCTTCTTGCCTTGGAGCCCCAATTGCAATCCATGCATAGTCTGCTTTCGCCGAATCAATCCTGTCGGCCAAATCAGATTCTTCCGCATCGCTCATCGGCCTAAACACAGAAGGTTCATATCCTGCTATCTCGATGTCGGGATAAGCACACTTGAGCTCACCTATCAGAGTGTTTAGATTCTCTTCGGTGTTTCCGTAGAAGTAGTGCCTCTTCCCACGAGCTTTTTTGGACATGAATAACTCACGCATTAAGTCTGGACCCGTCACTCTATCCATTGTCGGAACTTGTTTCTTGCCAACGAGAGACAGGGGCTTCCCGTCGGGAACCGACAAGACCGATGAAGACTGCACTTTCATATATTCAGGATTATCATGCGCCAAAACCGTCGTATGAACGTTTGACACGCATACATACTCCCCCCTGAGAGAGTCGAGCTCGTCAGTCAGCAGGTCAATGCATTCAACCATATTCACAGCGCTAATCGGAACGCCAATCACGTCAACGCGGCGCAAACGCTTATCTCCAGAATCTATAGCCATGCCGTTACCTAACTTCCCTGGGCAGTCAATACGCATCCTATTGTCTGAATAATCAACTTAACATCCGCCCAGACGCTGCATTGCTTGATGTACAACAAGTCCAAATCAATCCATTCTTCGAAAGTAATGGAATCTCTATTCCGCCTCGTTTGCCAATAGCAAGTAATACCAGGCTTTATCAGGAGGCGCTGTCGCTGATAATCAGTGTAGGTTGCCACTTCTTTTGGCAATGCGGGACGGGGTCCGACGACCCCCATATCCCCAACAAATACATTGATGAACTGAGGAAGTTCATCCAAACTAAGCTTGCGAAGCCACTTGCCAACGCGAGTGATTCGCGGGTCGAGGGCTATCTTGAACACCGGTCCCGTCTTCTCGTTGAGCTGCATAAGTTCATCGAGGCGGGACTCCGCATCGGAATACATACTGCGGAACTTCCACATCATGAAACGCGTACCGTTCTTGCCGACGCGCTCCTGCTTGAAGATGACTGGCCCCTTCGGATCGTCTATCTTGATGGCGATAGCGATGATTGCAAACAGCCAACAAAATAGAATCAGCACTGTTAGGCTGAACACGATGTCAAAAGCACATTTAACAAAGCGGTAAAACCAGCGTTCCTCGTCGATACGACGGGCGACCTCGTAGACCTCAGGATCTGGCGGAAGCTCACTTTCCGCCTCCTCCTCGGCCATGTCGTAAACGAGGTTTCCATGCATGGTCTTCTCGGGCACGTCAGAATCAGCAGTACTAAAGTCCACGTCGATTACACGCGTATCTACAACCGCCTCTTCTGCAGCGTCTAGTGCTATTGCGTTTTCAGAATACGTAGTCATATGTGCTAATTCACCGCTTCTGCAACTAAGCTATGGCTAGGCAGCCATAGACTCGCAATGGCAGGGCAATGGAAGTCCCCCCCCCCCCCATGAAATGGGGGCACTTTTACGTTCTGCAAAAAAGTTCGTGGTTGCAGGGGTATGTGATGAAAGATTTTTGAAAGAATTTTTCAGCAGGTTTCGCAGGCTGCTGATTGCTATCTTTACCTGCGAAAACACTGCCGAAATCTCGGTCATCTTAGGCGGGAAAACCGATGCTACAGCAGGGCCGAAACTTGACCTTCTGGCTGTGGCATCTATTATGCGCGAAGCAATGCGCGGGTCCTTGGAGATCTTGAACACCGGACCCGTCTTCTCGTTGAGCTGCAGCAGGTCGTCCAGCTGCCCTTCCGCGTTCACGTACATGCTGCGGAACTTCCACATCATGAAGCGCTCGCCGTTCTTGCCGACGCGCTCCTGCTTGAAGAAGACGGGGCCGGACGGGTCGTCGATCTTGATCGCCATCGCGATCAAGGCGTAAAGCCAGCAGAACAGGACGAGGACCGTCGCGCTGAACACGATGTCGAACGCGCGCTTGGCGAACCGGTAGGCCCAGCGCTCCTCGTCGATGCGGCGCGCGGCTTCGTAGACCTCCGGGTCGGGCAGGCCCTCATCCCCAACCCCCGCGCTCGTCCTTACATAACCGCGATTATCAGACTTTTCGTCGAGCGGTTTGCTCGTATTCGCGTCGGAAGCCCCCGCTTCCGTCACCTCGACGCACCCGGCGACAATCCCCTCGCTTGCAAGCACAGCCACTCCCCCATCGGCTAGCGTCTCTATTGATTTGTCAGGATCGTTTTTGAACAATTTCCAATCCAACTTTGACGGTTTTCGTTCTGCCCATAATCTCGATGTCCAAGTAGGCCAGCCGCTTGTGGCGGTCTATCTTCTTGATCAAACCCGTCTGATGCATAAGCGGGCCGTTGAGGATCACGATTTGGTCGCCTTCTATCACACCGCTCGAAAACTCGATCACGCGCTGATCGGGTTTCGTGAATGCGTTGATGAAGGCAACTTCCTGATCATTCAGGGGAATGAACACATCGTTGTTGGAAAGAAGTCGCGTGAACTTGGGGATATCCCGTAAAGCGACTTTCAACTTGTTAGGTTTATCGCTTACTACAAATATATACCCAGGGAGCAGCACCTCTTGCGATGTGCGCCACTCCCCTTTGATGCGTTTCTTCACCTCATAGCGAGGTATGAACGATTCTTCGATAAGGCCCGGCTCGACCAGCTTTTGCATCAAGTCAAGCACGTGCTTTTCCTGGCCGCCGATGGTTTGCACAACATACCACATGCCACCACCTCCCCGGTCAAAACGGTAAAGACATAGCTTCGCCCCGACCTTTCGACCGAAGGCTACAACAACGATATGTTCTCCTGATTGATCCGGAACGCGCTCCCAGCGACGATCCCGCTTTCCTCAAGATATGGCAGCCGCATCAGCACCCAAGCGCTTCGCAGCCGGTTGCCGCTTTCGCGGCGGTTGCAGTTTCCTGCTGTTAGACCTCCCTTTTCAGGAGAGCTAGCAGAAGGAAGCTGCTTCTAAATACGGGCGTGAGCTCCACGCGTCCGGTAGTTCTTCCTGGCCTCCGCCAAATACCCGTAATGCTCAACGCGGTGAGCGTCACTGGCAATGTACGAGTACAGGTTCTCGTCGAACAGCCGCTTCGCGGGCTTTCGTTCGGCGCCCATCCTGCCGCCAGCAACGAAGTCCGCAGAAGCTTGCAGCTTACAGCCCTTCTTCACCAGCCTTCGCGCCACCTCGACATCCTCCTGAATGGCCTTGTAGCGCTCGGGATGCGCGATGATCACCTGAAAGCCCTTGCCCTGCAGCTCGTAGATGGTTCGCTCGTACACCTCGAAGTCGGGCTTGCGAGCCCGCGTGGAAAGCTCCAGCAGAAACTCGTTGGTCCCATCGAAGCACAGACGGTCGGCCCACTCCATGCCCAAATCCATGAGCTTGGCATGGTTCACTTCGAAGCCCATGGTCAGCGGAAAGCCGCCCGCGTGCGCCACCAGCAGCTCGTAAGCATCCCACATGGCGTCGTAGTCGAAATACGGATCGCGGCAATGAGGCGTGCATACGATAGACGTAACGCCCGCAGCTTGAGCGGCGTCCAACATGGCAAGCGACTCGTTCAGGTCGCGCGCGCCGTCGTCAACGCCGGGAAGGATATGGCAGTGCATGTCCCTCATCGACCGTTACGCCCCTTCCCTGCCGGGTTGGACGATACGTATGTGGCACGATTGGCTGCTTGGCTTGCCTCTACGCCATGACGAGAGACCCCGCGGTTCACTTGAGGAGCATTTTGAACACGAGAAGAACGACCGGGCACAGCTTGCGCCTGCGGGATAACCTTATCCGCGCCGTCCTTCAATCGACTGCCGTCTTGAGTGTAGTACGCGTAGTAGTATTCGGAGCCGGTTCCCTCGCAGAATGTGGCGCAGATGCCCAGGATATTGGCGTCGGCCTTCTTCAACTGCTCGCACGCATCCAAAAGCTCGGTGCGCTTGGTTGAGTTCGGCTTCACCACCATCACGGTGCCGTCCACCAGCGTGGACAGAATAGCCGCGTCGATGAACGTTCCAACCGGCGGAGTGTCGAACACCACGTAATCGTAATTCTCTTCCAAAAGCGTCACCAGCTTGGCATAGCGCTTCGACGAGATGATGTCGGCCGGGTTCGGGATGTTCGGCTCGACGTCCAGGAAGTACATGTTGGGCGTAGACGTGGCGACAACCGCCTGGGAAAGCGGAGCGGCGTCGGTCAGCACCGAATACACGCCTGCGGGAGGGCGCACGTTCAAGGCATCGGCCAACGTACGGCGACGCATGTCGGCCTCCACCAGCAGCACGGTCTTGCCCGACGTAGCGATGGCGCGCGCAAGCTCCACCGAGCAGGTCGACTTGCCCTCGTTCGGCACCGAACTGGTAATCACGATGGTGCGAATAGGATTGTCGGGCGACATGAAGCGAATGTTCGCGAAGAGGGTCTTCGCCGCGTTCTGCACTTCGAGCGCGTTGGATGCAGACTTCTTTTTCTTGGCCACGACTCTCTCCTCCCTAGTTCTTGATGGTGGGTATGCGGCCGATAACCGGCAAGCCCAGCAACTCTTCGGCTTCTTCAGGATTGCGGACGCGCGTGTTCACCATGTCCAGCACTACTACGATGGCAACAGCCAAAAAGATGCCGGCCAAAAACGCGACTGCCGTGTACATAGCGCGCGACGGGCCCGACGGCTCTACGGGAACCTTGGCCTGGTCAACCACGTTCACGCTCTCCACGCCCATGACCTGCTGGGCAACCGTAGACAGCACCTTGGCGATCTCGTTCGCCACGATGGACGCCGCCTCGGCCTTCTCCGCCGTAACGGATATGTCGATGACGCGCGTGGTCGTGCTCGACTCGACCGAGATCTTGTAACCCTTCAACGACTCCATGCCCAACGACTGAGCCGTCTTCTCCTGCACAGTGTCCGACTTCGCCAGGGTGGCAATGTCGTTGGCCATGAGCTGGCTAGCAGTCAGGTCGTTGTAGGCAGTGGTATTAGCCGTACCTTCTTTTTCCTTGGAGTTCAGGACGTACACGGACACCTTGGCCGTGTACTGGTTGTCAAGAAGGCCCCAGCTCACGCCCGCCGTTGCTACGGCAAGGACGATCGGGAGCACAATGACCAAGGCCAAGTGCTTGCGAAGCAGTTTGAACAGTTCGAGCAGTGTCATGCGATCATCTTTCTATTATCAGCGGCGTCCCGCTACTTACCTTCAACCTTCAGTCCCACGGACTCCGGATTCTTGCCCGCATCGACGGCCTCCATCAACGCCTTCCAGCCTTCGGGATTCTCATAGCACAGCCAAAGTCCCGTATCCGGATCGATATCGCCCTTGTAAGGGCCGGTGCAGGTATAGATGGAAGGGCTTCCCGACTGAGCGAAATCCATAGCCAGAGAGATCATGGTCTGCAGCTCCATGTTGGTGGTCACGCACGCGGAAAGGCGCTGCACCAGGCCGGGGATCTCTGCCGGCGGCGCCTGGAGCACGCTCTTCAGCAAAGCCATAACCATAGCGCGCACGTTGGACTGGCGTATGGCGTCCTGATCGTCGCCGTACGCGGTGCGCATGCGCGCGAGGGCGACGCATTCGCTGCCGTCGAGCAGCTGGTTGCCGGCCTCGATATGAACAGCGGGCTGGTCCTTGGTGTACACCTCGTAATCAATGGTGTACGGAACATCCACGTAGATGCCGCCCATGGAGTCGACGAACTCGGCCAGACCAGCGAACTCGATCTCGGCATAGTAGGTGATGGGAACGCCGGTCAACTGCTGCACAGCCGTAACCGCGCCCACGGCACCGCCTTCGGCGAACGCCTGGTTGATCTTGGTTTTACCGCCATTGAGCATGTAGGGCGTGTCGCGCGGCACGGACACCATGGTAATGGCGTGGTTGACGGGGTCGACGCGCGTCAACACGAGCGCGTCGGAGCGCTCGCCGTACGTTTCCCAGTTATCCGAACCCACCAGCAGCACATAGAAGGGCTTCTGCTGGTTGTCGGCAGGGGTCAAAACGGCATCGAGCTGGGATTTCTCTTGAGCATCCATAGCCATGTTGCCGGCGAGCGTACTGGTGTACCAGCCTGCATACGCAGCGGTACCCCCAACAAGAACCACCAGCACAACGGCGACGATGAGCAGTGCGCGCTTGAGCTTCTTATGCTTGCGACGCTTTTTGCGGACGCGAATGATGTCATCGTTCGAGGAAGGGTATCCGGAGGGCTGGCCGGCATGAACGCCCGCTGGCTGATGGCCGCCCTGCACGGGCCGGGCCGGGGCCCCGTAAGGGCGCTGACCTCCTTGAGGCATGCTGTGGCCTACTTCAGAAACAGGCGCAGCACCGTTCGCCCTACGAGCTTGGTCGTAAGGGCGGCCAGGCTGCTCGGGGGCACCGTGTCTGCCGGGCGTCGTGCGATTGTAGTTATCACGCGGTTCCATAAAAGGCTCAGCTGTTCCGTTCTCGCTTGTCGTTAAAAGAGCGCTTTCGCGCTCTTGCCTCCCCGATGCACGCTACATTCGATAGGTTTATAGCATGAATCGGTTTGATATGTATTAATCATCTCAACTTTTCTCCCAATCATACTGGCAAGATATCGCTTTAGCAACAAGAATTTGGCATATGGCAAAAAGCACCCCCCCCCCCCCGATTTTTTGTTTTCGCAGATCAACTGCATATTTGTAAAATTATCATTTATCGTTTCGCATAAATTTTTTTCGAGATCAACACAGCGCCTACATCCATCGAAAAACCTATCGTTTCGGCAGGAGATTTTTCTTTTTTTCGTGCCGCTTCGTCCCTGTACCGCAGACGGCAGGCAAACAACCGCGAACGTCTTCCACACGCTCGCCGCTACTAAACGGGCAAGGCCAAACGTGCAGTCGCCAGACCCGGCTTCCGTGGAGATTCGCACACATTCAACGTGTTTCTGGGCGTTCTCTCTTCCTATATGAAGCCGCAAGGGCCATACTAGATGGTCGCTTCACACGAAATTCTTTCTCGTTTCTTTTCGCGCGTTCGCATAGTTTCGCCAAACAGATTGAGATAAGCGGCTCGGGTCAAGCGCAATGCACGCCGCAGGAGCGGGTGCGAACAGGGCAGCGCTTAGAGCCGTCCCCTTCTTGCAGGGGGAGCTGAGGGCGCATGCGAACAACCAGCGCGCATGAAGGCGCGCATGAAGAGAACGGAACAGAATATGTCCAAATTTGCCGACCTCGGCCTTTCCGAAGCTGCGCTTGCCGCAGTTGAGCGTCTGGGCTACGAGAACCCCACCCCCGTACAAGAGCAGTCCATTCCGCTGATCATGGAAGGCCGCGACCTGATTGCCGCCGCCAGCACCGGCACCGGCAAGACCGCCGCGTTCCTGCTGCCCACGCTGTCCACCCTGCCCCGCCTCAAGGGCCGCAACCGCGCGCCTCGCGTGCTGGTAGTCAGCCCCACCCGCGAGCTTGCGCAGCAGATCGCTCGCACCTGCATGCAGATCTCGCGCAAGACCGGCCACTTCGTGACCACGGTCTTCGGCGGCACGCCCTACGGCCCGCAGATCAAGGAGCTGCGCGGCGGCACCGACGTGCTCATCGCCACCCCGGGCCGCTTGAAGGACCTCATGTCGCGTGGCGTAGTGGACCTGAAGAGCGTCGAAACGCTGGTGCTTGACGAAGCCGACCGCATGCTTGACATGGGCTTTTTGCCCGACGTCACCACCATTGTGGACGCTACGCCCGAATGCCGCCAGACGCTTCTGTTCTCGGCCACCATCGATCAGTCGATCCAGAAGAACCTGGGCTCGCTTTTGAACGACCCCGCGATTGTCGAGATCGCCCGCAACGGCGAGACCGCCAAAACGGTCGAGCAGTTCATGATGCCCATCAAGAACCACGAGAAGCCCGAACTGCTGCAGGCCGTGCTGAACGAAAAGGGCTCCGAGCGCGTCATCGTGTTCGCCCGCACCAAGAACCGCACCGAGGATTGCGCCGAGGCGCTGTGCGACGCCGGCTTCCGCGCCGAGTCCATCCACTCCGACAAAAGCCAGGGCCAGCGTCGTCGCGCGCTCGAGAACTTCCGTCGCGGCAAGACGTCCATCCTGGTGGCTACCGACGTTTTGGCGCGCGGCATCGACGTGCCCGACGTGGACCACGTCATCAACTTCGACCTGCCCGACATGCCCGAGGACTACGTGCACCGCATCGGCCGCACGGGCCGCGCGGGCGAGCAGGGCTACGCCATCTCCTTCGTCACCCGCGAGTCCAGCCGCACCATGCGCGACATCGAGAAGCTGATCGGCAAGGATATCCCGCTTATGGAGCTGGAAACCTACGAGCTGAGCCTTTCCGTGCTCGAGAAGCCGAAAAAGGGCGCGGGTCAGCGCAGCGGCGGCTACAAGGGCAAGGGCGGCAAGAGCAGCGGCCGCTCCTATAACGGCAACCGCTCCTCCGCAAGCGGACGTGACGGCAACCGCGACAACAAGCGCCCCGCCGGCAAGAGCTTCGATGGGAAGCGCTCGGAAGGCAAGAGCTTTGCGGGCAAGCGCGACCAGGACAACCGTCCCGGACGCAGCAACCGCCCTGAAGGCAAGCGCAGCGAGGGACCGAAGCGCGAGGGATGCTTCGACCGCAAGTTCGAGGGCCAAAAGCGCGAGAACGTTTCCAAGAACTACTCCAACGCGGCCAAGCGCGTCTCGAAGAAGAGCAACGCCGAGCATCAGGCGAACGAGAAGGCCAAGAAGCAGCGTAGCAAGCACAACAAGCCCGCTACGTACGACTACAGCCGCTTCGTCTAAGCCGCCCGAAACGTACAATCTACGATAAAGCGCCCCGGTTGTTAACGACCGGGGCGCTTTTACATACAGGGAAGAAATAACGGCTGAAAAAGAGGCAAATCCATCCCGCACCTTCCCCCTACACGTCGATAGGGGCGCTCTGAGCAGCGGCTTTGCGACGCTTGCGATCGCGCCACCAATGGGAAAGGCTGAACACAAGCCACTCCACCAACGGGATGGTCAGAAACGCCACCCAAGCCGGATGCGGCTGGCTCAAGACGAACGCCATGTAGAAAAACCAAGCCGTCACTCCCAGCGGATACGCTCCGGCAATAAGCGGAGCGATGCGCCGACGCCCCACGGCATGGCCCACCATATAGTACAGCGGCACGGTGAAGAACAGGAACAAGCCCATCCCCCATTGCCCGTTCATGATGCCGATCAGCAGGTACGCCAGAATAACCACGAGCGGATAGGGAAACTTCAGCCATGACCGCTCGAACTCGCGCAGATAATGCTTGCGAACCGGGATGCTCTTCCCCACCTCGTCACCGTACTTCGCGCGGGCATCGTCAAGCGTCTCGAAGCGCTCGCCCTGCACGGTGTAGCCGCACGGATCGTCCCACCGGCCACTGCCCCGATGGCCGTACTTGGCGTGAGCGTCGTGCCAGCTATCGAACTGCTCGCCGTTGATGACCACGTTATCGCCGTCGATGAAGACCTCGTCGTCATCCGGGCCGTTCTTGGGGCTTTTCACATGCACGCCATTCCACCCGACATGCACCTCTTCGCCCTTCTCTCCATCGATTACGTGAATTCCTTCGCGCCAGGAAATATGAACTTTCTCCGCGCCGTCCTCCACGTGGATGCCCCCGACGCCTATGCGCACTTTGGAAGGGTTCTCCGTATTCGGGACCTCGTCGTCCGTAGGCGCTTCCTTCGCACTGGACTCATCGCGATTCTCGCAGGCCGTCGCCTCGCGCTCGGAAGCCCGGTCGGCCGCCTCGAATATCACGTCATCTTGCATGCCTTCGTCCACGTACAGCAAATCGTCCAGCGACACCCCGTACAGCTGCGCGAGCGCGATCAGGTTATCGGTGTCGGGGGAAGACTCGGACCGCTCCCATTTCGACACGGCCTGACGCGACACGCCCAGCCTCTCGGCCAAAGCCTCCTGAGACAACCCGGCTTGTTTGCGACGCTCGGCCAGACGCTGCGCGATCTCTACGTTCATCGTGCTCCCTTTCTCGTTTCGCTCATCATAGCGTATTGAAAAGAGTACGGTTGCAACGCTTCGAGCGCGACCAATTTCAGTTGGAATCTTGCGCAACTTTTGGTTGCGCTCTCGGGAGCAACGCAGGTCGCACAATCGCAAGCTGCGGTTTCACGCTCGCACTGCCCATTCGCGCGTTCGCACCGAATGCAAACGCACACCATGCGGAAACCGTCGACACAGGCGTTTCCACAGGGCGTTGAACAAGGCTCCTTACCACGAGCGATCCATCTGAAACCCGCCGCGAAGCGAACGCCCGGCCGCGTGGTCGCAGGGCCCACCGGGCGCTCGGGCAAACGATCGCGCCAAACGCGATCCTGCGCACGAAAAACCGCCCTCGCTGGCAGGTTCTTGCAGTTTGAGGTCGTCGAGTCGAGTGCTGCTCTTGTTGGCGCTCAACCCGATTTTCGTTTTGCCTGCTCACAGTTTCGGCTTGGCGCGCTGCACTTTCGCGAGCGCTCTTCACGGGCGATCAAACGACCTCAAACCGCAAGAACCTGCCAGCGAGGGCGGTTTTTCGTGCGCAAGCCCGACCCCTCCGTTGGATAGCGTCTTCGCAGCGTAAGCCAGGGGCCTCCCTCCCGCATCGCGCGGCCGCGCTGCGAGACCGCTGAACCCGCGAACGCCCGCCCACACCGCGAGACCCATCGGCCCATCCGGTCGCGCATCCCTCGGCGAAAAGCCTCAAACTCTACGGCGTCGAATGTCGACGATCACCCAGATAGACAAAATGGCAGCACCCAGATAGCCGAAGAACGCCAGGACGGGCACGCCCAGAAGCCGGGGCTCCATTGTGGACAGCGACAGCATGGACGAGCCGATGAACAACCCGGCGATGATGATTCCCATGGTCAAGCGGTTGATGATCTTGGCCAGCTTGGACAGCGGCGCTTCAGATCCAAGCACCTCCATGTTCATCTTCAGCTGCCCGCGCGTGAGCATCTTGAGCGCTTCACCTGAGTACTGGGCCGCGCCGAGCGCGCCGTTCGCGGACGAGCGCAGCGCAAGCACCAGATCCTCGACGGCCGAAATCAGCTTGCCTTGCGGGTCCTTCGAACGCTGGATATGCGCGTTGATGATGCCGACGACGCTTTCATTGGGAATGAACGGCGCAATGGTTCCTTCCAGCGTCACGATGCCGCGCGACACGCTGGTGATAGAGGACGGCAGCGTGACCTTGCAAGAACGCGTGAGCATAAGAATATCGGCAAGAAACTCGCCAATGTCGATATCGGCCACATCGCATGACCCGTAGTCTCTCAGCAGCAAATCAAGGTCGGCCAGGAAACGCGTATGGTCGATCACCCCGTTGTCCTTCGAGGCGGCGAACGACATGAGAGCATCTTTAAGCTCTGCGGAATCCTGCATGCCCACCGCTTCTATGATGCTGCCGAAGCCCGCACGGTCGCGCGGCGACAGGCGACCCATGTTGCCCAGGTCGATATACACCACCTTGCCGTTGCGGATAAGCAGGTTGCCCGGATGCGGGTCGGCATGGAAAAACCCGTGATCGAGAATCTGGGTGGCATAGTTGTCGAGGATCTTCTCGCCGATCTCTTCAAGCTGATACCCAGCGGTGTGCAACCGATCGACCGCCAAGATGGGAATGCCGTCGATATATTCCATGACCAGCACGTATTCGCTGCAAAGCTCCGGGTACACCCGAGGGCTGTCGACGAACGCCACGTTCGCGTTCAAGCGCGCGAACTCTTCAAGGTTCGCCGCCTCGCGCTGGAAGTCGGTTTCCTCAAGAAACGTGGCCCACAGCTCCTCGACCACGTCGCGCAGATCGAGCATCTGCTCGTCTTTCATGAAGCGCGACGCCTGGCGCGCCATCGTGCGCATGATATCGATATCCTGCGCCATCGTGGCCTTCACGCCCGGCCGCTGTATCTTGATGGCCACGACGTCCCCCGTCGCAAGGCGAGCTTTGTGCACCTGCGCAAGCGACGCGCTGCCAAGCGGCGTGGGGTCGATGGCGTCGAACAAATCCCCCTGCGCATCGCCGTACATGTCATTGAGCGCAGCGAGTATCTGGTCGAACGGCAGAGGGTCGCACTCCATCTGCAGCTTTGCAAGCTCGTCGCAGTAAGCCTTCGGAAGAATCTCCGAGCGCGTGGAAAGGGTCTGCCCGATTTTGACGAAGCTCGGGCCCAGATCTTCCAGCATGGCTCGGAAGCCTTCGGGCGTGAAGCCGTGCAGCACGCGATGCTTCTGAAGGATCGAATATATCTCCTTCAGCCGGCGCGCCCTCGTCTTCCGGTTGAGATTGAAGCGCCCTTCCGGATCGATGTCCGCGCCGGTGCTGAAGAAGTGCTTGAGTACGGTGTTGTCGATCATGCGTTCATTCGCACGCTATGCGCCGGAAACCTGCTGGTCAGCACGCTCTTCGCTCTTGGCAGGATCGTCCACCTCGACGCAAGACGCATCGCCCACTTCGACGTCGGCCGGCTTGGAATCCGCCTTCGCAGCGAACTCCGCGGCTTTGGCGGCGAACTCGGCTCGCTCTTCGGGCGTCATAGCGACCATGCGCGCCTCGAGCATGTCGTAGCGCATGGCGGACACGGCGTCCTCGGCCTTGTGCTTGAGCTCGGTGTTGATCTCTTTGCCTTGATCAACCGTGAGTTCGCCCTTTGCGATCAACTGATCGACAAGCTCCTTGGTCTTCTCCCCGGTAATAGCCATAGCGCCGATACCGGCCAAGAAAATGTCTTTGAATCCGTCGCTGAGGTTAGCCATGGATGCCTCCTTCGCCTGCGATTCGCCGGGCAATCGAAAACCCAGCCTTTGCAATCATGATGCACTAAATCGGCGAAAAGGGCAATGCGCGCAAGGAAACCGTCATGTGAATGCAAATGCAGGGAAGCGAAGCCCCGAACTGAATGCGAACCGCCGCTATGCGGCGTTCTCGCGGGCGAGCGCCAGTTGGTCGGGCAGCGCCGCGTGCGAGGCTTCCGCCCCAAGAGCCGCCACGCGTGCGGAAGTCACGCCCTCGAGCGCGCCTCGGGCAGCCAGCGCATGCTCGCGCGCGCCGGAGGCTTGACGGCCCTCTACGTACGTGGCGGCCATCACGGCGCACACGATAACGACGGCCCCGGCAAAACCGGCAGCGGAAAGCACCTCGCCAAGCAGGACGAACGAGAACACGGCGGTGAACACGGGCTCTCCCGTCAAAAGCAGCGACACCGACGACGACGGCAGCGCCGTCAACGCCAAGTTCTGCAGCAAAAACGTCAGGCACGTAGAAAGCAGGGCCAAAAACGCGATAGTGCCCCACGCGATCGGCTGCACGGCAGCCAGATCGACCGGCACTTCGAACGCAAGCGCGCAAACCAGGGACACGACGAACGACATGGCTATTTGCGTGCCGGCCACGGCAACCGCGTCAAGCTCGGCCAACCCCCGCTCGCCGAACACGAGCGCCCCCGCCAACGCAACGGAGGACAGAAGCCCCAGGACCTCGCCCCATCCGAAAGTCAGAGCCCCGCCGTTGTTGCACAGCAGATACAGCCCCACGACGACGGCAACTTGAAACGGGATGAAGGCCAGAGGGTACCGGCGCCGATTCACCACTGAAAAGAGCAGCGGCGCGAACACCACGGGCAAAGCAACCAGAAAGCCCACGTTGGTGGCCGTGGTCAAATCGAGCGCCACGTTGCAGGTGAGGTACGCAAGCGCCATGCATACGGCCGAAGGCACCCAAACGCGCAAGCGCACGCCCTTGACCTGGCGCACGATACGCGGACCGAAGAACAGCGCGAACACGAGCAGCGCCAAGCCGAAGCGAATGGCCAGGCACCACAGCGGCGTGATGCTGTCGTACGCCATCTTCGTGATGGCGTTGCCCGACCCGAAGATAACGGTCTGCAAAACGACAAGAGCCACGTAAGGCCAACGCTTGCTCGAACGATACGCCACAGCTCCTCCTTCCACGTGCGCGACGGTGCGACAGACAGCGTACGAAATAAAAGACTTCTATCAAGAAGCCTTGCACGACTACGATTGAATTTCCGACATACTACGGGTTCGGCTATAAAAAGTAAAACGAGACTATCTTTTCAAAAATTAAAGTAATTCTTGTAAAGCCATGTCATACCCCTTGTTCGTTTGCGCAATAAACGCGAGAATCACGATATCGACGCGAAAGGCGAACGGTATGGGCAATCAGAAATACGAGGCGCTTCTCAAAGTAGCCGAAACGGGCAGCTTCAAACAGGCGGCGCACGACCTTGGATACACCCAAGCCGGCATAAGCTACCTTGTGAACTCGCTCGAACGAGATCTGGGCGTCACCTTGCTGGTAAGGGAGTACGGCGGCACGCGCCTCACGGCGGAGGGCCAGGACCTGCTGCCCTGGATGCAAAACGTCTGCAACAGCGAACGACAGCTGGAAGCACGTTTGGCCGAACTCAAGCATCTGGAAAGCGGCATCGTCCGCGTAGCGGCTTTCACCAGCACGGCAACTCAGTGGTTTCCCGGCATAGCGAAAACGTTTCTGACCCAGCATCCCGGCATCGACCTCCAGCTCATCTGCATGGACGACGAGGATGCGCTGGAAGAAGCCGTATATCGCGGCGACGCCGACTGCGGCTTTTTCGTCTATCCTATCAAAATGGAAATGGATTCCCTGCCCCTGCGCCACGACCCCCTGCTCGTGGCGCTTCCCCCGGATCATCCGCTGGCCGACGCGCAGCGCTTCCCCGCACGCTCCCTTGCGGGCGAGCCCTACATACGGCTGCTCAGCGGAACGTCGTCGGAGATGGAAGCGCTCTTCCGCAACAACGGCGTGGAAGCCAACGTGCGCTTCACCGTCGACAGCGACTATGCGGTGATGAGCATGGTGAGCGCAGGGTTGGGGTTCAGCGTGCTGCCCGACCTCATCCTGCGCAACGCCCCCTTCCCCATAGCCGTGGTGCCTCCCGAAGTGGAAACGAGTCGCGAAATCGGCATCGCCGTCCGCTCGATGAAAACAACCTCGGCCGCGACGAAGGCGTTCTTGGACGTTACCGAGCAATGGGTGGCTAAAACGTACGGCCAGCCGAATCAGGCTCGGTAGGAAGAGGAACCGATCCCGAGCAACGGGGGAACGTCCGAGCAGCGCCCGCACACGTACGTAGGGCTTTCGCCAAGCAGCATGCCCCGCGAGAACATGCCCCAGAGCGCTGCCGCCGTCGCGCATCCCGCGGCGTTGCCCGCCTGCATGTCGAAGGGGCTATCGCCCACGTACAGGCACGCTTCGGGACGAAGGTCGAGCAGCCGGCACCCGTGGGCAACGGGACCGGGGCTCGGCTTGTGCTCCGGCCAGTCGTCGGATCCCACCACGAAATCGAAGTAGCCGGCCAGGTTGAAGCAATCGAGGCCGCGCATCGCCGGATCGTGCCGCTTCGAAGTGACCACGCCAAGCGGGACTCCTTCGTCTTTCAGGCGGTTCAGCATGTCGATCGTATCGGGAAAGAGCCTGATGAGGTCGTCGTGGATCACGGCGTTGTGCTCCCGGTACACGCGGCACAGCTCCTCGTGCACGGAATCGTCGTCCGTGAAATCCCGCATCTGCGTGTTGAGCGGCTGCCCCACCTTGGCCATAAGCGCCTCATCGGGAACGACTTCGCCCAGCACCGTGCGCGTGGCATAGCGAAACGTGGCCAGCAAAAGATCGTACGTATCGAGCAACGTACCGTCGAGATCGAACAGAACTGCCTGGATGTCGCGTTGCACAACGTCTCTCTTCCTCAATACACGAGCGCGCAAGCAATGTCCCGGGTGAAACGGACGAGGCAAGGGAAGCGTGCCCCCTTGCCTCGTCTCGACCTACCCTATCCTTGGACCTGCGCGCGTCTTTTATTCGAACAAGCTGCCGAAGAGCGAAACCTCGGAGCCCCACACCTTCGAGTTGCGCTGCGCGAACGCAAGCGCATCGGTCAGCGCGGTCAAGGGGATGTCGCGGCGCGCACCGGTGCTACGGCGCTTGATCTCCACCTTCTGCTCCGCCAGGCCGCGCTTGCCCACGATGATCTGCAGCGGCCAGCCGATCAGGTCCGCGTCGGCGAACTTCACGCCCGCGCGCTCCTTGCGATCGTCGATAGCCACCTCAAGGCCCATCCGCGACAGGTCGGCCGCCAGCTTCTCGGCCGCAGGCTGCACCTCGTCATCGCCCACCGTCAGCGGAATGACGCACACATGAGCAGGGGCGACGGTCAGCGGCCAGCTGATGCCGTTCTCGTCGTTGTGCTGCTCGACAATGGCGGCCATGGTGCGCGAAACGCCCACGCCGTAGCAGCCCATGAGGAAGGGCTGCTCGGAGCCGTCCTCCGTCATGAAGGTGGCGCCCATGGAGCGCGAGTACTTGTCGCCTAGCTGGAACACCTGGGAAACCTCGATGCCGCGCGCGCCCTCCAACGGAAGCCCGCAGGTCGGGCAGCTGTCGCCGGGACGCACGATGCACAGGTCGGCCCATTCGTCCACCTTGAAGTCAACGCCCAGCTGCGCTCCCACGTAGTGATAGCCGTCCTCGTTCGCGCCCACGACCCACTTCGGAACCGCCTGCAAGCTGCGCGCGGCGATCACGTACGCACCCTCGGGCAGACCCACCGGGCCCATCGAGCCCTTGTGCAGGCCGAAGGACTCCATGTCCTCGTCGGTCAGCAGCGTGAACCCGCCAGCCGCACGGGCAGCCTTGATCTCGTTGAGCTCGTGATCGCCGGGCACGAACATGACCACCAGCTTGCCCTCGTCGTTCTTGCCGGAAAGCGCCTTCACCGTCGAGGACTCGGGAATGTCCAGGAACGCAGCCAGCTCGGCGATGGTATGGACGTCGGGCGTCGCAACCTTTTCCATGGCCGGAACGTCGTAGACGGTCGGGCGAGCCAGGCAGTCGCCGGCTTCGGTGTTCGCGGCGTACCCGCACAAGCAATGGACAAGCTCCGCTTCGCCAGCCTCGGCAAGCGCCATGAACTCGCAGGTCACGCTGCCGCCGATCTGACCCGGATCGGCCTCGACCGGACGGTAGTCAAGGCCCATGCGATCGCAGATGCGGCCGTACGCCTCGCTCATCTCGTCATACGTTTGCTGCAGCGACTCCTGGTCGGCATGGAAGCTGTACGCGTCCTTCATGATGAATTCACGGCTGCGCAGAAGGCCGAAGCGCGGGCGGATCTCGTCGCGGAACTTCACCTGGATCTGGTACAGCGAAAGGGGCAGCTGCTTGTACGAGCGCAGCTCGTTGCGAACCAGCGCGGTGAGCAGCTCTTCATGGGTGGGCCCCAAGCAGAATTCATGGTCGTGGCGATCCTTCAGGCGCATGAGCTCGGGGCCGTAATCGTTCCAACGGCCGGACTCGTGCCAAAGCTCCGCCGGCTGCAGCGCGGGCATCATGATCTCCTGAGCGCCGATAGCGTCCATCTCCTCGCGGACGATGCCCTCCACCTTGGACAGGACGCGCTTGCCCAACGGCAGGAACGTGTACACGCCCGACGCCGTTTTGCGAATGAAGCCAGCGCGCAGCAGCAGTTTATGGCTGGCGATCTCCGCATCGGTGGGATCTTCCTTGAGCGTGGGGGCGTAGAGCTGGCTCATACGCATGATATTCGAATTCGTCATAGCTTTCCAATCTCCTCCATCAAAGCGTCCACGATGGCTTCTTCCTCCACCTTGCGGACGACCTTTCCCTGTAAAAACACCACGCCCGACCCCTTGCCGCACGCAACGCCGATATCGGCGTCGGCAGCTTCGCCGGGTCCGTTCACCACGCATCCCATGACCGCTACCTTGAGCGGCTTGTCCAGCCCCGCGATGCGATCCTCAACCTGCCGCGCCATGCCGATAAGGTCGACCTGGCAGCGACCGCACGTCGGGCAGCTGATGAGCTCGGGGGCGCGCCGGCGCAGGTCGAGCGCCGCAAGCAGCGTCCAACATGCGCGAATTTCCTGCACGGGATCGTCGGTAAGCGAGATGCGCAGCGTGTCGCCGATCCCCTCTTCAAGAAGAATCCCCAGGCCGCACGCGCTCTTGATGACGCCTTGGAACGTGGTGCCTGCCTCCGTGACGCCAATGTGCAGCGCAACGCCCGGAAGCTTTTCGCTGAGCAGGCGGTACGTGCGCACCGTGGTCATCACGTCGTGAGCCTTCGCGCTTACCACCAGGTCCCGAAAGCCGCGGCTTTCACAGTAGCGCGCGTAGTCGACGGCCGAAAGCGCCAGCTTCTCCGGCTGCGAAAGATCCTCGCGGGCCGCAATGGCATCGTCAAGCGAACCGGCGTTCACGCCGATGCGAATGGGAATACCCGCCTCGCCTGCAGCGTCGAGCACGGCATCGGTCTTGGCCAGCCCGCCGATATTGCCGGGGTTGATGCGCAGCTTCGCCGCGCCGCGTCGCGCCGCCTCGACCGCGATGCCCGCGTCGAAGTGAATGTCGGCCACCACGGGCAGCGGAGATTCCTCGCACACGGCCTGGAATGCGTCAAGGCAAGCGCGCCGGGGAATGGCCATGCGCACGACCTCGCACCCCGCGTCGGCCAGCGCTCGGATCTGGGCCAGGTTCGCAGCCACGTCGTCGGCCGGCGCGTTGAGCATCGACTGCACGACAACGGGCGCGCCGCCGCCCAGCGGCACGTCGCCGACCATCACCCGACGGGTGCGTTCGTTCGGTTTGGCGTCGATCGCCATCGTTTCTCCGTTTCTGATCCCCGCCGATCGCGAACGCGATGCGGCAGAACCGCGCCCGGCTCCAAAGGGCACAGGGCGCACGAGTGCATTGCAGGTTATTCTACCGCTGATTGACCGCTCGGCGAAGCAAATGCACAGGGATTTCGCGGAGCGCGTGCTTTACGCGCCGAAGCCGACGCCCGATATGATCCTTTGGATGTCTTGATTCGCCATCACCAAGAAGAAGCACACGAACAGCGCCATGCCCGCCATCGAAAGGTAGTTGAGGGCCTTCATGGACACCGTGCGACGCGCAAGCTTCTGGAACAGCTCGATGACCAAACGGCCTCCGTCAAGCGGCGGGATGGGCAGCAGGTTCATGATGCCGAGCGACACCGAAATAGCCGCAAAGAATTGGAGGATGTTGACCAGACCCCCCTCGAACGCGTCTTTCGACATGACCGCGATGCCGATAACGGACGAGGAATTGGACATGGTTTCGGCCGCAGTCGCCGGATTGAACAGGCCCGCGATCAGCTGGATCACCATGCCGATGTACGAAAATCCCATCTGGATAGCCTGAATCGGCCCCACGACGACATGCTGCAGAACGCCCGTGGTGGGGTTTTGCATGTCGATCCCGATCACCGAGAACAAGACGATGAACAGCAGCACGGCGAACAACAGGTTCACGGCAACGCCCGCTACCAGAATGATCGCGCGCTTCCAAAACGGCAGGCTGCGATACTGCTGCCGGTACTCGGATTCGAAGAACGCATGCGGATCCGAAACCGGACGCGCTTCGCCGAGCGCCCCCGCAACCGGTTCGGGAAGGCCGGCGGCGCGGGCGGACTTGATCTGCTTCTTGGATGGGACGTACTCCGGCGTTCGATACGTGTTGTACTGGTCCTTCTTCGAGGGGCCCACGATAGACCCCCACTCCGTCAGCTCTTCGAGCGCTTCGTAGGCCTCGTCGTCGGTAATGCCGCAGTCCGCAGCAATGTCCTCCATGTTGGCGGTGCCGCGCCGGTACAGGGCGGCCAGAACCTGCTCCAGATGCGGGCTCATCTCGCCCGGCTCCATGCCGCACACCTTTGCGTATCCGCCCAGGAGAATGGGCGTGACGCCGAACTTCGTGCCCCATTTGGTGAAACCGATGCTGGGGCCAGGCAAGCCCAGCATGAACTCGGTCACGCGCACGCCGAACGCGCGCGCCGCCAGGTAATGGCCGCCCTCGTGAATGAACACGAGAAAGCCCAGCACCAGCGTGGCGTACACGATCATGAGGATTACGTCCATATACACAGCTCCTATGCGCTAACGGCCTCGCTCCTGCAGCATGCAGCGCTGCATCCGAGAGCCGGCAATGTGTCATGCCCCAGTATAAAGTGAAACCGCGAAGGAACCATTTTCAAACGAGAAACCCACGAACCTGCCGCGAAATCTTCGCGAGCAAACCCGACGCCAGTACGCCGCATTGCTCCCACGGCAGCGTTCGCGCATTCCCGACGCAACCTCCAACCCGGCAAAAAGAGCCGGTTCGAGACAACTCCAGGATAGCGCCGACAGATCCGCGCGGTCACATGCACGCTCGAGCGATTCGACAACCGCAGCGACATCGGCTATCGCTTCGATTTCGGCAAGGCGAGTCGCCCGAACGAAGAAGCCTACGAAGTCAGTGTCGGCATGCTGGAGTGGATGGCGGAAGCGTTTGGCTCGACGCCCGCTCGCAGCTGCCTCGACGGTGCGCCCGGCGCGGCCATGCCCGCACTTGCGCGCCCGCGCACTTGCGGACCCGTGCGCTTGCGGGCTCGCACGCTTGCGGGCTCGCGCGCTTGCGGACCCGTGCACTTGCGGGCTCGTGCGCTCGCGGGCTCGTGCGCTTGCGGGCTCGCACGCTCGATTCTTCTCGAAATGTTGCGGTCGAAGGGTACGTCAAGACCCGCCCGTTAACAGTGGGCATCTGCGACCAGGCAAAACTCACGACCGTATTCAACGCCGCCTTTCTGCATGTCCTTCGAACGCAACATTTGGGAAAGAATCGCACAGAGAGCAAGCTCGGCCCGATCAACCTTCGCCGACCGCAGGCAAGGCAACTATCGACTTCGGCGCGCTACATCGTTTTCCACTGCGGCGCGCATGCGTACCCATTGCGGTTTCCACCGTGGCGGGCTCACGTGCACACGCTGCAGATCCGGGTTGATAAAGGGAGCGTTTCAGCGCTTTGACCTGGCTTGTTGCGCTCAACGGCCAATATCCGGGCAACGCGCGCTGGATTCCTGCTAGGTTTTGGCTATATTCCGAACAGGTTTCTGCTAGATGCGCGTTGGAACCGCGCTAGATCCGCGCTGGAACCAGCCAAGAAACGAGCAAGCTCCACGATAGATCGCGCAAGCATTTCGCTGGACGCACGTCATCTACGCGCAAGATGCCGCAGCTAAGATAGTACCAGCGGATCCGCACAACGAAATACAAGCCTCCATCGAGAAATCGAAAGGGCAACACATGCCTGAGATCAGCTTTTTCTACGGGATCAAAATTATGATTTACCACGAATCGAACGCCCCGCATCACAAGCCGCACTTTCACGCTTCCTACGGCGAATACGAAGCGGTATACTCGACCGAAGGGGACCTGCTTGCAGGTTGCCTTCCCCCGCGCCAGGCGAAACTCGTCGTAGCTTGGGCGGCTCTTCACATGCAGGAGCTTGATGACAATTGGTATTTAGCCAGCTCAAACAGCACCTGCTTCCGCATCGATCCGTTGGTTTGAGGAGGACGCGATGAAGTGGCATCTCGACAAGCACATCATTGACTTCGGGTTACTCGAAAACGGCTCGATCGTCATCGACTGGAACGATGGGAGGCGAAGCGTATTCGATCCAAGCCCTTATCTTAAGAATGATTTTATGGGCGAGTTGACCAACCGGGAGTATTTCGAAACCGCTTACGCACTAGGCCACGGACGGGGCATAGCCTGGCCAAGAAGCCAAGACTTCGGGGCCGGTTTTCTATACAACGAGTCTTCGACCGTCGAACGAGAAGAACCGCTGCCCCCGCGAGGACGGCAAATGGTGTGGAATCCCGATAAACGTATCGAACAGGTACGGCCTTGCCCTGAAGGCGACAAGATCCTTACTAGCTGGAACGACGGAAGTTCGCGCATTTTCAGCACATGGGCCCATGCATCCAGCGATAGCATAGGCAAGCTTGTCGATCGAGATTACTTCGCGCAAGCAAAGGTGTCGCCCAAGCAAGATGCGGTGATCTGGCCCGATGGGATGGATTTTCCCGCCAAAACGCTATACGAACAGGCTGCGTTGGCGGACTAGCGAGCTTCGATCCATCGACGCGCTTCCTGGCGAGCCCAAGCATCCACGGCCTCCAGCTGATCAAGGCTCTCGACCCGTTGAACGCCGTTGCGCTCGTGCACGTCCATGACGGCTTCGACGCATTCCGGAATGCCCAAATAGGTTCCCTCTTCGGCCAAGAACGCGGCGACTGCAACTTCGTTCGCGGCGTTCATGACGCACGGCAGCGTACCGCCCGTACGCCCCGCATGATACGCCAGGTCAAGGCAACAGAACGTATCGGTGTCGGGCGCGGCGAACTCCAGCGTGCCCAGCGTGCGGAAGTCGAGCGGCGCAACCGGAGCGTCCCAGCGCTCAGGATACGACAGCGCGAACTGGATGGGAATGCGCATGTCGGTGGTGCCGAGGTGCGCCTTCACGCTGCCGTCGGAAAACTCCACCATGGAATGGATGGCGCTTTGAGGCTGCACCACCACTTCGATCTTGTCATAGGGCATCGCGAACAAATGATGGGCCTCTATGACCTCGAGCCCCTTGTTCATAAGCGTGGACGAGTCGATTGATATTTTCGCGCCCATGTTCCAGGTGGGGTGAGCCAGGGCTTGAGCAGGCGTGATGCAAGCCAGATCGGCACGCGTGCGTCCGCGGAACGGGCCGCCCGAAGCGGTCACCCACAGCTTCGACACCTCGCGCGCGTCCTCGCCGAGCAGGCACTGGTAGATTGCCCCATGCTCGGAATCGATGGGCATGAGCGCCCCCGCAGGACCCTGCGCAGGTGCCGTTCCCGCAGCTCGACGTTGGGCGTCAACCTGCGCAGCCAGGGGCATGATGAGGTCGCCGCCCACTACAAGGGACTCCTTGTTCGCCAGAGCAAGAACCTTGCCTGCCGCCAACGCTTCATAGCTTGCGCGCAAACCGGCTGCTCCCACCAGGGCGTTCACCACGATATCCGCCTCGGGAAGACTCGCCAAGCGCGCAACGGCCTGGGCACCGAACCCCAGCGCTCCTTCGCCGCCGGCTTCGCGGCGCGCAACGGCCTGGGCAAGCGTAGACGATGCGCTCGGTGCGGGCTGCGCGCTCTCGCGCACCAGGGCCGCCAGGTCGTCGGCAACCGCCTCGCCTTTCAAACGCTCGTCGCCTACCGCCACGTGACGCACCCCGAACTCCCGAGCCTGAGCCAAAAGCTCGTCCGCTCGCGAATGCACCGCCAACGCAATAACCTCAAGCTGGTCCGCATGCCTGCGCACCACGTCGAGCGTTTGCGTGCCGATAGAACCCGTAGAGCCCAGAACAACGATGCGTTTCACGTACGCCTCCTATCAGAGCGTTCAGTCACCAAGTCGTTCGCGGTGCCAGCAAAGGCGGCCGCGTCGCCCGCCCCTAGAAAAGAGGAACGGGAAACGGAATGCAGCCTCCCCCGACCAAAAGGATGGCCGAAGTCACGGCCACCAAGAACAGCGAGTCGCATCGATCGAGCAAGCCGCCGTGGCCCGGCATGATGCTCCCGGAGTCCTTGAAGCCCGAATTGCGCTTGATGCGGCTTTCAGCCAAATCGCCAAGCACGCCCATCAATCCGCTGATCAGGCCAAACACGATAGCTTGAGGAATGGACATGACCACGCCCGGAATAAACGTCATCAAACACCAGAACACAGCCGATCCCACCAAGCCGGCAATGAAGCCCTCCCAGCTTTTCTTGGGGCTGGTCCGCGGAGCCAGCTTGTGCTTGCCGAACTTGCTGCCCACCAAATAAGCGAACGAGTCGTTGGCCCACACGCTCAAGAACACGCCCAGAGCCAGCACGCCGCCCCACGGCTGGGGAAGCGCCGTGCGGATGACCACCAGACCGGACAGCAGCATGCCGCAGTACGCCGCGCCGAAAAAGCTCACGCCCACGTCGGGGACGCGCGCCCGCATCCAGAACACGTACCACACGATCAACGCCAGAAGCAGCGCCATGCTGACGTACAGCGCCCCGTTCAATCCCAAGAAAAACACGCTGAGCGGGTACAGCATGGCCGCGATGATGCCAAGCATCTCGTTGGGAAGCTTCGCATCGGAACGCAGCATATAGTAGAACTCGCCCGCCGTGATGCCGGCCGTGGCGACCAAGAACGCAACCGTGGTCCACTCGCTTGCCAAAATGCACACCACGGACAGCGCCACGTACACGAAGCCCGTGCGAAACCGCACCTGGAGGTCCGTGGCGTTCTTCAGCTTCTTGGGCGTCTTTCCGTACGCGAAGTCCTTGATGCGCTCGGTGCGCTTGCGATCATCGTTGGCCGACTGATCGCCGGGCCGTTCGTCCACTTACTTCACCGCCCCGAACCGTCGATCGCGCCCCTGGTACTCAAGCAGCGAACGCAGCAACTCGTACCGGTTGAAGTCGGGCCACAGAACGTCGGTGCACACGAATTCCGAATACGCGATCTGCCATAGCAGGAAGTTCGATACGCGCATTTCGCCGCTCGTGCGAATAAGCAGGTCGGGATCGGGAATGTCGGCGGTATACAGATGGCGCGCGAACGACTCCTCGGTAAGCTCCTCGGGCGCGCGACCGTCGCGCATCGCGTCATGAGCCTCGTCCATGTACGAGCGGACGGCGTCGAGCAGCTCCTGACGGCCGCCGTAGTTCACCGCCACGACCAGGGTCATGCCGTCGTTGTCCTTCGTTTTCTCCCACGCTTTCGCGAATGCGTCACGCGTCTTCTTCGGAAGCGCATCGGTCTGCCCGATGGTCATGACCCGAACGTGCTCTTCGTGCAAGCCGTCCACTTCAGCCAGCATAGTGGTTGCGAACAGGTTCATCAGACCGATGACCTCTTCCTGCGGACGGCGCCAGTTCTCGGACGAGAACGAATAGATGGTTAGGTAGCGAACGCCCACGTCGGACGCGCAGCGGATAGTCTCGCGCACCGCCTCGATGCCGGCTTTGTGGCCGAACAGGCGATTCTTGCCGCGCTCTTTCGCCCATCGACCGTTGCCGTCCATGATGACGGCCACGTGCTGGGGAACCGCCGCAGGGTCAAGCTGCGTCGGATCCAGGTCCGCCGGCGGATGGGGAAATATGTAATCCAAGGGCTTGTTCACGCTACCACCTCACAAAAGACGAGAAAGCCGACGATCGCGCGATCGTCGGCTTCGGAGATTTATCCCAGCTTGCGCCGAGTTAAATCTCCATCACCTCGGCTTCTTTCTTCTTGAAAGCCTCGTCCACCTCGGCGACGTACTTGTCGGTGAGCTTCTGGACTTCAGCCTGGGCACGACGCTCGTCGTCTTCGGGAAGGTTGTCCTCTTTGACCGAGCGCTCGATGGCGGCATTGGCATCCTGGCGAGCCTTGCGCACGCCGACGCGCGCCTCCTCGGCGTAGCCCTTGCACTGCTTCACCAGATCGCGGCGACGTTCCTCGGTAAGCGTGGGGAACGGCAGGCGAATGACCGAGCCGTCGTTCGAGGGCGTCACGCCCAGATCGCTGGCCAGGATGGCCTGCTCGATGGCGCCCAGCACGCCTTTGTCCCACGGCTCGATGACCAGCATGTGCGCGTCGGGAGCCTTGACGCCCGCCATCTGGTTGACCGGCGTCGGCACGCCGTAGTAGTCCACCCTGATGCGATCGAGCACCATGGCGTTCGCGCGTCCCGTGCGCACAGCGGAGAAGTTGTTGCCCAGCGAATGGAGCACGCCTTGCATGCGCTCCTCAGCTTGCAGCATGATATCGTCGATCATTCCGATTCCTTTCAACCTGCTTCTTGCAATACGCTCGTCGCGCGAGCGCTACGTTCGTTCGTTCGTTCGTTCGTTCGTTCGTTCGTTCGTTGACCTTATTCTACCGTGGTTCCGACGTTTTCGCCCTTCAAAGCCCGCGAAATGTTTCCGCTTACCGTCAGGTCGAACACGATCATGGGCACGCTGTTGTCCATGCACAGCGAAGTCGCCGTGGAATCCATGACGTTGAGGCCCTGCGACAGCACGTCCATGTAGCTGATGCGATCGTAGCGCTTGGCATCCGGATTCTTCTTGGGATCGCTGTCGTACACGCCGTCGACCTTCGTAGCCTTCATGAGCACGTCCACGTCCAGTTCGCACGCGCGCAGGGCGGCCGTGGTGTCAGTGGTGAAGTACGGGTTGCCCGTGCCGGCGGCCAAAATGACCACGCGGCCCTTCTCCATGTGGCGGATGGCGCGACGGCGAATGTAGGGCTCGGAAACTTCCTGCATGTTGATGGCGCTTTGCACGCGCGAGAAAATGCCGTGGCGCTCGAACGCGTCCTGCAGGGCCAGCGAGTTCATGACCGTGGCCAGCATGCCGATGTAGTCGGCCTGCGCGCGGTCCATGCCCTCGGCCGATCCGGCCAGGCCGCGGAAGATGTTGCCGCCGCCCACCACCACGGCAAGCTGCACGCCGTCGCGCACGATGTCGGCAATCTGGTCGGCCAGGTCGTCGACCACCTTGGGATCGATACCGTAGCCAACATCCCCCGCCAGCGCTTCGCCGGACAGTTTGAGCAGCACGCGCTTGTACCGATACTCTTCAGACATAGACTCTATCCTCTCGGTGGTCGTTCATTGCTTTGAATTTAGCCTATCTATAGTACCTGAAAAAGAAACGGCCGCGTAGTCAACGCGGCCGTTTTCAGGCATTTCACGCAAAGGACAAACCAAAAAACACCGCCGAGAAGCCTTGCCCTCGCGCGTTTCGGCACTCGGTTTCGCAGAAGCGACCGCACGAGCCTCGACGGAAAAGCGGCCCCCGCTTCACATGCAGGGGCCGCTAGAAACCGCCGTCAGCTCTTAGGCCGCGCTTTGCTGCGACTCGCCGCTACTGCCGCCGAACAGGCGCTCAAGCATGGACTCCTTCGAAGTGGAGCTGTTCTGCTGCGTGGTGGCAGCCTGCGAGGACTCGTCGGATCCCAGCGTGACCTCGATCTGCTTCGTCTCGCCGTTGCGGTTCACGTCAAGCGAAACCTTGTCGCCGGGGTTCTTGGCGCGAACGGCCAGCATGAGATCGCTTGCCGAGGCAACGTCCTTGCCGTCGAACTTGGTGATGATGTCGCCCGCTTGCAAGCCAGCCTCCGCCGCGCCGGAGCCGGGATTCACGGCGGCAACGTACGCGCCGCTGTCAACCGACAGGCCGTAACGCTTGGCGTTCTGCGAGTTCACCGTGGACATGGACACACCAAGCTGCGCATGGGTCGGGGTCTTGCCATCGATGATCTGCTGGGCGATGTTGACCGCGTAGTTCACCGGGATGGCGAACCCGACGCCGGAGTAGTTGCCGGAGTTCGACGTGATCAGGGTGTTGATGCCGATCAGCTTGCCCTCGGCGTCAACAAGCGCGCCGCCGGAGTTGCCAGGGTTGATGGCCGCATCGGTTTGGATCATGTTCGGGTAGATGGTCACTTCGCCCGACCCACCCTGCTGGGCGCTGCTGTTCATGATCTGAGAGCGGCTGGTGGCCGACACGATGCCCGTGGCAACGGACTGCTCCAAACCGAAGGGGCTGCCGATGGTCATAACCCATTCGCCGATAGTCAGGTTGTCGGAGTCGCCAATTGCCATCGGCGTCAGGTCGGTTGCATCCTTAGCCTTGACAACGGCCAGGTCGGAGCTGGGATCGCTCCCAACAACTTGGGCATCGTACGTGTTGCCGCCTACGGTCACCTTGAGCGCGTCGGCGCCCTGGACCACGTGGTAGTTCGTCACGATGTAGCCGTCCTTGGTCAGCACGACGCCGCTGCCCAGCGACGACTGCGTCAGCGTGGACTCGGAAGACCCGCTCACGCCGTAGCCGTACAGCCCCATGCCGGACTGGCTGGTGTACACGTCGATGGCCGCTACGGAAGGCAGGGATTTGCTGGCCACGGCCTCGGCCAGGGTCACGCTTTCCCCTTCGGCGTTGATGACGCTGCCGCTCGACGATCCGATTTGGGCAGAAGAGCTCCCGTCACCGGAAGACGAGCCTGCGGTCGAGGCTTGCCAGATGCCGAACCCGCCCAACCCGATGACGCAGGCAAGGGCCGCTCCGGCAAATGCAACGCCGAACGTCCGGCCGGCGCTGGACTTGGCCTGAGGCGTCGACGGCACGGCGGTGTGCTGCGCCGCGGCATACCCATGACCCGGCTGCTGGTAGTAAGGTTGCTGTCCCGCAGGAGCAACGTGCTGGGCGCGCTCGTCGCCCGGCTTCGGCGGCAAGGGGCTGCCGCTCGGGGTGGTTCCATTGGTTTCGCTCATATGCTTCACGCTCCTTTATTTCGTATCGCGATCGCTCGTCTTACGTACTGCTTGTAACGCGGTCACCTTAGCACGCCAAGCTTCTGATCTGGGTCGCTTGCACTCAATCGTCATCTTCGCGTCATGGAATTACACCGATTGGTGTACGTACCGAAACCAAGCCGTACACTGGCGGGTGCAAAGGCGCCAACGAAGCGGGAGCCGACCGCGCCGCGCCCGCAGCGCAAGCGCCAACCGCCCGATCGCACGGTGCGGCGCGCCCCGAAAAGCACTCTTCCCTCCGCATTCGGCAACGGCGCGGTATGATACGAGCAACGCCGGCAAACCCCTATCGAAGGAGCGCGTATGGATCGACCCTCCCAACCGCATCGCACCCTGGCCCAGCGCGTGCAAGAGCTGTACATCCGCATCCTGTTGCGCCTGCTCCCCTTGCTGATTTCGCTGTTTCGCCGCGTATCGAAGCGCATCCAAGCAGAAATAGACTACCTGGAGCCCGGCTGCACCTTCATGTTGACCGTCGACGGAACCGAGCTGGCATGCGCGTGCCGGCGCACCGACAGCGGATCGTTCAAGCGCGTGTCGCCGAGCGCCCTTGCGCGGGACGTGGAACCGGGAAGCGGCCTGGCCAGCGCGAACGAGCAGGCCGTCACCGTGGATTACGTGATCGCGTTTCGGTCGTCGGCCTACGCGTTCGCCTGCTTCTCCGGCGGCATGACGCTGCAGGACGCGCTTGCGCAGCGCGCGTTCTCGACTCGCGGCCCCAACAGCACGGGCGTGGCCCTGACCTACCTGTTCACCGCGCTGCTGAAAATGTTCTTCGGCTGGCGCGCAGCCTACCGAATCTCAAAGCCCGCCGTCAAACCGCTCCCCCGCCCGGCGGAGCCTTGGAAAGGATAGCCATGCAAGGTTTCGAATTCAGCTGCCCCACCAAAATCGTCTGCGGCCAGCACGCGTTGGACAAGCTTCCCGGGGAACTCTCCGACCGCGGCGTCAAGCACCCGCTGGTCATGACCGACGCCGGGCTGGTGAAGCTGGGCGTTTCCGCGAAGCTCACCGACGTGCTGGACGCCGCCGGCGTAGCCTACGACGTGTTCGACCAGGTGCCGCCCGACTCGTCGATGGACGTGGTGAACCAGGTGGCGCAGCTGTACGCGCAACGCGGATGCGACGGGTTCGTGGCCATCGGCGGCGGATCGGTCATCGACACCACGAAGGGCGCCGCAGCCTCGCTTGCCTGCGAGGGCGTCGACTTCGCCACCTTGCAAGGCGCGGAGATCCTGCAAAACGACATGCCGCCTTTCATCGCCGTTCCCACCACGGCCGGCACCGGCAGCGAAGTGACGCTGGTGGCCGTGGTGGCCGACACGCGCAAGCACGCGAAGCTGTCGTTCACGTCCTACAAGCTGGTGCCGCACGTAGCCGTGCTGGATCCCGCGCTGACCGCGTCGCTGCCACCGAAGCTGACCGCGACCACGGGCATGGACGCGCTCACGCACGCCGTCGAAGCGTACACGTCCATCCAAAAGAACCCCGTGTCCGACGCGTTCGCCGTGAAGGCGATCGAGCTGATCTCGCAGAACCTGCCAACAGCGTGCCGCGACGGCGGCAACGTGGAAGCGCGCACCAACCTTGCGCTCGGATCGCTCATGGCCGGCGCCGCGTTCAGCAACGCCATGGTGGGCATCGTGCATGCCATCGGGCATTCGCTGGGCGGACTGTGCCATATCCCTCATGGGCAGGCCATGATGATGCTGCTTCCCCACTGCGTTGCGTACAACCTGGACACGGGCACGCACGCCGGCCTGTACGGGGAGCTGCTGCCGTACCTGGCGCCGGCCCGCGCGGCGTCCTTAGGCGCGAACGCGTCGAGCGACGCTCGCGACGGGGCCTTCTGCGAGCACCTGTTCGCGCTTAACGACCTGTACCACGACTCCTACGGCGTACCGCTCAAGCTGTCTGAAATGGGCGTGGAACGCGACCAGCTGGAAGCGGTGGCGAAGCAGGCGCGCTACGACGGCGCCGCGCTTTACAACAAGACCGAGATCACCGTGGATGTTGCGATGCGCATCCTGGAAGCCGCCTACTAAGAGGAAAGCGAAGGACCCCATGACCAGCACACCCGCCTTCCAAAACGTTGCCGACGTCGAAGCTCAAGCGCGCAGGATGCACGACTTCTTCCAAACGGGAGCCACGCTGCAGGTGGAATACCGCCGCCAAGCGCTCGTCAAGCTGAAAAGCTACCTCAAGGAAAACGAGGAGCGCATTTTGGACGCGCTTCACGCCGACCTGGGAAAAGCCCCGTTCGAAGGCTACGCAACCGAGCTGGGCATCGTCTACGACGAGATCAACACCTGTCTGAAGCACCTGAGCTCATGGGCGCGGCCGCGCCGCGTGCGCACCCCTATCGTGCACTTCCACTCCACTTCGAAAGTGTATCCGAGCCCCTTGGGCGTGGTGCTGGTGCTGTCGCCGTGGAACTACCCCGTGCAACTGGCGCTTGTGCCGCTGGTGGACGCCATCGCGGCCGGCAACTGCGTGGCGCTCAAGCCTTCCCGCACGTCAAAGGCCACAAGCGAGCTTTTGATCGACCTGTTGGCCAACGTGTTCCCGCCCGAGTTCGTGTGCGGGTTCCCCGGTTCGGGAGCCATGAACGACTGGCTTCTGGAGGTGCGCTGGGACCAGATATTCTTCACCGGCAGCCCGAACGTGGGGCACACTATTATGGAAGCGGCGGCCAAGCACCTGACGCCCGTCGTGCTGGAGCTGGGCGGCAAGAGCCCCTGCATCGTGGACGAAACGGCCAACGTGAAGCGAGCGGCGCAGCGCATCGCTTGGGGCAAGGGGATCAACAGCGGGCAAACTTGCGTGGCGCCCGACTACTTCCTGGTGCACGAACACGTGGCGGACGACTTCGTGGCCCAGCTGGACGCATGCTTCCATCAATACTACGGCCAGGACATCCTCGCATGCGACGAATGGCCGCACATGATATCGCAGCGCCACTTCGAACGCGTCATGGGGCTGATCGAGAACCGCAATCCGGACGCATCCGTGGCGTTCGGCGGCAACGGCGATGCCGCCACGCTGCGCATAGAGCCCACGTGCCTGCGCGGGGTGACGCTCGACGATCCCGTCATGAACGAGGAAATCTTCGGACCCGTGCTGCCCATTCTTACGTACCGCTCGCTTGACCAGGCCTTCGACATCGTGCGCACGTTCGAGAAACCGCTGGCCTGCTACGTGTTCTCCGACGATAAGCAGGTGCAGCACCGCGTGCTTACCCGTCTGCAATTCGGCGGTGCCACGGTGAACGACGTGGTTGTTCACCTGGCGAACAACCACATGGGCTTCGGCGGCGTGGGCAACTCCGGCATGGGCGCGTATCACGGCAAAGTGGGCTTCGACTGCTTCACGCACTACAAGTCCACCCTCAAGAAGGGCACGTGGCTCGAGCTTCCCATCCGCAACCCACCCTTCGGTGACAAGATAAAGCTGCTGAGAATGCTGATGAGGTAAGCCCTCCAAGGCTCCAAGAGGGTGCGTCGAGAAAGCGCGACGCACCCTGCACGACGCGCTGTTCGACAAAACAACGAGCCTTCCGGCGAATAACCTGGGCGAACGCATCCCGCGCAAGCCGCAAAAAAGCCGAGGGGGGGGGGGTCGCAGCCCGGTCAGCCGAATCCCAGCAAGAACCTCAAGCGTCCAACCCCGCAAGCTCGCGAAGCATGCCTACTTATTCTCTACCGGCACCTGAATCTCGGTGAGCCAATCGGACTCGTTTTCGCAGTTCCAGATGCCATCGATGTAACTCTCGCGGGCAAGACCGGTCACGCGGTAGCCATTGCGCTCGACCCATTCCATCGCGAACGCATAGGCGCGCGACAGATCGGCGTAGGGCCCGCGATGCATCACGGACGCAACGGTGACGGCCGGTGCCTCCTCGAACACGATGCCGTTGCCTTCCACGTCGAACTCCTCGACGGCCTCGCTGTACTTGATGGTGATGTCGCGCTCCTTGTACTCACCGTCGAGGTACGTGATGAAGCAGTACTCGGGCGAGGCGCACTTGAGGTTCGGGTTCGCCGCCATCACGGCACGACCGAGGGCCGGAATCACCTCGAAGTACGCGGAAAAGTCCGGAACGGTCATTGTTTTCGAGAACACGATGCAGCTAGGAATGTCTTTGATCGTTGCCTGATAGTCCATGGTGAACCCCTTTTCTTCGTCTGAAAGCATGAATGCGATGCGCGCAAGACGATCCTTGCGCGCGTTGAGTTCCCGCTCGATCCGATCGCGGCGCCGCGCGAGTATGGGACGAGGATCGGCGCCGCCCACGATAGCGGCCACCTCGTCGATGCTCAGACCCGCTTGCCTGAGCGCCTGGATCCGATGCAGATCGGCAAGCTGGCCCGTGGCGTACAAACGGTAGCCTGTCA
This sequence comes from Paraeggerthella hominis, assembly GCF_021044775.1. NCBI lineage: Bacteria > Bacillati > Actinomycetota > Coriobacteriia > Eggerthellales > Eggerthellaceae > Paraeggerthella > Paraeggerthella hominis. The sequence goes on from NZ_JAJNOQ010000005.1 coordinate 45,266, forward strand.
CCCCATCCACCGCAGCCGGACGCAGCAGTCCAATACGATCGTAATGATGCAGCGTCTTGATAGTGGTTTTGCCCATCTTCGAGAACTCTCCGATGTAGAACATGTATGTCACCTCCTTCTCATCGCATTCAACAGCCTCCTGCAAGGGGAGGGTCAAGGGGCTGATTCGAAATGGTATCACGCACGCCGAAGCGAAAGACAGCCCGCAACGCTCGGCACAGGATTGAAGGGGTTTCGCGACGAGCGAAACGATTCGGCATCGCGCAACGTGTTCGAGGTGAAGAGGTTCCGCGAACGTCTTTCAGGCTGTTTCAATATGGATCGATAAGCCAGCAGCTTGCCAACTCAAGAGAAAGGTGCCGCATGATCGCCGAACAGCCTCGCAAACGCGCATTGCGCGCCCGCCGCGCCGCATGCCGCCGTCGACCGCTCGTCCGGCAGGCCCTCCCTCGCGCACGGCGCGAACGCCCGATATTCAATCGGCAGCGCAGCCGCCGGACAGCCGTGCGCCTATGCGCTTTTGCGACGGCGCTGCTGATCGCGGGCGCGGTATCGTTCTCCCTGCTGACCTCTTCGCGCGCAGCCGCCAACGTCCACTCCGAAGAGCGAGCCGCGCAGGACGTGGCCGCCTTGCAAGCAGGCCCCTCCCCGATACCGAGGGCCGCATCGTTCGACGTGCCCGCGCTCCAGCAGAACCCCGAGCTTCCCACCGGCTGCGAGTCGGTTGCGCTGACGAACGCGCTGCTGTCGCTTGGGTTCGAACTCGACAAAACCGAGATCGCCGATGCATGGCTGCCCCGTAGCGACAGCGACTTCGTAACCGCGTTCATGGGCGATCCGCATGCAACCGACGGCCACAGCTGCATGGCCCCGGCCATCGTCCAGACCGCAAACGCTTACCTCTCCGCCCAGGGATCCCCTTTGGAGGCATTCGACCTTACCGGATCGACCATCGAAGGGGTGCTCGACGAAGTTGCCGCCGGAAATCCCGTCATCGTCTGGTGCACGATAGGGCTTGAAAGCCCGGGCGACGCCTATCGGGTCGAACAGGCGAACGGCCGCGTCTATCGGCTCTACCCGAACAGCCACTGCGTTGTAGTGAGCGGCTACGATCTGCATGAGGGCACGGCGCTGATCAGCGACTCGCTCGTCGGGAAAACGAAGTGCAGCTTGCAGCAGCTGACCGCACGCTACTACGAGCTAGGCGCCCAAGCTGTAGTCATCAAGTAGCAGAATCGCGCCGCCTTGCCCTCCCCTTCGCACGCCGCAAACGGCGTTCGGCGCTACAAGCGAGCCGCATCCTCCTTGCGCCCCGCGCGCAGCTTCGCGATCTCCTCCGCGTAGCCGGCAAGGTCGGGGTTGGGAGTTTCCAGGTAAAACGGCAGGTCGCGCAGCAGCGGATGGTTCGTGACAGCCGAAAGCGCCTCGAAGCCGATCCGTCCCTCGCCAATGCGCGCGTGACGGTCCTTGTGCGAACCGCACGGGTTCAAGCTGTCGTTCAGATGGATGGCGCGCAGGCGATCGAGCCCGACGAACCGATCGAACTCCTCCAGAACCCCGTCCAGGTTGTCGGCAATGTCGTACCCCGCATCCCACACGTGGCAGGTGTCCAGGCATACGCCCACATGGTCTTGCAGCTCGATCTGCGCGATAATGGCAGCCAGCTCCTCGAACGTACCGCCGACTTCGCTACCCTTGCCCGCCATCGTTTCAAGCAAAAGCGTAGTGGTCTGGTGCGGCAGCAGTGACTGGTTGAGCGCGTCGGCTATCTTGTTGACAGCAACCTCTACGGGTTGGCCTACCGCACTGCCAGGGTGCATGTTGTACAGCTGACCGGGCGTTTCCTCCATGCGAACCAGGTCCTCGGCCAATACCATACGCGCGAAGTCCTGCGTCTGCTGCTTGTCGGATGCCGGGTTCAAGGTGTAGGGAGCATGCGCCAGTATGCGCACGATGCCGTGTTCGCCCGCATAGGCGGCATAAGCCGCAACGTCCTTCGGATCGATGGCCTTCGCCTTGCCGCCACGCGGGTTGCGCGTGAAGAACTGGAACGTGTTGGCATCGATGGACACGGCCGATTCGGCCATGTTGAGGTAACCCTTGGCGCTCGACAGATGACACCCGATGGTAAACATATATGATTCCTTCCAAGCAACAATTTCGAATGCCATGGTACCAGAAGCCGACGATCTTGCGGTACGCTCCGCAAGATCGCAACGAAACGGAAGCCTTGCCGAATACGGCGGCCTTGCCAAGCGCCGCGCTCCCGGATGCGCCGCGTGCGATCCGGCTACCAAACAATGCCCAGCGCCAAAGCGCTCGCCACCAAAGCTGCGCACACCGCCAGCGCGGCTGCATCCCTTCCCGCAAAGGGGTACTCCTTGTATCCGCTGGCCACCGTGCGCAGGTTGAAGCCGCGCACCTCGGCCGCAATGGCGGAGCTGTTCGTCTTGCGCACCGACGACACCAGCAAAGGCACGCACAGCGGAACCATAAGGCGCACTTTCTTGACGATGCCCCCGGCGTCGAACTCCACGCCGCGCGCCGTCTGCGCCTCCATGATGCCCTTCATGTCGTTCATGAACACCGGAATGAAATGAATGGTCGAGGTGAACGTGAACGCATAGCGATACGGAACGCGCAGGACCTTCACCACCGCATTCGACAGATCAGTGAGCTTCGTTACGTACAGGACCAGGAACAAGGGAACCGCTGCGGCGATAAGCCGCACGATGGTGGTCAGCGCCGCCATCAGCCCGCCGGTTCCAACGTAGCCCCACGGCAGCGGCAGCACGACCGCGCCCGTCGACGTGGTGAGCACCTGGATAACGGCCAGGATAAGCGAGAAGAAAAACACCGCCTTGGCCAAGCCGAGCGCCGGGCGAAGCATGCCGCACGAAGCGGCTAACACCAGGTCAAATACAAGAACTGCAACCAAGAACACCAGGTTCCCCGTGCAGAAGCACGCCACCGACACCAAAAGCGCGCATGCCAGCTTCGCCACGGGGTTCATACGATGCAGAAAGCTGTCCCCCGGCACGAACTCCAAAAAACCGCCCATCATCGGCTCCCTTCCGCCGTCGCAGCGCCGATCGCGAGGTTTCCGGCAGCGCCCGCCAGCGCCACCACCGCGGCCTCCATCTCATCCAACGTGTTGGCGCGCGCCACGGCAACGGCAGCCAAGTCCTTGCGACGATCCGCCAAGTCCAAGGACACCGCCGTCACCTGGGGCGGCACGAGCGACGCCCGCTCAAGCGTGGCCCGGTTGCGCAGCACGTCGAACGTGGGGCCGTCGTCGACCACGCGCCCATCGCTCATCACGATCACGCGCTCGGCGTAATCGGCCACCACCTCCATGTCGTGGCACACCATGATCACCGTAGCGCCGCGTTCGTGCAGGTCGCGCACGGCTCCCATCACCTTCACGCACTCGCGATAGTCCAAGCCCGTCGTGGGCTCGTCCAAAACCAGCACCCGCGGCTTGAGCACGATCACCGACGCAAGCGCCAGCAGCTGGCGAGCGCCGCGATTCAGCAAGAACGGATCGTCGTCGGCATGAAAGCCGAACGCGTCCATCGCCTCGCCGACGCGCTCTTGCGCGGCAGGGCCGTCCTCCCCCAGCGCCTTGAAGCCGAACAGCAGCTCGTCGCGCACCGTTCCCGAACATATCTGACGGTCGGGGTTCTGGAACAGGAAGCCCACGGTACGCGCAAGCTGGCTGGTCTTGAGGTCCGTCGTGGGCGCGCCGTCGATGAGCACTTCTCCTGCATCGGGCTTCAGCAGCCCGTTCATCAGGCGCATCGTGGTCGACTTGCCCGCGCCGTTCGTTCCGGCAAACGCCACGAACTCGCCTTCTCGGATAGAAAAACTCACGCCCTTGAGAATAGGCAGCGTCTCATCGTACGACGCATGCACATTGCGAAACTCGATCATGCCGTCGCCTCCTTTTCAGCAACCGGTTCCGAATCCGTCCTTGGCAGCAGCTCGGCTAGCGCTGCGGCCGCTTGCTCCACGTTGCGGCAGAGCGCCCCGTCGTACAGGCCGTCTTTGCGCAGCCGATTCATAAGCGAGGTCGAACGCGGGCAGTTCACGCCTATGGCCAGCAGCTCGTCGCTGTGCTCGAGCACGTCGGCAGGCGGCGCGGCGAACCGCACGGATCCTTCGTCCATGATGACCAGCAGGTCGGCGTATTCGGACAGAAGCGCGATCTTCTGCTCGACCACCACCACGGTGGTGCCGTGCTCGGACGCATAGCGCGCCAACAGGTCGAACACGGCAAGGGAGCTGGCCGGATCCAACTCGGCCGTCGGCTCGTCCAAAACCAGCACGCGCGGCCTGAGCGCCAGAATGGAAGCGATGGCCACCTTCTGCTTCTGCCCGCCGGAAAGCGTGGAGATCACGCGATCGCGCAGAGACGAGATGCCCATCGCCCCAAGCGCCTCGGTCATGCGAATCTCGATCTGGTCGCGGGGAACGCCGAAATTCTCAAGCCCGTACAGCATTTCGTCTTCCACCACCGACGACACCATCTGACTGTCGATATCCTGGCACACGCTTCCCACCAGGCGCGATAGCTCGGTCAGGTCGGTGTCCACCGTATCCAGCCCGTCGATGAGCACTTCGCCGTAGAAGTCGCCGGGGTAGCAATGCGGAATGATGCCGTTCAGCGCGTACGTGAGCGTGGACTTGCCCGACCCCGCCGCGCCCGTAATGCCCACGAACGCACCGTCGGGGATGGTCAGGTTCACGTCGAGGACCGTGGGGGCGGTGCCCTCTCGATAGCGGAAACTGAAATCTCGTAGCTCTATCATGATGGGGATTCCTTTATCTTCTCAACCTGGATCCAGGCTATTTCTTCAGGACTTTTTGCAGGGGAAGGACCAGGATCTGCACGAGCACCGCGTTGAACGCCGCCGTACCGAACACCATGATCGCGTAGCTGGCCACGGCCACCACCAGATCGATACCGTTCATGGCGGCCAACAGCAGCACGAACGTGTAACCCGACACCACCGTGGACACGAACGCCGCGACCGCGGTTCCCACGTTGAGGCGGCCCACCTTCATGGGAATGAGCACCAGCAACCCCATGGTCAGAGCGCCCAGCGCCTCGGAGGGAATGTTCAGCCAAGGCGTTGCGCTCAGCAGGGGAATCTGGCAGATAAGGCCCGCCAGCAACCCCACCACCAGCGCTTGCGAGGGCTTTGGCCGCGTAAGCGCGATGGCCAAGCAGTACATGGCAATGATGAAGTTGGGCTTCATGCCCGCGAACGTCAACACGCTGCCCACCGTCAACTTCAGCACCGCGCCCGCCGCAAGCAGCACGGCGATCAGGATAAGATCCTGCGTCGTCAGGCCCGCCTTCTTCTTCGGAGCCGGCATTTCGCGCAACCGGCCCTTCGGCACCGCCGCTGCAACCGTTGCTCCCTGCTTCACATACTGCTTCATCCCGCTTCCTTTCCTGATGCGCCGCGCATAAAAAAGACCTGTCCTTTACGAATAAAGGACAGGTCTTCAACCTGCGGTGCCACCTTTATTGACCTCGGTTTCGAGGCCCTCTCATGAACATGCCATCACATGCTCTGCCTTTAACGCAGGCTCACGGTCCGGATACTCGGTCGGCCGAGCCGTTTGCGGCAAGCCTTCCTTTCCCCTTTCCCTCGGCGATCCATTTACCATCCAGCTTACTGCGGGAATCTCAGCTGCGCCCGCTCTCTGTGAGTGCTCATGATGGCTTGATCTTCGCCTCATCGGTTTCAAGGTATTCAGTTGTGGCGCAAACTATAGCATAACGTTAGAGAAAGGTGTCAAGCAGTTTTCGAAATCAGGGGAGAAACGAGATTGCGAACGTCGACATCGGCACGGCGAAACGGGGCGCTGTTGCACCGCTTCGTTTTCGCATGAGAAATTGTCACAGACCCCGATTTGCGCCCGATTTCCAAAAACCCGCTTCCGAACCCTGGCGCCGCACGTCGGCGAGCGCGCCGCGCCAACCGCCTCTGCTTTTAGCGCCCGACGCGGCGCCGTCGCACGGCGAGCGTCAGAGCGCAAACTAACCCCGCTGCCGAAAGAGCCACGACCGCCGCCGCAGCAAACGCCCCATCGCCGGTTGACACAAGCGGATTCGGGTCGGGCTGCGCCTGCGGCGTCGTCGGCAGCGTCGGCTCGGAGCCACCGCCCGGCGCAGGACCAGGGCCGGGGCCAGGGCCAGGCTCGACGGCGACGAACCGAGCGATCAGAGACACATCGGCCGTCACAGGCTGCCGATGAACGGCCTCTTCGTCAACGAGTGCGCCGTCTTGGCCGTACCATCCGGCAAACGCGTAGCCCTCGTCGGGCACGGCCGTCCAAGTGACGGTATCGCCCAAAGCAACGTGTTCCACGCGCGCGGATGCGGCGGATCCCGCAGCTCCGCCCGCCGTGCGCGCCGCGGGCGCGGCCAACGCATCGTACGATACCTTCACCTTGCCGCCTTCGGCAGCTTGAGCGCTGGCCACGTGATCGTTCGGCATCAACTCCACTTCATCGGGCAATCGGTACAACGACGTGGCCGGCCGGCCATCCGGGCCCTCGCTTGCAGCCAACACGTAGTACTCGCCCCGGTAGAAGCATGCCGTGGAAACCGCCGCCGATCCGTCGCCCGGAGCCTTCACGCCAAGCGAGCGCCACGCACCGGTGGCCGCATCGACCGCATAGGTATCGCCCAGGCCGTCGGCCGACGCCCCTGTGAACACGATCGAATCTCCCGTTGCAGCTGCAGCCTGTCGCGCGTACCCTTCCAGCGCATCGAGTTCGTCGGAACCGAACCTCGGCGCATCTGCGCCCGGCTCCACAATGCCGAACGTTTCACCGTCGAACGTTCCCAGGGCCATCGCGTAGCCGTCCCCCTCCGGAACGAAGCCGACGAAGCGCACCTGGTCCCCTATCGCAACAAGCGGCGCCGTGCGCCCAGACGCAAGCGAGCCGAACGTCCCTGTAGGATCGGCCGCGACGATGTCGATAACTCCCCCGTCGCCCGTTGCGGGGTCGTACTCTACGACACGTCGTTGCATCCGGAAATTAACGCTGACGTAGATGAGACCGTCGCACGAGGCCAAGCCAACCGGCGCAAAATGCCTGCCGGCGCCGCCGGGATCCGACGATAGGAAATCGACCACCTCGTCGCTCCAGGCGTCGGTTGCTATATCGTAGGAATCCATGCCCAAGAACAGCACATACGGCTTTTCGGGATCGCCCGTTTCCCCATCGTGGAGCACCGTGAGGTACAGCTTTCCATCGGCGTAGGCGGCAGCGCCGTTTGCACGGAAGTACGACCCGTCAAACCCCGCTCCGCTCGGCGGCGCGCACGCCGTCCACCCGTCCGCGCTATCGGGATCGTACGAGTACAGGTAACGCCCCTTTGAGTCGAGGCAGAACAGCCGGTCGGACGCAGCAATCAACAAGCCCGAGTCGAACCCGGCCTCGCCGGGAATCCCCGGGTCGGGCAAGTCGGCCACTCGCTCGAAGGAAAGGCGCTGCTCGGCTTTCGGGAACGTATAGACGGCCTGATGCTTGGCCGCGCCATCCCCCACCACCACGCTGTGCCGGGCGCCGTCGAGCAGCGATGCGTCGCGAACGACCACGTGCGAGCCGTCGGCGGATGCCTCCCAACGGTCTCCATCCACGGCAACACCGTCGATGGCAAGCTGCGTGGCCCGGTCAAGGGCATACCCCTCTATCACCAGCGCTGGCGAACCTTGTGCGTCAACCCCCTCGCGGGCGTCCCACGTGTTCGGGTTCACGGCATCCCCGTTCGCCACCGACAGATCGAGCGTGCCGTTCGAAGCCGTCTGCTTGACCTGGTCGCTTGCTAGATTGCTCGCCTTCGTGCCGCCGACGATGCGACCACGCAGGTCGAGCGCCGAATCCTCAGGATGAAGCGACGCCAGCAAGCCAATGGCCCCCGCCACGAGCGGACACGCCATGGACGTGCCGGAGCGATAGTCGTATGCCTGATCGTCGACAACGAACCCCATGCCGAAATCGGTGACGGTAAGGGAAGTCGATCCTTCACCTGAAGTATCCGTGAGCAAGAGCAGGTCGACGCCCACGCGCACCGTGTCCTGATCCTTGATGCGGTTGAACGACTCTTCATCCGTGAAACGCGCGTACCCCAGGCTCTGATTGTCGAACGAGCCATAGGATGCCTCGCCACTGGTCAGGGCGTTGCCGCGTTCGTCGATCACGGAGGCCGCGGCGAAAACCATCGGCTCCCCGTCTCCACCCCCCGCAAAAGCCGAAAGCCCCGGCAGGGCGGACACGCGCACCTCCCGGGCCCTTTCCCAAGACATGTCGCGGAAGGGATTGGCAATGCGCCAGGTGACAGCGGCTCCCTCGTACTTGGTCATGCCGTCGACGGTGATTTTGAGCGCACGTCTTCCATCGAGGCCCGAGCCCGTCGACGCCGAAAGCCTGCTCTGATCAGCTGCGGGCATCCTGTCTTGGCCGTAAAGGACAAGGTGGGCGCCGCTATCAGCCTGCGCGAAGTCGGTCATGTTGTGGTAGTAAAGAGACCGCACGCCCGCAGCGCCGTCCGCCTTGTCCTGCAGCTTCGCCGCAGCAGGCAGGAACGATTGCGCGCCCCGAGCAACCGTTGAGAGGATGACCGAGCCAGGAGCCGCCACGTCCACGATGGATTTGTTGTAGTTGGTGTATGTCGCGTACTTCCCCTGCGGCAGCGTTGCCGCAACCGAAAGGATATACGGACTGCCAGACAAACCGTACGTTATGCGGTTGTTGTCCACCGACCCCGCATCGACGTCGTTGTTACCGGCAGCAAACACGGTAAGCACTCCCGCGCGACCGGCCTGGTTCATGGCGTACTCCGTCACCGGCGAGATAGCGCCACTCCATGAGTTGTTGGCAGCCACCACATTCTGGCCTGCCAGCTTCGCATGCAGCAGGTACTCGTACGCGGCCAGCACAGAGCTGTCGTAGGTGTTACCGCCAGTAGAAGCCCCGTTCGTCCTGAGCGCCATGATCTTCGTCTTCGGCGAGACGCCTGCAATCCCGGTCTCATTATCGCTGGTCGCCGCCACGATGCCAGCACAATGCGTGCCGTGGGACTCTTCGAAGCTGTTATTTTCCGGAAGCGGCTCGTCGTCGCCATCGATGAAGTCGAAGCCGTGCGTGCCCGCGCGGCCCGGTACACCGGGAATATCACCGGGGTTCTCCCACATCGCACCACGCAGGTCCTCGTTGCCGTAATCGACGCCGCTGTCGAGTACGGCAACGATGTTCTCCACCCCTTGCGTTGCCTGCGCGCACACCGAGGAAAACGATACGTCTGAATTTGCCGCGATCCCGGAATCGGAAACTATGTCGTTATCGAGCGCCCACTGCAAAACGGACAGCGGATCGTTCGTCGTGCTCGCTTGCGTCCCCTCGTTCACCGAAAGCACCTCGGTACCTGCAACGACCGGCTGCTCGGAAGCATGCGTTTCGCCAACCGGCGCAACCGGGGGAATGCTCGGCAAGCCCGCTTCGTATCCGTCGGGCTCCACGGCCCCGATGCTCTCATGCACGTAGTTCGGCGCCGCCGCCAGCACGCCTTCCATCGCCCGCAGCTCTTCGAGCAACGCAGCCGTGGTTGCACCCGGCTTCGTCACGCGCGCCACCACGGCGGCATCGTCCTGGTCGGCGCCTTCTCCCGTGCTCTCGTCAAGCGAGAACGTGCTCACGGCCGCAGCCGCGCCGGCTCCGGAAAAATCCCACGACTCGGCAACCGAGAAGCCCGCAGAGGCAAGCGGGTCGGCCGCGTCGAGCGAGCGGGAGCGCGCAGGCCCCACGTCGGCGCGGTACACCACAAGCGCCTCGCCTTCGCGGTACGCGCCGGCATTCAGCAGCTCCTCAACAGAAGCGGCGGCAGGTTCGCCCCTTTGCTCTTCGGCAGCAGCGGAAGCGGGCGCGAGGGGCACAAGCCCCAACACCAGCACCAGCGCGCACAATGCGGCGGCGAGTCGGTCGAACAGCGTGCGGGCGGAGCGAGCATGCATGAGGCGCCTCTTTTCGAAACGTAATCGATCGCGCGCGACAACACGTCGCGCATCGCATCGTTTCAGTATACCGAGCGAATGCGGCAAGGCACGTCGGGTTTCCGCTCAAGCGACGCCTCAAGCCGATACGGCGTCCCCTGCCAGCAGGTAGTTCGCAATCATGCGCCGCGTGTCGGCGACGGAGGGCTCGTCGTCGCCGCGCACATGCAGTATCGCACGCGTGCGCGCAAGGCTGATCGCCGTCGACGATGCGACCAGCGCCTCTTCCTCGATCGGGCGGCTTCCGAGCATGCGCCGCTCGGGATGATCCGCCAGCAAAAGACGCAGCGCCTGCGCGATGGAATGCTGAACGGCCAGGATGTCGCGCTGTCCCTGGAAGAACAGCTGGGGCATCAGGCACAATGCCTCTCGGCGCAGCTCCATGACCGATTCGTCCGCGCCCGACGACAGCCGCGCCCCCACCACGTCCACCAGCACGTCGAGGTAGCAGGTCTGCGCGCGTTCTTCAAGGATCTCCACGATCCGCACTTCGTCGGGGAATGCGTCCATCCATCCCATGACGGCGGAAGCTTTGGACGAAAAGTAGTTGAAGAACGTCTTTTTCGATATCTCGGCACGCGCGCAGATGTCCTCCACGGTCACGCCGTCGAACCCATGCTCGATAACCAGTTCCAACGCCGCGCGCTCCACCGCGAGGCGCGCTTTGAGTTTCTTGCGGTACCGCAAACTTTCCGATGCTGCTCCATCCACGACGGACGCAACCTCCCATCACCAACGATGTGCCGTTTCCGTGCAGGGTACCACAACTTTGCCGCTAGGCACTTTTCATCTACCGAATGAATATTTATACTGAGTGTAAATCAGCTTCACGACGCGCAAAGGCGTCTGCGAGATCGGGTCGCGCACCCGTTTTGCAGGCGCCTTCGTGCGCGAAGCGGAGCGCATGCATCGTACGCAAGGAAAGCACCTCGGAAGGAACTAGCTTATGGGTCTATCGCGCAAGCAAATCGCTATGTTGGCCGTATTGGTGTTCGGCACGTTCGTCACGGTTTTGAACCAGACGGTCGTAGCCCCGGCCCTACCATCGGTCATGGCGGAAATGAACGTGGACGCGGCAACAGCGCAATGGCTTACTACCGGATTCACCCTGGTCAACGCCATTATGATTCCCATTACGGCGTTTCTGACCGACCGGTTCACCACCCGTCGCCTGTTCCTTGTGTCCATGGTCATCTTCGCCGCAGGCAGCGCGCTTGCAGGATGGGGACCCAACTTTCTGGTACTGCTGCTGGGCCGCTTAGTGCAAGCGGCGGGCGCAGGCATTCTCATGCCCCTGGTCATGACCGTGCTCATGTGGACGTTCCCTATCGAGAAGCGCGGAACGGCCATGGGCCTGTTCGGCATCGTGATCGCGTTCGGCCCGGCCATCGGCCCCACCGCTGCCGGCGTCATCATCGACCGCTACACCTGGCACGACATGTTCTACATCATCACCGCGCTTTCGGTTTTGGTGACCGTGATCGCCGCCTTCGTGTTGCAGAAGGGCGGGGACACGAACAAAAACGTGACCCTCGACATCCCCTCCGTCATCCTGTCGAGCATCGGCTTCGGCGCCCTGCTTTACGGGTTGTCCGCCATCGGGTCGTACGGCGTGAGCGTAAGCGCGGTCATCGGCACTTTGGCAGGCGTTGCGGCGCTCGTGCTGTTCTTCCGCCGCCAGCTGAAGATGGAGCATCCCATGCTGCAGGTTCGCGTGCTGGCCAATCGCAAGTTCCTGGTGGCAACCGTCATCGGGATGCTGGTGCAGGGAGCGCTTCTGGCCGCTGGCATCCTGGTGCCCATCTACTTGCAATCGCTCATGGGCTACTCCGCTACGGTGTCCGGCCTGGTGCTGCTTCCCGGCGCCATCATCATGGGAGCCATGGGGCCCATTGCCGGACGACTTTTCGATAAGCACGGGCCGCGCGCGTTGAGCCTGGTGGGCATGGGCATGCTGACGGCTACCTCGTTCTGCTTCGTGTTCTTGGGCCCGGACATGGGCATCATCACGCTTACGCTTATATATACCGTGCGCATGTTCTCGCTGTCGCTGGTGAACATGCCCATCACCACATGGGGCATGAACGCGCTTGACAACGACCTGGTGAACCACGGCACCTCCGTGAACAACACGCTGCGCCAGGTGGCAGGGTCGCTTGGCACCGCCATCATCATTTCGACGTCTACCATAGCCACGAACATGAGCGCGCCCAACATGGGACAGCCCGCGGCCAGCTTCTTCGGCATTGACATGGCGTTCGCCGTAGCCAGCTTGATGTGCTTGGCAGGGTTTATCATGGTAGTGTTCCTGGTAAAGAACAAGCCTGGCGAAACCGCAGCTCAGGACAAAGGAAACGTACGCCGAACGGTGCTTGAGTCCATCATGAAGCGCGAGGTGTACACGCTGCCCGAAACCGCCACAGTAGCCGAGGCCATGCAGCTGCTTGTGGACAAGCACATCAGCGCCGTGCCCCTGGTGGACGAACGCGGGAAAGCGGTCGGGTTCATATCGGACGGCGACATCATGAGGTTCCTGTCGAAGCGCAGCGCCATGGTCATGGATCCCGTGGTCATGATCATCCAGACCATCCGCTCGGATTCGGACGACTTCAAGAAGAAGCTCGACGACCTTATGTCGATGTCCGCTCGAAGCATCGGCGCGAAGGGCATCATCGGCGTGGACGTCCACGACAACTTGACCGAGGTTTGCCGCGTTCTAGGCGAGAACCACCTGAAGAAAGTGCCCGTGCTAGACGACGGACACGTGGTCGGCGTCATCAACCGATCCGACATCACGCAGCACACCATGGGCATGTATTTGGCCGAACGCGGAGAAGAAGCCGCGAAACAAGAGCAAACTGACCGGATGATCTAGCTTTTGGGATAAGGAAGCGAAAGCCATTGTCGATCCAAAAACATGTTTTCTGGCGCTAAAACGTGTTTTTGGATCGACAATGGCCCCGCCGTTGCAATCGCAATCGCAACGGCATCGTTCGCTCTATGGCGTTTGCGCAAACGCCATAGAGCCCGCAAGATAACGCAAATACTTACAGTGCCATCATCGCTCCAACCCCTTCGTGCTACCATGAAACGATCAGCGCATCCGAAAGGGGTTCTTATGGGAAAACGCCTGCTCGCTATGGTCACAGCACTGGTTCTGGCCTGCTCGCTCGTTCCGAGCGTCGCATTTGCTGACGAAGGGGGCGGAACGCCCATTCCCGTCACGATCCAGATCGGCGAGAACGGTGCGCCAGTGGACACATCGGGCACCGGATGGACATACGAGAGCAACAAGCTCATCCTCCAAGCGGGATACGCGTTCACGCTCACGGGCCGCGCGTTCGACGCTTCCGGCGAAAACCGCGTCCGGAACAGCGGCGTCATCGTGGACGGTATCTTCGCCAACGGATCGAAGGGAAGCGGCTTCGCCGTGCGCAACGAAACGGGCGGCGTCATCCAGGGCGGCACGTTCAACGCGCGCGTCGGCAACGCCGGTACCATCCAAGGCGGCACGTTCGGCAGCAATCCGAACGACCCCAACGGCCCCTACGTGAGCACCTCCGGCGGCACCATCACGGGCGGAGAGTTCAACTGCCTGGTGATGGGATTCCGCAGCGGTTCTATCGAGGGAGGCACGTTCAACGGCGAGGTGCACAACGGCAACAACAAGAACCCCGGCGGCACCATCTCGGGCGGAGAGTTCAACGCGCTCGTAGACAACTACGGCACCATCGAGAACGGCACGTTCGAGGAAAGAGTCGACAATCACGGAACCATCGCAGGAGGCGCGTTCGCCGACATCACCAGGACAAAACCGTTTTGCTATACCGTGAATAACTACGGGTCCATCAAGAGTGGTGCGTTTTCGGTGGACGTCAACAACGACGAAGGCGGATCAATCTCCGGCGGCACGTTCGATGCGGATGCGTCGGAGCACGGCTATAGCAACAGCGTGACCAACTCCGGAACGATCGGCGGCGGCGAGTTCAACGTCGACGTCAGCAATAGCGGCACCATTGAAGGAGCGGGCACGTTCAACGCCTACGTGCAGAACGGCAACGCTCGATTCGATGCCGACAAGAATAAATCCTGCATTATCTCAGGAGGCACGTTCAACTCGGAGGAAATGTACAACTTCGGAACTATCGAGGGAGGAGCGTTCAACGGCTCGCTCTCCAACGATGGAACCATTTCCGGAGGCATGTTCCAGGGGCAGGTGGAGAACGACGAAGGCGTCATCAAAAACGGCCGTGATGCTGCGGGCGATCCCGTCATCCCCTGCTTCAGCAACCCGGTAACCAACGGAACGGGCGGATCGATCGAGGGCGGCCTCTTCGAACAGGGCATCAACGTTCAAGGCGGAACGACCACCTCGTGCACCTTCCCCGTAAGCGCAAGCCTGACCGGGCTTTCCCTTGCGGAAACCGGCGCCGAGCAGCTGGTCGCAATGTATCAAAAGGATAGCCAGGAGAGCAACCGCTTCACACTCGCAGCCGACACCGGCTACACGCTGCCCGCCTCGGTGAGCGTGCGCCTGGGGAGCGCCGACGGACAAGAACTGACCGCAGGCGCGGACTACACCTACGATGCAGCCACCGGCGTCGTAGCTATCAAGAAGAGCGCCGTCACCGGTCCGCTCTACCTTGCGGCAAGCGGCGTTCCGGTAGTTGTGCCCCCGACGCCCGCGCCCACGAATCCCGAGAACCCGGCAGCTCCCGCCCCGCTGCCCGAACCGCCGTCGAACGCGAAGGCACTGGCATCAACCGGCGATAGCCTGCTTCCGTCCATCGTGCTGAGCATCACCCTTATCGCGGGGGCAACGGCGGCATGCGCAGCGGTTCGCCGCAGGAAGCGATCACACCAGCGCTAACGCTTCAAGGCAAGGGGACGGAGCCCGGCTCATTTCGTCCCCTTGCCTTACTCCACGGGCATGGGCGGATACTCCATACCGTCCTCGTAACGAGCCACGCAGTTTTTCCCATGCGCCTTTGCCCAGTACAGCGCGATATCGGCACGGCGATACACCTCTTCGAAAGAGGGGACGTCGAACGCAACAACCTCCCCCACGCTCAAACCGACTTCCGGCGGAGCACCGCATGCACAGGTAAGATCGCCGAAATATTCGATAAGCGCAGCTGATTTCTCGCTCACGATAGCGGGATCGTACACGTCGGCCATGAACACCATGAACTCATCGCCGCCCAATCGGGCAACAACGTCGGATTCGCGAAAAAGCAGCTTCGCAATGCCAACGAGCCCCACCAGCACATCGTCGCCGATCAAATGGCCCAAATTGTCGTTAACGGCCTTGAAGCAGTCGACGTCAACCAAAAGGAAGGCGAAAGCGACGTCGGGCTGCTTCGCTCGGGCCAAATCGGCAAGCCGCGACAGCAGGTACGTCCTATTGCATGCTCCGGTCAACGCGTCGGTCTGAAGCTGCTGCACCAGTTTGACCTCTTCGGTTACGTCCATGATCTTTCCGACGTGCTTGACAGGACGACCGTCCGACCCCAAAAAGCGTCGACCGACCACGCGCCGATGCGCATACGAATCAGCCTCGACGAAAGACCCGTCGCCACCGCAGGGACGCAGCCGGTATTCAAGCGAGTAAGGCCGCTCCTCCCATCCGGGAGCGCCGCCGGGCAGTTCCAGCATACTGCGATCAGAACGATATCGTCCCAGATCATCAGGATGCACGAACTCTTCTTCGCGAACGGAACCACCGTACTGCTCAATAACAAGACGATCGCGCACCATGCCCCGGTCCCGGTCGAAGCAAGCGCTCGCCAAGGTGAGCCTGTCCTCAAGAACGTCGTATTCGAACACGACATCATCGGTCAGCTCGGCCACAATCTTGTATCGATCGCGCTCAAGGCTCTCGCGCCGCACCTGTTCCATCGATTGCGCCGACGTTCGATGCAGCCCGATCACCGGCCCCTGAAGTCCGTCGCAAACGGAAATATGCACATGCTCGATAAGCCAGGAATTTTCGACCAAAACGAATGCAATCGTAAGCTGGTGCTCTCGCTCGAGAAAAAAGCCGTCCGAATACGCACGATTTCGGACATTCAAGCGAATACGCGACACCGCAAGAGCATGGTCGCAAGATGCATGCGCCATACGGCACTCGCAAAAGACCAGCCGGGCATCGGCGGCGCGAACCAGGCCGCACACCTCTTCGAGCGCACGATGCGCACGCAATTCGCCCGAAGCGGCCGACGTTTCAAAACCGCACATCGAAAAGGAATCCGTCACATAGGCGTTCGCAGCAGCCTCATCGCACCGCCCAAAGCAGGCATCGATGAAGCTCCTTGCCTTCGTAAGCAAATCAAACGCCTGGTCAGCCATCGCCCCAACCTTCAAATCACCAGACCGCAAAGCGCGAACGCGTACGTGTAGCTGGTCTCTCCCCTTGAAATCATAAAGGGTTTCGCGACGAACGGCGAAAGAACCCGAGGCAATCCTAGCACAGGGCAAAGAAGGAAATCCCCCCCCCCCCGAAAATTTCCACGAGCAATGCAAAGTTTTAGGAGAGAGGCGAATCCAACAAAAGCGCGCGCAACCTTCGCGAGGGCTTGCGCGCGCTTTTCGCTAACACGTCTTTCGAGGGCTACCCCTGAACGGCATCGATCATTTCGCGCGCATGGGCAAGCGAGGCGTCCGTAGCATCGCCCGATAGCATGCGAGCGATCTCAGCCGGCCGATCCTCTGCGGAAAGGCGGCGCAGCTCGGTCTCGGGCATGCCGGATGCGCCGTCGACCTTCCGAACCACGTAATGAGCATGGCCGCGCACGGCCACCTGGGCAAGATGCGTCACCACGAGCACCTGATGCGTGCGGGCAAGATCGGCCAGCACATCGGCCAGGGCAACCGCCGTCGACCCGCCCACGCCGGCATCCACCTCGTCGAACACGAGCGTATCAACGTCGTCGGACTCGCCTAGGACCACCTTGATCGCCAACATCACGCGGCTGACCTCGCCGCCAGACGCGATGCGCGCCAGCGGTCGAGCCTGCATGCCGGAACCGGGACGGAACAAAAACTCGACGCTCGACGGCCCCGCTTTCGTCCAAGCGCTTCGATCGAGCGCCTGAATCGAGCAGACCAGCTGCGCTCCACCCATTTCCAAACGTCCCATGTGCTGCGTCACGGCAGCCGCGAAGCGAGGGGCGGCGTCGGCGCGAGCGGCATCCAGAGCAGACGCCGCATCGGCAAGCGCCTGCTCGGCGCGATCGACGGCCTGCTGGGCCGCGCGCTCCCGCTCGGCGGCGTCGTCTACTAAAGATACCAGGTCAGCGGCTTCTTCACGACATGCCAGCACGTCTTCCATACGCGGGCCGTGCGCGCGCAGCAAGCCTTGAAGCGCAGCCATGCGCTCCTGCTGCTGGGAAAGAACCTCAGGGTCGAACTCCACGCTGTCACGATAATCGCGCGTTTCACGGGCGATGTCCTCCAGAACGTATCCCGCCTCCCGCAGGGCGTCGGCGTACTCGCCCAGCTTGCCGTCATGACGGGCAGCGGCATCCAGAGCGCTTACGGCAACGCCGAGCGCGTCGACGGCCCCGCCTTCGCTCGCCAATGCTCCGTGGGCCGCATTTGCCGCCATTGCCAATGCCTCGGCATGCTCCACTCTTGCCAAATCGGCCGCCAGCTCTTCGTACTCCCCCTCGCGCGGCGACACCGCGTCGATGCGCTGGAGCACGAACCGCGCTTCATCGAGTTTCGCGGACGTCGATACCCCGGCCTCGCGAACGCGAGCGAGCTCAGCCGCCGCGGCGTCAGCCTGGGAAAACGCAGCTTCGTACGCGGCAAGCGCGTCCGCCACGGCTTCGCCCGCCCACGCATCGAGCATGCGAACATGGCTGGCGGGGCGCATGAGCCGTTGATGCTCGTGCTGTCCGCACAGGTCTATCGTGGGCGCAACCACGCGCGCAAGCTCCCCGACGCTGGCCATGCGCCCGTCGATGCTCACGCGCGACCGGCCGTCCGACGTAACCCGGCGCGAAACCACCAGATCATCGGCAACCGCATCATCTTGGCCATCGCCCAGAGCCGCAATCCCGAAGAACCGACCCGATACAGCCAGCGCGTCCTCGCCGTCGCGCACGGAATCTTTATCGGCGCGCGCGCCCATGAGCAGCTTCAACGCCGAAAGCAGCGCCGTTTTGCCCGCGCCCGTCTCGCCCGTGAGCACGGTCAACCCGCGCGCGGGCTCAAGCGCGGCTTCGCGTATCAGCGCAAGGTTCTCAACCTGTATCTCATCGATCATCGCGCACCTCTTGCAGCGTTGGTTCCATTCGGGCTCCCAGTATACCAGCCCTCGTCGCGTCGAAGCCGGATCGCCCAGCGAAGACAGAACCGGCAAGACAGGGAAGCGAAGTCCCCCTTCGCGCGCTTCCTTACAGCGCGAACCGATCGCGCAGCGAAGAGGGCGCGCTCGCCTCCGAGGCGCGCTGCTCGCGACGCCATTCCATCAAGTACGCCACGCAATCGGTGCGGTTGCACGAGCGCAAAAGCTCGATCTGACGGTCGAACGAGGCCTCGTCGATGAACCCGGCTTCCACCAACGCCTCAACCATGTCGCGATCGCCCTCGCGCGCGACGCGCTCCCACGCCTCCTTCCCGTATCCCCGCAGATGGGAGACGAGAACGACGCGCACACTGTCAGACAGTCGGTAGGGCGACGCAAGCCGATGCAGAAGCGCGCCCAAACGATCCGGCAAGTTCTTTCCCGATCGCAACAGCTCGTCGTAGCGCGCGAAGTCGAACGGAACGCCGTCGGGAGCGTCCACCAGAAAACAACTGAGCAGCTGGTCAGCGGAAACATGCACGATAGTTCCCGCATGCGACAATCGGCACACCGAATACTCGAAGCTGCCCTCGCCCACCGAGCGGCAACTTGCCGGAATGGGAACGGGGCCTTCCAGTTTGCGCGACCAGAAGCAATGCGCGCCGATGGAGCGCAAACCTTCGGGCAAGACCAGGCGCTTCGTTCCGCGGCACGCGTTGTCGCGCTCGATGACGCGCACCGTGTCGGGAACCACCACCGAGGCCGGGGCGAACGGCAGCGCCCTCACGCCGATGCGCACCAGCGGACGCCCTTCGACCTGTCGCGGAAGCGCAAGAATGTCGCTCGCGCTGGCCGACACGTAGTCCACCGTCGAACCGGCCTCGCCCGACGCCGCGAACTCCGTAGCCGCTTCGGCCGCTGCCGCAGACGGCGAAAGCTCGCGCGCGGCAGCGGCGGCAGCCTCGTCCGCGCCGCGCACGGCTACGGCGCGGACGGCAGCCTGCTCGGCGAAACGACGCGACACCGAAACGGGCTTCGGCGGACCCGCCACCAGCACGGCGCCCTCGTCATCGAAGTCGTACCAGCATCCGTCAAGCTCCACGGCAAAAGGCCCGGCCAAACGTACGCCGCGCTTGCGCAGGGCGCGGTACGCAGGAGCTTCGGCCGGACACTTCCAAACCGCATCGTCCCAACCGCGCGCATCCACGCGCGCAAGCGCGGCCGAGCAATCCACCACCGCAGGCGGCTCGCAACCGTCCGCAAACGCCGCAGCGGCCACGCGCTCCACGCCCTGCGGCAAACTCACGCGCTCGCCGTAAGGCGAAGCCAGAAACACCAGCTCTTTGCCATTGTCGGAAAACAGGCTTCCCTCGCGCGCGCAATAGCGCGCATTGGCCGCATCGACCGAATACTCCCGCCGCGCCAAGCGCGGGGAAACGCCTGCAAGGTCGCAACGCTGCTCGCCCAGCTGGCTTACGCCGCGCCCAAGGTGAATCCGCTGTGCAGACATCGCCGCGAACGCGTTCGCCGCAACGTGCTCCACCGTATCGGGCACCACCAGCAGTCGCACGCCCACGCCCTGCACAAACCGCCGGGCAAACGCCTCGACCGCCACGCGCACCACGGCGACGCCGTCCACGAACGCAGGAAGCGCAACCACTAGATCCTCGCTGCGCCCGACCGCGGCAGCAAAACGATGCAAGTCGAAAGCCGTTAGAGCATAGCCGCCCGGAACCTGCCGCACGCTTATCGCACCGCGCAGGCCTTCCTCCATGCGAGCCTGCATCGGCGAAGGCTCGACGGAATCGCCGGCATCCTGCTCGGCCGCTTGGGCCAGCAGCTCATCGAACTCCCCCATCCACAGCGCGCCGGCCGAGAACAAATCCCCCTCGCGGCCCTCGCCCGAAGCAGCATCGTCGGCGCCGTCGTTCGCCACCCATGCGCGGTACGCCGGAAGCTGGGGGGACCACACCTCGCCTTCCACCGCCCGAGCGGCTTCCACCACGTCCACGTCGCGCGCGTCAAGACGGGGTGGATTTTTGATCACTTGATCAATAAGATCATCGATGGGCGCCTGCGCACCATGATAGACCAGCGTGTTTTCCATCATAGTATTGTGCTACCTCCCAAAAACCTCTTGGTAACAGGTTTGTTTACCCTTGGCCTGCCCCATGCTACACTGCGGGAAGCGACGAAGGCAAGAGCCACCGCGAAGCCAGCACGCGCTTCGCACACGCACGTCCGTTCAAAGGAGCAACATGGCCGTCGAAGCCGTAGGTCCGCTTGCGCGGCAAGCGCTCGACCTCGCGAGAACCGAGCTGCTCGTGAACCTGAGGTTCATGAACGCTGCGTTCGCGCGCCTTACGTACCTCCCCGTGCCCGGTTCCACGTTCGCCACCGACGGCGCCCGCATACGGTACAGCCCCGCCAGCATCGCGCGCGCCTACGCGGACGAGCCGGCCTCGATTGCACGGGCGTACCTGCACATCGTGCTGCACAACGTGTTTCTGCATCCGTACCCGTCTGCGCGCGTGAACGCCGCATGCTGGGACGCCGCCTGCGACATCGTGGTCGAGCGCGCCATCAACGAGCTTGACCTGCCCGTCACGCGCACCGAGCGCGCCGATCGCCAACGAGCCGCCCTCGCGCGCATCGATGCCGACGTCCCCCTGGCAACCGCCGAAACCGTCTACCGTTACCTGATCGAGCAGCAGCTGGAAGACGACGACCTGGAAGCCCTGCGCGCGCCCTTCTACGTGGACGACCACGAACCCTGGCATCGCATGGCCGCGCAAGAGGCCGCGCGCAGCAAGGCCGATTCCGAGGAGGGCCGGCGCGACGAAGGGCCGGACGCACCGGATGGCGCAGCTTCCTCGCAGGCCGCGAAAAGCGGTACCGACATGGACCTGCCTCCCGATGCCGATCAGGCGAAACGCAACCATACGTCCCACCAAGCCGTCAGCCAGGACGACATCGCGCAAAAGGAAGCGCCCGAGAAAGCCGGCCGATCCATCGACGACCGATTCGCCGACACCGTGAACCTGGACCGATCGAAGGAGCAATGGAAGAGCGCGGCCTACGAGATGGGCGTGCAGCTAGACGCGTACGCGAAGCTCTGGGGAGTCGAGGGCGCGAACCTGGCCATGAATCTGAAGGCGGTCACGCGCGAGCGCCAGGACTATCGCGAGTTCTTGCGCAAGTTCGCGCGCATGGGCGAGCAGATTCGCGTAAACGACGACGAATTCGACTACGTGTACTATTGCTACGGGTTGGAGCGCTACGGCAATCTGCCCCTGATCGAACCGCTCGAATACGTGGAAGAGCGCCGCATCAGGGATTTCGTCATCGCCATCGACACCTCGGCCTCCACGAAAGACGGCCTGGTGCGCCGCTTCATCGAAAAGACCTACGCCATCCTGGCGAACGAAACCAGCTTCTTCGCCGACATGAACGTGCTCATCGTGCAGTGCGACGCCGCCGTCACGAGCGCCGTGCGCATCGGATCGCTGGCGGAGCTGGAGGATTATCTGGAAAACCTGGAGATCAAGGGGCTTGGCGGCACGGACTTCAGGCCCGTGTTCGCCCTAGTGGATAGCGAGATCGAGCGCGGCGATCTAACGAACCTGGGCGGCCTCATCTACTTCACCGACGGACAGGGCACCTACCCCGCCCGCAAGCCCGATTACGACACCGCCTTCGTATTCGTAGACGACGTATCCGCCGCAGCCGCCCCGCCCGTTGCCTCCTGGGCCATGAAAGTAGTACTGGACGAAACCTTCGTTTTGGAAGAGGAAGAGGACATCCGATGAACATTCGGCAAGCGAAAGACCAGATCAAAAACGCAATGATAGCCTACTTCGCAAAGGATGCGTTCGGCAACTACCGCCTTCCCACCGAACGCCAGCGCCCGGTGTTCCTGCTGGGAGCGCCCGGCATCGGCAAGACGGCCATCATGGAGCAGATCGCGCAGGAGCTTGACGTAGGCTTCGTGTCCTACTCGATGACGCACCACACGCGCCAAAGCGCGCTCGGCCTGCCGTTCATCGCGAAGAAAACCTACGACGGCAGCGAGTACGACGTATCCGAGTACACGATGAGCGAGATCATCGCCGCCGTATACGACGCGATGGAGGCGACCGGACGACGCGAGGGCATCCTGTTCCTCGACGAGATCAACTGCGTGTCCGAAACGCTGACGCCCGCCATGCTGCAGTTCTTGCAGTACAAGGTGTTCGGCCGTCATCGCGTACCCGACGGCTGGATCGTGGTCACGGCCGGAAACCCGACCGAATACAACCGCACCGCGCACGATTTCGACATCGCCACCTGGGACCGCCTCAAGCGCATCGACGTGGACCCCGATTTCGCGGTTTGGCGCGACTACGCCGTCGAGCAGGGAGTTCACCCCGCTGTGCTAACGTATTTGGACATCGAGCGCGATCACTTCTACCACATGGAAACCACGGTGGACGGCAAATCGTTCGTCACTGCGCGCGGATGGGACGACCTCTCGTCCATGATGAAGCTTTACGAAGAGCAGGGCCTCCCCGTAGACGAACTGCTGGTCAGCCAGTACGTGCAGAACGCCGAGATATCGAAGCGCTTTTCCGTGTACTACGACCTGTTCACCAAGTACCGGGCCGACTATCAAATTGACCGCATCCTGTTGGGCGAAGAAGACGAAACCGTGCTCGAGCGCGCGCAGGAAGCAGCCTTCGACGAACGCGTTTCGCTCATGGGCCTGATCACCGACGCTTTGGGCGGACGCGTGCGCGATGCCGTGCTGGAAGAGCGCGCCGTTGCGTTCGCGCATCGCGAGCTGACGGCCATCCGCGACGAAGCGGGAGCGAATGCAGAAGACGCGGACGAATGCGATGTGCTGCCCCAGCTGCGTGACCGATCCGCGGCCTTGCAGCGCCAGCTGGAAACGGAACGCAAGAACGGCCTGCTATCGGACGAGAAGTACGTAGCGTACGAGCGCACGTTGGCCCTGTTCGACCAAGCCATGCGCAACGCGGGTAGCTCGGTGCCGTTCTCCCAGGTAAAGCTGCTGTTCGGCGAATCGGTGAGCGCGCTTGACCAACATGTGGGCACTGCCGGGCAGGCGCTCGACAACGCGTTTGCGTTCGTGGAGCGGGCGTTCGGGGAAAGCCAGGAAATGCTGCTGCTGGTCACCGACCTGTCGGTCAACCGCTACAGCATGGCCTTCATCAACGACCACGGCTGCGATCGGTACTTCGAACACAACAAGAGCCTGCTGTTCTACGAGCGCGGCGCCGACCTGGCCGACCGCATCAACCGACTGGATTTGACGGAAGAAAACGCTTGATACACGAACTTTTGTTCTATATAATGGAACACACAATATACGTTGGTTGGGTGCTACCCTAACTTTCTCGCAAAGGACAGCCGCCTTCTTGAAAGGGGGCTGTCCATGGAACAGCTTTACGATTCCGCCTCGGATGAAACGGTTTACCAATCCGTTCGCTCAACGCTTGCGTCAGCGCGCACGAAAGCCGCTGCCGCCGTGAACGACGCGATGGTTTCCGCCTATTGGGAAATCGGGCGACAAATCGCCGAGGCGCAGGGAGATCGCGCCGAATACGGAAAGCACCTCATGAAATACCTGTCCGAGCGGCTGACCGCCGAGTTCGGCAAAGGGTTCACGGAGCGAAATCTCCGCGCCATGCGTCAGCTGTACCTTGCATACCCAATTCGGCACACACTGTGTGCCGAATTGAGCTGGTCACACTATCGCCTGATCATCCGCATAGAAGACCCTGTTCGACGCGACTTCTACGTCCGCTCCGCCGTCGAGGAGCGCTGGACGGTACGACAGCTTGATCGACAGATTCACTCGTTCTACTACGAACGCCTGCTGGCCACCCGTGCGGAGGGAAAAGACAAGGTTCGGCAAGAGATCCAACAGCTTGAGCCTCCGACCAAGGCAGACGACGTCCTCAAAGACCCGTACGTTCTTGACTTCCTCGAACTGAACGGAAATTCAGACTTCCTGGAAACGGACTTGGAACAAGCGCTCATGGACAAGCTTCAGCAATTCCTGCTGGAACTGGGAAAGGGATTCTCGTTTGTCGCCCGTCAACAACGCATCAGCGCCGACGGCGACCATTACTACATCGATCTTGTGTTTTACCATTACATCCTCAAGTGCTTCGTGCTGATCGATCTGAAAACAGGGAAGCTCACGCCGCAGGACATCGGCCAGATGGACTTCTACGTTCGCCTGTTCGACGATCAATGCACCCGAGCCGACGATAACCCCACGATCGGGATCGTCCTCTGCGCCAATCGCAACAAAACGGTAGCCAAGTACTCCGCGCTCGCCGACGGGAGAGGAATATTCGCCTCGCAGTACGTGCTCTGCCTACCGACCGAGGAAGAGCTGTCGCAAGCCCTCGAAACAACCTGTTTGCTCGCAAGCGAAGAGGACGACCATCCCAGTCCCACGGCAGAAAAGAGCTAGCCAGGGGCACGCCAGCCGCGCGCGAGCTTCGGCTGGACGCCGCTCCCATGGCGTCCAGCCGAAGCGCCAACGCCCCCGGCGCCACTACGAGCAGTACGCCTTGATGGCGTCGCGAAGAAACACGGTCGCACCGGGAGCCCATGCTTCGTAGTACGCCTTGAAGCGTTCGTCGGCTACATAGCCCTCGGCCAAGCAAGCATGCGCCTGCTTCGAGTACGTGCCGTCCTTCCAGAATGCGCACAGCCATTGGCGATGCAGGTCAGCGGCACGCTGGGCGTCTTCGCCCGCCGGGTCGCCCGCAGCCATGCCGGCCAGCAACGAGTCCTTGATCTGGGCCTCGAGCTCCTGCACGGCAAGGTACCGCTCCTCGCTCATGCCCATAAGCTTCGCGTTGCTGGCGTCGGCGGCCTCATCGCCCCAACGTTCGCGCACCTCCGCGCCGTACTTCTTCTCGTTTTCCTCGACGAGTCCCTTCTTGAACGCCTCGAACTTATCCTTGTCCTTCATGGTTTCTTGTCCTTCCAAGCTGGCGAGCGTTCTCTGAACGCTCGCGATCAATCCATCTATGCGAGCACGTCGAGACCGCAACTCGCGCAAATGCCCGGCCAAAGCCTCCCGCGCATCGAACGCAGGATCGTCAAGCAGTCGCTTTATGTCGCCAAGCGACATGTCGGCCTCGCGATACAGCAGAACCTGCTGCAGCCGATCCACCTCTGCAGGGCCGTACAGCCGATACCCGTTCGCAGCGCGCTGCGCCCGAACCAGCCCCGTTTCGTCGTAATGATGCAGCGCGCGCACGGTTGCGCCCGACAACTCGGCAAGCTGGTGAACCGTATAGGTTTTCTCATGCGGCATGCTGGCCTCCTTCGCCTCCGGCGCTCGTCGATCGCCCGAGCACCGGAATACAGCATAAACCCTCCCGTAACGAGAGGGTCAAGCAAGAATACCCGAATATTTCGCCTTCTTTCATATACTTTATTTCAGATAGCATTATGTACTTAACAAAGCACATTGAAAGGAGCGCTATGCCCTCCCCGATTGCACCGCTTCCCGTCATCAGGCCTATAACCGACCTGCGCACGCAGCCCAACAACGTATGCACGCAAGCAGCCGAACGGCGCAACCGGGCATACCTGGCTCTGCGCGAAGCGGAAATCGAGGAGCAGTACCGCCCCGAAACTCTGTCCGCCGAAGAGTCCGACGCGAGGTTGCGCGAGATATTCGCACTCCGGAATCTCGACTACGCACCGGTCGGAAACCGATCATGCTCGATCTCGCATGGAGGCAGCGCGCTCATCTCGACCGGAAGTCGATAGCCATCCACCTGGGGCTCGAATGCAAAAACCCACAAGCCGCCTTTGCGACGATACGGCGCATCGACGCCGCAACGCTCACCGTATGCCGTATACTCCGCCAACGTCAAAGCATCGACACGTATTCTCTCGTCGACCTGCCGGAATGAATCCGCCCACAGCGCGGGCGCCGCATCGGCGGCCCCGGCTACTCCGCGCGCAGCAGATCGCGCGGCTTCAAGCCGTTCTTTTTCGCCTGCGCATTCCAAGAGCGATGCCCCGCCATCCGGTAGAACAGGCGGGGGAAGTTAGGTTCCACGAACATCGTCTCGCCCGATCGCCCCTGCCCGATATCGTTCGCCAGCTCGTCCAAAGCGCGTCCCAGGTTCTTAAGCGGACCGACGCCCATCTTCGCAACTTGCGACATCTCGCCCGCTCCGACCGCCAAAGCCCGACCGCGGCGCATGCCGCAAGCAGCGCACCAGTTCCACAACATCTCGATGGCCAATTCGTTCTGACGCGCCTCGTAGAATCCGCTGTTAACGATCAGGTAGAGCATCGGCGCCGTCTGCGCCCTTGAAACATGCTCGCGGATTCGATCGAGCGCCTCGTACAAAGCGGAAGGTATCGCATCCGCGTACAACGGCAAGGCGATCACCAAAACATCGCTTGCAGCCACCGACTCGGCAAGGCGCTCGTTCGCGTCCGAGATCGCAGCTGCAGCTTGGCGCACCTCCGCATGCGCATCCTTTTCCATGCGATCCTTCAGCTGCTCAAGCAAGTACGCCGAATTGCTTTTCTTTGCTCGCGGGCTTCCACACAACAGCACTGCATTCATAGCGCAGCCTCCTTCGCTTGGTTTACGCCCTCGTGAAAATGCACATCAACCTCTGAAACGTTGAAGTTGACCGCGTTCGCCCGGACGAAGCGACGCGCCAGATCGCGTTCCTCGTGCGTGCTGGGCCCATAGAAATGAACCTCCTGGCGATACGCATGATCGTAGCGCATGGCATGATGCATCTGACCATCGACCATGCGGAAGTACGGCAGCAGGTACCCGATAGACCGATCGAACACAGCCTTGACGGAACGGGAATAGCCCCCGTACACCAAGGGGCTCACAACCACCACCGCATCGTTTTGCCGCAAAAGCTGCGGCATCTGCTGACACCGGTCGCGCAGCACGCACATACCCGGGGTTTTCAGCCAACAGCCGAAGCAGCCGATGCACATCCGAACCTCGGGCGTGGCCGAGAACAGCACGTCCCCGTCGGAAAAACCCTGCGCGAACGCCTCTTCCCCCATATCGCCCGCGTCGAAAATAACCAACCGCCTGCTCATAGCGTAGACCCCTTCTTGTTGGAAGTCGCAGCAAGAACGCGCTCGCCGCCCGCGAGCGACGACATGCCTCTGAATGCCTCGTCAAGCCGTTCGTACAGTTCTTCGTCGTCGAACCGCGCACCCGAAGCGAGCATGGTTGCCATACCGTGGGTATAGACGATCATGTGCAGGTACAACGTCCGCGCCGCAACGGAATCAAGCCCGCTCAGCTCCTCCACGCACCTCTCCACGTTTGGCAGTGCAACGCTGCGGTACACGTCCTCGAAGCTGGCAGCATCCATGTGCGCGGTCAGGTACAGGAACCGGAACAGGTTGCCTTCGGTGCGCGCCAAGCGCAAATGGGAAAGCCCGTTTGCCGCAAACGCGTTCGGAGCGCGATGCTCGTGCTCGCGGTTGTACGCGGCAACCCAGGCGCGCGCATGGTCGTATAGGGCTTTCACCAGGTTTTTCATGTCGCCGAACAGGCTGTATATAGGCTGCACCGAACAACCCGCGCGATCCGCGATAGCCCGCGCGCTCAGTGCGCCCTCCCCCTGTTCGCGCACAAGGGAAAGAGCTGCCTCGAGCACCGTCTCGCGCGTTACCTTCCGTTCCGGCATAACCGTACCTCCAAAATAACAACTGTTATATAACGATTGTAATATACAGCACGCGCGAAGGTCGTAAAGCAGCAACCCTCCTAAATAAGGAAAACCCCTATCTGAACAAGGCAAGAAAACCGGCGCCTCGCGCGCCCCGGCCCATTCAACGCTTCAGCATCAGCGCGAGCACGTCTCGGTCCCATCTTTTTACCGCCCGGGACGCGAAAACCGGGCCGTCCTACAATCTGCGCGAATCGTATCCGCAACGAAAGGACCTTCATGAAGAACATCGAAGAACGCCGCAACCGCACCATCGCCCGCACCCCCAACCTTCACGCGACCATGCGCGCGCCGCACATCGACAAGACTGCCATCAGCCCGTACGACGACTACTGCGACGGCTACGGCATGCCAGGCGCCTACGGCAACGGATACGTATCGGTCCTCAAAGTGTCCGCCGGAACGGTCGAGAAAACCAACGACATGCTGATCGACGGCATCGTTACCTACGACAAAGCCGAAACGGCCGATGCCTACGTCGGCCAGATCAACATGCTGACCGCCTCGTCGTTCTGCGGCATGGCCGGGCAGGTTTGGGGCTACGACCTAGCTCGACATGACGACATCGCATCGGGCGCAAGCACACCGCTGTTCACCGAGAAGCAGTTCGATGGCAGCGAGCTCAAGGTGTTCGACGCGCAGCCCTTGCTCAATGCCGGCATCGAACTGTTCGGAACGGCCGAGAACCGTCGCTACCACCCCATCCCCGGTGCGCACACCATCTGCGCCAACAAGGGAATCACGGCGTACCGCCCCAAGGAAGACCGCCCGCTCAAGGAAGGCGAAGCGTACGGCGTATGGTCGTTCATCGCCATCTCGCTTTCCGCGGACCGCGATTTCGCAGCCGACCTCTTCATCGAAGACGCCGGCGTCTGGACCGAAAACGACAACGAGCAGGACATGCTGGCTTACCTGGAGCAGCATCGCAAGGAGATCGTCTGGTCCGTGGTCGAATGCGGACGCGACTCCAGCGTGCTGTTCGACCGCACGTACGTGAGCTTCGCCTACCGCATGATGAAGCCCAACGAGATCGGCAACGCCATCACCGTAGGACCCTACGTCACGCTCGCGCGCAACGCCGTGCCCGCAACCGGCTTCGCATCCCTCAACAGCCTGCATCTGTCCGACTGGCTCAAGCAGATGGACTTCGAACCGCTTACGGACCTGGCAAACTAGCGCATCGCGCACCCCATTCGCACCCTGGCGCGTCCGCCCTGGCGGGCGCGCCCTCATTCGACAAGGATTGGAATCATGGCAGACAACACCGCACCCGGTTCCAACGGAAGCAGCGCACCGGCACAGGACAGCTCCAAAAAAGTTGGCCTGATCGGCCTGGTAGGCATCGTCATCAGCGCGATGATCGGCGGAGGCATCTACAACCTTCCCCAGAACATGGCGCAGGACGCTTCCGCCGGAGCCATTATTATCGCCTGGGTGGTCACGGGCATCGGCATCTGGTTCATCGCGAACACGTTCCGCATCCTGTCGGCCGCGCGCCCCGAACTGACGAACGGTCTGTACACGTACGCCGAAAAGGGCTTCGGCAAGCTCATCGGCTTTTTCGTGGCGTACGGATACTGGATATGCAACTGTTTCGCGTTGGTGGCCTACTCCGTTTTGGTCATGGCCACGCTCAATTACTTCGTGCCCGACTTCGCCGGTGGCAACAACATCCCATCCATCATCGGCGGCTCCATCATCACCTGGGCAATGTATTTGCTTGCGCTGCAAGGCGCGAAGCAAACCAGCTTCCTGAACATCATTGGCACGATCGGCAAGCTGCTGCCGGTTGCCGTCTTCATCTTGGCCGTTGCCACCGTATTCAAGCTCTCGGTGTTCATGGAGGGTTTCTGGGGCATGAAGGGCGGCATCGACCTTAGCTTCACCTGGGACAACGTCATGCCGCAAGTGCAGGCGACCATGCTGGTGACCCTGTGGCTGTTCCTGGGAATCGAAGGCGCCGTGGTCGTGTCGGGCAAGGCCAAGTCGCAAACGGCAGTGCGCAAGGCCACGACCATCGGCTTTTTGGTCACCCTGCTGCTCTACGTCATCGTATCGCTTCTGCCCTTGGGCGTGTACTCCCAGGCCGACATCGGGAACATGGCCGACCCGTCCATGGCCGCCATCATGCTGGACAAGTTCGACAAATGGGGCGAGATCCTCATCAACGCCGGCGTTATCATATCGGTCCTCAGCTCTTGGCTGGTATGGATGCTCATGCTGGGCGAGATGCCGCTGGCCGCCTCCAAAAGCGGCATTTTCCCGAAGGCGTTCGTCAAGGAAAACAAGAAGGGATCGCCTTCGACCTCGCTTCTGTGGACCACCATCGTCGTGCAGATCGTGCTGATCGTGTCCTACTTCATCGGCAACAACGCCTGGACCACTATGATCAGCATCACCAGCGTCATGGCGCTGCCGTGCTACCTGTTCTGCACGCTGTTCCTGTTCAAGATCGCGCTCGACGAAAGCTACCCGAAAGGAATCTTCGCCAGCCGCGGAATGGCCCTGCTCACGGGCGCGGCGGGATCGCTGTACGGGCTATGGCTCATCTACGCAGCCGGCTTGAACTACCTCATGGTCGCGTGCATCGTGTACGCCGTCGGCCTGCCGCTTTACGTCGTGGGCATTCGACAGCACGACCCGAAGGCCCGGGTGTTCGAGAAAACCTCGGACAAGGTCATCGTCGCCGTGGTGATAGCCTTGGGCATCGCGGGGCTCGTCTACTCGATAATCACGTTCGGACACGTGGCGCCGTAAGCGCAGAAGGCATGCTCCGCAAACGCAGGCAAGCATCCATCCGCTGCATCGCGACATCTCGAAACGCCCGGAACCGCACTCGCAGGTCCGGGCGTTCCCGCTTCGCCGAACGCCGATGCACCCGCTCAAGAATCTGTATATCTTGCAGGAACAACGGGAATCGCTGGACGTTTGCAAGATCGTGAGCCATGCTATACGTTCTGACGATGCGCGCCGAAGAGGGTCGGCTGCGCACAATCGATGCGGGAGGTTCCCTTACTATGTCCATTGCCGGCGTTATCATCAACTTCGTGCGCGGATTCTGCATGGCCCTTGCCGACAGCGTCCCCGGCGTTTCAGGCGGCACCATCGCCTTTCTGCTGGGATTCTACGACCGGTTCATCGGCTCGCTCGACGACTTGTTCCACGGTCCGAAAGCCGCCAAGATCGATGCCGTCAAGTTCCTGCTCAAGCTAGGATTCGGCTGGATAATTGGATTCGGGCTTTCGGCGCTTGTGCTGACCAGTTTCTTCGACTCGCATATCTACCAGGTCAGCTCGCTGTTCATGGGATTCATCGTGTTCGCCATCCCCATTGTCGTCCTTGAAGAAAAAAGCACGCTGAAAGGCCATGCCGCAAGCCTGGTCTTCGTTGCAATCGGCGCCGCCGCAGTCGTGGCCATCACCCTGCTCAGCCCCGTATCGGACGAAGGCGTAAACGTGGCCGTCGGCAGCCTGAACCCCGGGATGGTGGCCTACGTGTTCTTCGCCGCCATGGTTGCCATTTCCGCCATGGTGCTGCCCGGCATCTCCGGCTCCACCCTGCTGCTGATCTTCGGCCTGTACGTGCCCATCATGGGGGCCGTGCGCGCGGTTATGGGATTGGATTTGGCCTATCTGCCCATCTTGCTGGTGTTCATCGCGGGCGTTGCCTGCGGCGTCCTCTTGTTCGTGCGCCTGATCAGGATGTGCCTCAAGAAGTTCCGGCCGCAGACCATGTACGCCATCGTGGGCATGATGCTCGGCTCGCTGTTCTCCATTACGCAAGGACCGCTCACCCTGACCGAGCCCCTGCCCGCCATGAGCCTGGATACGTTCAGCCTGCTGTTCTTCGTGATCGGCGGCGTGGTGGTCGGCGGTTTGCAGCTGTTGAAAACGCGCCTGGAAGACCCGGCGGAAGCACGCAAGGACAAGGAAGCGTAACGAAGCGCACGCCGACCCCTCGCGACGCTCGTCCAGGGTCGGCGCGCAATCTCCAAACGGCGTCAGACCTGCTTGACCGCCGCCTGCAATCGCGCAACGTCGGCATCGTCCGGATGGCCGACGGCCGCGTCGAAGTTCTCGATAAGCTGCTGCATGCGCGCGGCTTGAGCCGGCTGGGCCTGGGCCGTACGCTCGTAGCGAGTGCGCACGCTTTCGTTCATCTGCCCTTGGCACATGAACGATCCCGCGATGCGGGCAGATTCGGGAACATGCCGAGCCACGCGTGCCATTACGCCCGCAAAGTACGTCTGATCTGCGCCGAAGCCCGCGGTTCCGAACAGGAACACGTCCTTGTCCTCCAGCTGGGACAGAACTTCGGCCATCTCGTCGGTGCAGTCGCCCCGATTCGTCCAGAATCCCGCGTACACGCGATCCGCCGCCGCCAGATCCTCCGAAGTCACGTCTCCAACGCGTCCGAACGTCAAAATTTCTTCCGCAGGCAGCGCTTCCTTCACCGCGCAAGCCAATCGTTGCGTATTCCCCGTGCTGCTGTCGTACACGATTGCGTAGCTCATGGAAGTCCTTTCGCCAACGCGCGATTGCGCCTCAACACCTGATCGTCTTATGCCCGATACGTTATAACGCTCGGAAGCGTTTTTGCAAACGCGCGGCCAGCGGCCCCATGAAAGCCACGCATAAACATCCCGCGTGCATCCTTGCCCCCGAAGCCCTTCTTGCCGTAGGATTCTTGCAGCAAGCAAATCTCGCAAGCAAAGGAGCCTCCATGAGGGCAGTCGTTCAACGCGTAAGCCGTGCGCAGGTGGAAATCGACGGCAACACGGTAGGATCCATCGGAAAAGGCCTGGTCATTCTTTTGGGCGTGGGCCATGAGGACGCCGAAGACCAAGCGGAGCGCCTCTGGAGCAAGATAAGCCGCCTGCGCATATTCGAGGACGAAAACGGCAAGACGAACCTGTCGCTTGCCGACGTGCACGGCGACGTGCTGGTGGTTTCGCAGTTCACGCTGTTCGCGAACTGCAAGAAGGGAAACCGCCCTTCCTTCACGCAAGCGGGCGCGCCCGACGAGGCGAACCGATTGTACGAATGGTTCGTCGAACGGGCGCGCCGCGACGTGCCGCGCGTGGAAACGGGGCGCTTCGGAGCCTACATGGACGTAAGCCTGACGAACGACGGCCCCTTCACCCTTTGGCTCGATACCGACGCGCTCTAAACCGCTACAGAAGAGCCTGCTCCCACTCGGCTTCCTTGAAGCCCACCAGCACGAAGTCCTCGCCCACCACAAGCGGACGCTTCACCAGCATGCCGTTCTCGGCAAGCAAGGCGTAGGCGTCCGCATCGCTCAGCCCTGCATCGAGCAGCGCCTTGATATTGCGCTCGCGGTACACCATGCCGCTCGTGTTGAAGAAGCGGCGCAAAGGCAGCCCGCTTCTCTCATGCCAAGCGGCAAGCTCTGCAGCCGTCGGGTTGTCCTCCACGATATGCCGATCCTCGTACGTAACTCCCTGCTGGTCGAGCCACGCCTTGGCCTTTTTGCACGTTGTGCATTTCGGGTACTCCAAAAACAGCACGCTTGCCATACGCTCCTCCTATCACCGGAAACGCTCCGTCAAAGACTTGTTGCGCTCATGATACCAAAGGCCGCAAGCGCAGGCTCCCTCCCCTTGCTATACTGGGAATATGTGCCAACTACAGGGCAGGGGCAAACCGAAAGGCGGCTACTATGATCTTCTATTTCACTGGAACCGGCAACTCTCTTGCAGCCGCGAAGATCGTAGCCAAAACAACCGACGACCTGCTGGTCGACATGGGCAAAGCCTACAAGTACAAGGACTTCGACTTCACCTTGGAGCAGGGAGAAGCGCTCGGCTTCGTCTTTCCCACGTACGCCTGGACCACGCCTCCTCTCGTGGACGAATTCATACGCCGCGCGAACTTCCGCACCGGCAACAAAGAGGTGTTCGCCCCTTGCTACTGCTACGCCGTTGTCAGCTGCGGCGCGTTCGTCGGAAACACCGCGCGCATCTTTGCGGATCGACTGCGACGCTGGCAGGGAATCAATCTGGACGCCTCGTTCAGCGTGAAATCGGTCGGAAACTGCACGTACCTGTACGCGCCCGCTCAGGGAGAGAAACGCGAGCGGCTTTTAGCCCATGCGGAAGTCGAGGCCCATCGCACGGCCCTGCGCATCAAAGCGCGCGAATGCGTGCACGCCGAGCGACGCAACCCCTTGGGCATCCTGCTTTCCCAGGTCACCGAACAAGACGAGAAGCCGCGCTCGACCAAGGATTTCCACACGCTTCCCACCTGCATCAGCTGCGGCCGCTGCGCCGATATATGCCCGACGAACACCATCACGCTCATCGACGGCACGCCGCGCTGGGCTGAGCTGGGCTGCACGCAATGCCTTGCCTGCCTGCACCGATGCCCCGTGAACGCCATCCAGTACGGCAACAAGACCGAAGCGCGCGGGCGCTACGTGAACCCCGTGCTCGGCCCAGCCAGGCGCGCCTAGCCCTTCCCCGAAAACCTCGAGCCCTCCGCCAGGCCAAGCCGGGCGCTTGCAAAAGGGTTGCTGCCCCATGGGCCGCCCGGGTTGCGCGAGCCGCGAACGGGGCTGTCGTCGCGCAGGCTACCTGGAGCACGCAAACCGAAAACGGGGTCGAGCCACACTGGCCGCACGACAGCACGAGCCGAAAACGGGACCGCCACCGCCCAAGCCGCGTCTAAGCGGCAAAACCACCTAGCTGCGCACGAAAATCCAGCTTCGCTGGCAGGTTCTGACGGTTTGAGGTCGTTTGACGTCCGCTGCAAGTCAGCCGTTTTCGGTCCGGATTCGCCACGCGCTCCTGAACAGGCACGATGCAAAGCGCTCTTCAGCCGAAAGGATGGCGAAAGCGAATCGACGACCTCAAACCGTCAAAACCTACCAACGGTGGCCGTTTTTCGCGCGCACGCTTCCATTCGCCAATCCTGAGCACCGTCGAACCCTGTCCCTTGCTTGGAGCATCACCGTCACGGGCACGCGGAGCAAGCTGAACGGCGGCAGCCCAAGCCAGGAAGCAAGATGTCCAACTGAAAAAGATGCTCGCTCGCATCTTGACGCGATCTCGTCAACTGATTATAGTGTGCATATCGGGTATATACACACTGTACAGTTCGCTATGCACACCATCGAACATGCAGAGGCGAAGCCCGATGGAGCCAGCAAGGAACGTGCTTGCGACCTCCCGGCGCGCGGCAGGACGCTGCAGCGCGCCACCCGGATGCTCCGGGGACGCCCGAGCATCCGCGCACCACTTCGCTGCAGGCAACCCCGCGGCGAATACGAACTGGAACAGGAGCGATGTTGGACATCATCATCTCAAACGCAAGCGACAAGCCCATCTACGAGCAGATCACCAGCCAGCTGAAAAGCCTTATCCTGGCAGGCGAGCTCGCAGAAGGCCAGCAGCTTCCTTCGATTCGCGCGCTGGCGAACGACCTGCACATCAGCGTCATCACCACGAAGCGCGCCTATGCCGACCTCGAATCGCAAGGATTCGTCGAAACGGTGCAGGGCAAGGGCAGCTTCGTAGCCGGTGGCAACATGGAGCTGCTGCGCGAAGAGCGTCTTCGCCATATCGAAGACCTGCTGGCGAAGGCGGCGAGCGAGGCGCGGGACTCTGGCGTGAGTCTCGCAGAGCTGCATGACATGCTCGACCTGGTGGCAAGCGGCAACATCTAGACGCATCCGAAACGAGCGAGCATCGCACACGACCGAAAGTGACGACTGATGAACGACCTTTTGAACATACAAATCCTCTCGAAGCACTACGACGGCTTCGACCTGCAGGACGTGAGCCTGCGCGTGCCTTCGGGCAGCGTAGTGGGATTCATCGGCAGCAATGGAGCCGGCAAAACTACCACCATTAAATCCATCCTTGGCTTGACCAGGCCCGACAACGGGCAGATTGCCCTGTTCGGCGAAGAAACCATAGGGGCTCCCTCCAAGCGTCTCGCCGAGTTGAAACAGCGCATTGGCGTGGTCTTCGACACTTGCTCCTTCCCCGAGGAGCTGACGGTCGAAGCCGTGGGCAAGCTCATGTCCGTAAGCTACCGCGCATGGGACGCCGCGGGCTTTCGCGAGCGCATCAAGCAGTTCGAACTTCCTCCGAGCAAGACGGTGAAGGACCTCTCGCGCGGCATGAGCATGAAGCTGTCTTTGGCATGCGCGCTCTCCCACGACGCCGATCTGCTCATCTTGGACGAAGCAACCGCCGGTCTGGATCCGATGGCACGCGACGAAACGCTCGACACCTTGCGCGCTTTCATGACCGACGAGAACCACGGCATCCTGATGTCCAGCCATATCACCAGCGACCTGGAGAAGATTGCCGATTACATCGTGTGCATCGACGAGGGGCGCATCGTGTTCTCCATCGAGAAGGACGCCATCGTCCATCAGGCGGGCATCGCTCAGTGCCGCGCGTCCGAGTTCGCCGCCCTGGCGGACAGCGGGCTGTACGCACCGGGGAGCCTGCACTACGCCCGCAACGCGTACGGCACCTCGGTGCTGGTGCCCGATCGGTTCGCCTTCGCCGAGAATTTCCGCGACGTCGTGGTGGAACGCGCCGACATCGATTCGTACATGAGCCTCATGCTGAAGGGAGAAGTACTGTGAACGCCATGCTCCTGTCCGATCTTCTGATCGCGAAGAAATACTTGATGCCGCAGGTGGGGCTCGGTATCGTCGTGGGTATATTCATGTGCATCATGATGGAGAACATCTACGTGATCGCGCCCGCCATCGCGGCAATGACCCCGTTTTCCGTAGCGTTCACCATACTGGCTTTCGACGAACGCGGGGGCTGGGAGCAGTTTAGGCTGGCGCTGCCGCTATCCCGCAAACACGTCATCACCGGGCGCTACGCAAGCTTCGCGGTGATCGCCATAGTCGGATTCATGACGGGCATCGTTGCCACGGGCCTGGTCATCATTGCAGCAACACTGTTCTCGAACGTGCCGCAGCTAGCCGCGCTCA
Source organism: Paraeggerthella hominis (assembly GCF_021044775.1). NCBI lineage: Bacteria > Bacillati > Actinomycetota > Coriobacteriia > Eggerthellales > Eggerthellaceae > Paraeggerthella > Paraeggerthella hominis. Next base: position 82,366 of record NZ_JAJNOQ010000005.1, read on the forward strand.
TGGTGAACTTCTCGTGGCAGGCTATCGTCTTGGCAAGCATCACGGGCGTTGCGGTCATCGTGGTCATGCTATCCGTCGTGCTGCCGATGGTCGCGCGTTTCGGCATGACGAAAGCGGTTCGATTCGCGCCCCTGATCATTTTCTTCGGCGTGTTCTTCCTGTTCACGGCAGGCGGCAACGGCGAGGTTCCCCAATTCCTCGCCAACCTTGCAAGCTGGGTGCAAACGCCCGAGGGAACGCTGGGAATGGCCGGTATCGTAGTGGCCGCCGCCGCAGCCCTCTACGCGGCATCGTGCGCACTGTCCATCAAGTTGTACGAACGACGCGAATTGTAAAGCGGGAACCGTACCGGGGCTGCTGTCCGAGCAGCCCCTTCGGAAAGGAGCCGCGCTTATGAAAGCAGCGATGCTGTCCGATCTCATTGTCATGAAAGACAAGCTGGTTCGCATAACCGCGTGCTGGATGCTGATCACCTTCGTCACTTCGGTCATCGCAGGAAACACTCCCCTGGTCGTCATATACGTTGCGATCGTCAACCCGATCATGACATGCAGCGCCCTTTTCCTCACAGAGAGCGCATCAGGATGGGAAGGGCCGCGCCTTGCCCTTCCGCTATCGCGCAAAAACGTCGTAGACGGCCGCTACGCCGCCCTTGCGGCGGTCACGGCGGCAAGCGTCGCCACCGGCGCGCTCGCGTATGCAGCGGGATGTTTAGCCACCAGCATATTTCCCGGGCTTGCCCTGCTAAGGGAGGCCGCATCGTTCGATTTCGCCTCCCTCGCGCTCTGCTGCGCAAGCGCTGTTGCATTCGCCGCCTTCGCTCTGGGCGTGATGATGCCACTCAACCTGCGCTTCGGTTACGAGGGAGCGCTGAAGTACGCACCCGCGATCTTCGTACTGGCGCTCGCATTGATTCCACAGGCTTTGGGTCCGTCCGGCCTGAACCTGCTCGCTATCGGCGCGCCCGCCCTTGAGGGATCTTCAAGCCAAATCCTGCTGCTTTCGGCAAGCCTCGTTGCCCTAGGAGCCACGTGGTACGTCGGATCGGCTTCCGTTGCTGCGCAACTCTACGAGCGGCGCAGCTTCTAGCGAATCCGCCGACTTTACGGGCGCTTCGCCAAAGTCGATAGCTTCACGCTGTCGGCGTACGACTCGATCGCGCGATCCAGCCCGATCCAAAATTCCCGCGCCGAGCAACCGCTGCTCCGCTCGCAATGCTCCGAGTCTTCAACGCAGGCAACGGGAGCCGAGCTTCCCTCGGTGGCCCGCAAGATGTCTCCAACGGTAATCTCATCCGCCGGACGCGCAAGCAGGTAGCCGCCGCTCACGCCTCGCACGCTTTTGAGCACGTCGGCCTTCACCAAAGCGCCACCTAGCTGCTCAAGATACTTGACGGACAAACCCTCGCGCTCCGCCGCCTGCCTCATGGTTACGAGCGACCCGACTTCTCCCTGTTTCGCTATATCGATCATAAGACGCAGAGCGTAGCGTCCCTTCGTCGAAACCATCATGTTCGCTCCACCGTCCTTTACTCGAGTCCCCCCGACGTACCACTGCCAAGGACTAGCTGGCACGCCGCCTCCGTAAATACATGCAACGAGGTAAGTATAGCCTATGCCCCTAAATTTAAGGCAGACCTCCCCTTTCAGGAATGTAAGGGAGGGGCAAGCGGTCGGTAAGAAAGCCTTAAGAGTTGGCTGGTATAAAGAATGGAGTCCCGATCACCGCATCGAAAGGAGCCGGGCATGACCGCTGGAACGCTCTTCAAACGATCGCTCGCTCTCGCGCTTATCCTAGGAGTACTTGCAACCGCATTCTTCGCGGCACGAGGATTCAACCTGTACCGAACCGCACTCGAGTCTCAAAGCCTCGACGATATGGCGACGGCTATCGAGAGCGAGCAGGGATTCACTTCCCTCGATAAACTTCCCGATCTGTACCTGCAGGCCGTTGTCGCAGTAGAGGATCATCGCTTTTACGCGCATCCCGGCTTCGACGTTATAGCCACCGGGCGAGCGCTGGTCAACAACATCAAGGCGCGATCCGTAGTGGAAGGCGGCAGCACCATCACGCAGCAGCTGGCTAAAAACCAGTACTTCACGCAGGAGCAAACGCTCGAGCGCAAGCTGGCCGAAACGCTCATGGCCTTCACCATGGAAAGCCATTTTTCCAAACGGAAGATCTTGGAACTGTACGTAAACTCGATTTACTTCGGCAACGGGTACGAGGGAATCGGGAACGCAAGCATGGGATACTTCGGAAAACAGCCCGGTCAGCTAACCGAAGACGAGTGCGCCATGCTGGCAGGCATACCGAACGCTCCCTCCGTCTACTCCCCCGCCAAAAACCCCGACCTTGCCCGCCAGCGTCAACAGGAAGTGCTGCGCAAGCTGGTCAGATACGACTACCTGGACCAAGCGCGCGCCCAACACCTGTCCGCGCGGCCCACGCTGTCAGCCGTAACGCCGAAAGCAATGACGATCCCCGCATAGCCAGGCCCGCGCCCGCGGCAACAACAGCAAGTTCTGTAGTCGTCGCGCGATCGTCGCTGCGCGCGCAATGCTCGCAACAGCCTCTGGTAGGATACCCGCATGAAACCTCGAACCAACAAGCGCCGCAGCCACGGCAAGCCTCGTCACGCCGCAACGTACGCGCCTGCGCCCCGCAGCTCTTCTCAGCATGCAAGGAAAAGCCCTCTGGCCGGCGTCCTGCTCGTCATGCTTGCAGGGCTTCTGTTCGTAGGGACGCTTGTGGGCCTGGGACAATGCACAGCCCCAGAAAGCGCCCCGAAAAACGCGGAGTACGTAAGCCCCTACGATTGGAGCAGCCTTGAACGTACCGGCGACCGCCTGGCGTATCGTCCGGGAGGGTCGTTGAAATCCCAGGTTGGCGTCGACGTCTCCGATCATCAAGGCTTCATAGATTGGAATGCGGTAGCTGCAGACGGCATCGATTTCGCTTTCGTGCGCATAGGAAACCGCGGGTACACCCAAGGGGGCTTGTCCGCCGATGCCCGCTTCGACGAGAACGTGCGCGGCGCGCAAGCCGCAGGACTCCAAACGGGAGCATACTTCTTCTCGCAAGCAGTGAACGCTGCCGAAGCCGTCGAAGAAGCGGAGTTCGTGCTGGCCCAACTCAACGGGCGCGCCCTTGAACTTCCCGTTGCCTTCGACCATGAGCCCGTGGCGGATCCCAACGGACGCGCCAACAACCTGGACAAAGGCACGCTCACTGCCGCGGCGATCGCGTTTTGCGAGCGCCTTGAAGCCGCTGGGTACAAGACCATGATCTACGGAAACAACGGGGATATGACGCGCTACGACCGAGCTGCGCTGGGAAACCGGCCCATCTGGTTTGCGGAATACGACGCCGCCGTGCCGCGGGCGCGTTTCGACTTCGCCCTGTGGCAGTACACCAACGGCGGCACCGTCGCAGGAATCAGCACGTCGGTCGACCTCAACCTGCGCATGACCGAAGCGCTGTAGCTTCGAGCGCGCCAGCGCGGCGCGAGCGAAAGGCACAGGGAAGCCGTAAAGGCAGGTCGCTCGGCACCTTTCGCCCGCAAACGCCCTTGTTGGCCAATCACGTCACGTATGTTACACTGATCGCCGCGATTCTGATCAAATTTCTAGGAGCTCTGTTTTGATGGCGGGACAAATCTACTAGCAAATCGCCTTGCGATTCCTGCATCGTTCTCATGATGCATGCAAGCGCAACTTGTCGTTGCGCTCGTTTCGTCCCGATTCCATGCAAAATTGGTAGCGCAACCGCATGCGCTACCGCATCATCAATTCAGCACACCACTATCAAGGAGCATCCTTATGACCGAATCAACCGCGCTCATGAGCGCAGGCGGGCAACCGCTTCCCAAACGATGGCTTGCCATCATCGCCACCATCTGGGCCGGGCAGGCCGCCTCGATGATCACCAGCTACGCCGCAGGATACGCGGTGATCTGGTACATCACCGAAACCACCGGCAGCGCCATCATGCTGTCCGCCGCAGCCATCTGCGCCTACCTGCCGCAAGGGCTTCTTTCGCCTTTCGGCGGCGTGATAGCAGACAAGTACAACCGGAAAACCGTCATGATCGCAGCCGATCTGGGCATCGGCATCATATCGCTTGGCCTGGGCTTCGTCATCTTGTTCGGCCAGGTTTCGTTCGGCTTGCTCATGGTATTGGTCATCGCGCGCAGCGTTGGGCAGGCATTTCACGGGCCGGCCATGATGGCGGCCATGCCGCTGCTCGTGCCGGAGAAGCACCTGCTGCGCATTAACACGCTCGACCAGCTGCTCATTTCCGTAGCGTCCATCGGCGCACCTGCGTTCGGCATCTTCCTGTACACCACGTTCGGATTCCACTCGGTCATGTTCCTGGACTTCCTGGGAGCGCTTTTGGCCGTTGCCGGCCTGGCCCTGGTGAAGATACCCACGGTTGTCGACGAGTCCGCGAAAGACCAGCACGTGCTCGCGAACATGCGCGACGGGTGGAAAGCCCTGTCGGCCAATCGCGGTCTGGTCATCCTGATTGCCGGCGTCACGATCGGCATGGTCACCTTCGCCCCGCTCGGTGCGATCTTCCCGCTTATGACGTTCGACCATTTCGGCGGAGACGGCTACGCGGCGTCCATCGTGGAAGCATCGTTCGGCGTGGGCATGATCATAGGGTCGGCCATCCTCATGATCTGGGGCGGCGGCAAGCGGCTTGCCCTTTTGATCGGGATCGCAGCTTTCATCGTGGGCGCGACCACCATGGCATGCGGATTCCTTGCACCCACCATGTTCTGGGTGTTCGTCGTGCTGTGCGCCGCAATGGCGGTCGCGTGCGCCTGGTTCAACGGCCCGCTCATCACGCTCATCCAGCGCAACACCCCTGAAGAGAAAACCGGTCGCGTGCTGGGTCTGGCCATGGCGGCCATGGGCCTGGCCTCTCCTGTGGGAATCGCGTTCGGCGGCGTGCTGGCCGAATCCATCGGCGTTGCACCGTTCTTCGTGGTGGACGGCCTGATCTGCCTGGTTCTGGGCCTGGCGATCTACCTGCCCAAAAGCGTGCGAGCGCTCGACAGCGACAAGCCGACCATCGTGCGCGACAGCGGTGCGGCGCAGAACGCAGAAACCGCCGAATAGCGCATGCCGCGACTGTGGGCGAAGGCGACCCCTCGCCCACAGTCGACACCCCGTATCGAACGTGCGGCCCGCTAGGACCTTCGGCTTGAACCGTACGCTGCGTTCTTGCGATTGCCGAAAGCGCTTCCCTTGCGCGCGCTCTTCTTGAGATCCTTGAGCACGTCCTCTTCGCTCGATCCCTCGACCTGCGCGCGCAGCTTCACCACCTGATCGCGCAAACGAGCGGCTTCCTCGAAGTCCATGCTCTTGGACGCCGCCACCATGTCGTCTTCCATAGACGATATGATGCGCAGGACCTCCTCGCGCGACAGCTCGGCCAGCTCCTTGTTGACCTGCTCCGCCGTGGTGTTGCCCATCTCGTCGGTCACGTAGCTCATGATGTCGTTGATGGCCTTGCGAATGGTCTGCGGCTCGATGCCGTGATCCTCGTTGTACTGCATCTGGATAGCGCGACGGCGCTTCGTCTCGTCGATGGCGCGCGCCATGGAGTCGGTGATCTTGTCGGCGTACATGATCACCTGGCCCGACACGTTGCGAGCGGCGCGCCCGATGGTCTGGATCAGGGAGCGATGGTTGCGCAGGAATCCCTCTTTGTCGGCATCCAGAATGGCGACAAGCGACACTTCCGGCAGGTCCAAGCCCTCGCGCAGCAAGTTGATGCCCACCAGCACGTCGAATTCGCCGCGGCGCAGGTCGCGCAGGATCTCCACGCGCTCAAGCGTAGCGATGTCCGAGTGCATGTACCGCGTGTTCACACCCTGGTCGAGCAAGTGATCGGTCAGATCTTCCGCCATCTTCTTCGTAAGCGTGGTAATGAGCACGCGCTCGTCGCGGGCAGCGCGCTCCTTCGCCTCGTCGATGATGTCGTCGATCTGCGAAGCCGATCCGCGCACGATGATCTCCGGATCAAGCAGCCCCGTCGGTCGAATGATCTGCTCGACCTGCTGCTGCGTGACCTTCTCTTCGTAGTCGCCCGGCGTAGCCGATACGTACACGAACTGGGGAACGCGGTCCTCGAACTCGTCGAATCGCAAAGGACGGTTGTCCAAACAGCTAGGCAGACGGAACCCATGCTCGGTCAAGGTGATCTTGCGCGAGCGGTCGCCTTCGTGCATGCCGCGAATCTGAGGCACGGTCACATGGCTCTCGTCGATAATGCAGAGGAAGTCTTTCGGGAAGTAATCGATCAGGGTGTACGGCGGCTCGCCCGGCTGGCGGCCGTCCATGTGGCGGGAATAGTTCTCGATGCCCGAGCAGAACCCCATGGTTTCGAGCATCTCCAAATCGTACGCCACGCGCATCTCCAAGCGTTGAGCCTCCAGCAGCTTGCCTTCCTCCTTGAACTGCTGCAAGCGCTCGCGCAGCTCGTCGCGGATCGTGCCCAGCGCGCGGTCCATCTTGGGGCGCGCGGTCACGTAATGCGACGCCGGCCAGATGGGCAGCGCTTCGAATTCGTTGACGACCTCGCCCGTCACGTTGTCGATTTCGGCGATGGCCTCTATCTCGTCGCCCCAGAACTCGATGCGGATGGGATTGTCCGCGTACGGCGGAAACACGTCGAGGGCGTCGCCGCGCACGCGGAACGTACCGCGCTTCAGATCGTAATCGTTGCGATCGTACTGAATATCGATAAGCTCGTGGATCACCTGGTCGCGATCCATTTCCTTCTGCTTGTCCACGAACACGGCCATCCCCGCGTAATCCATCGGGCTGCCAATGCCGTAGATGCACGACACCGAGGCGACCACAATGCAGTCGCGCCGCGACAGCAGCGCGGACGTTGCCGCATGCCGCAGCTTCTCCACCTCTTCGTTGATAGAGGCGTCTTTCTCGATGAACGTGTCTGACGAAGGAACGTACGCTTCCGGCTGGTAGTAATCGTAGTAGCTGACGAAGTACACCACAGAGTTGTTGGGGAAGAACTCTTTGAGCTCGCTTGCCAATTGGGCGGCCAGCGTCTTGTTCGGCGCCATGACCAGCGTGGGCTTCTGCACGGCCTCGATGGTCTTGGCCATGGTGAACGTCTTGCCCGATCCGGTCACGCCGAGAAGCGTTTGGTAACGAAGGCCGTCGTTCACGCCTTTGGCCAACTTTTCGATCGCTTGGGGTTGGTCGCCCGACGGCTCGAAGGGAGACACCACTTCGAACGGGGTGGTGGACAATCTCACTTCCGGCAGTTTGCCTTCCATTTCGATGCCCTCGATATTCGTAAGATGCGCCATCTATGATCCCTTCGAACAAGCAGGCGAGGTGGAAGGCCGGCGAGTCATCAACCCCTCTGTCTCACCGTCTTTCCACCTCACCCTCGGTCCCGCTTTAGTTAAAGGCTTACAGCTCCTGGGAATATTCCCCCCACCACGCAAGCACCTTGTTGCGCATCTCGTCGGGAGTGCCGTCGTTGTTGAACACCACGTCGGCAGCTTCGATGCGATCGGCATCGGTGATCTGCTGAGCTATGCGACGGCGAACGTCGGCCTCGTCCCAACCGCTTTTCACCGCCCGCTCGATGCGCATATCAATGGGAGCCAGAACGGCCATGACCACGTCGGCGTCGTACGCCAGCGAGGTTTGGCGATTCTTGAACACGGAATACTCCACGACCACCGCCTTGTGGCCCTCTTGTTCCAGCTCGGCAATACGGTCGGTGAACGCTTCCTCGATACGCGGCAGCGTGATGCGGTTAAGCTTGCGCGTCTCGGCAGGATTCACGAAAGCCTTCGCCGCCAAAGCACGGCGATCGATCTCGCCGTCTTCTCCCAAGATGTCAGCACCGAACGTGTCGGTCAGCTCGGCCTTCACCGTATCCCACAGAAGCACGTCGTGGCCAACCTTGTCGAGGTCGACGTTCGGCAGCCCCTGTTCTACAAGAGCTTTGCGAGCGGTTGACTTTCCGGCTCCCATTCCACCGATGATGAACAGCTTTTTCATGCTTGCTCTACCTCCTCGATCATGCCGCCTCCCAGCACGGTATCACCCTCATAGAGAACAGCGTACTGCCCCGGCGCCGTCGTTGGCTGCGGGCTTCGCAGCGCAATGCGCGCACGCGCGCCATCTTCGAATTCTATGATACACGGTACCGCTCGGCTTCGGTAGCGCAGTTTGACCATCGCGCTACGCGGCTCGCCGAACGTTTCGAGCGCCTGCCAGTTCGCATCGCGAATGCGGACCGCGCGAATAAGCGTCTCCGCCGCGAACCCCACGACCAGCTGGCCGGATGCGGCGCGCTTTTCCACCACGTAGTACGGCTCTTCAGCGGCCAGACCAATTCCCTTTCGCTGTCCAACCGTATAGTTCGACAGCCCTTCGTGCTGCCCCAGAACCGTGCCCGTTCGGTCGACGATGTCGCCGGGGGCGTCCTTCACCCCGCGCTGGCGAAGAAAGTCCCGGTAATCGCCCTCCACGAAGCAGTTGTCTTGGCTTTCCGGCTTTTCTGCAACATGAAGCCCCAGATCGGAAGCGATAAGGCGAACGTCGATCTTCGTCATGGCGCCCAGAGGAAGAACCAGGCGGGAAAGCTGCTCTTGGGAAAGCATCGACAGCATGTAACTTTGGTCTTTGCGCGCGTCAAGCGCGGTCTTCACCACGAAGCGGTCGTTGCTCGTCAAACGCGCGATGCGCGCGTAATGGCCCGTGGCCACGCTGTCGCAGCCGTGACTGTCGGCAGCCTCCAGCAACGCGGGAATCTTGCAGCGCGCATTGCAGCACACGCAAGGGCTGGGGGTGAGCCCACACGCGTACGCGTCGACGAACGGCTCCACCACGCAACGCTCGAACGTCGCCACGCTATCGTGAACAACATGGGGAATGCCCAGCAAAGCGCACACCGCAGCCGCATCGGCCTCGGCCTGTGCGCTGGCTTCGTCATCATGGAACCGACACGTTACGCCCATCACCTGGCATCCCGCCCTCAGCAGCAACGCCGCCGATACGGCGCTGTCCACGCCGCCGCTCATGCCGAGCGCCACCTTCGCACCTGCCTGCATGCAACCGCCTCTCAACCAACGATACGCGTAGTTAACCATATTTTGAAACCTTGCAGCCCGGCCATTATAGAGCAAGCGCGCTGCTATACTAAGTCGTTACGCTGCATCCTAAGAAAGACCAGGAGGGTGCCGGAATGCCGGCTGAAAAATCTACCACGAAATCGCGCTACATCCCTGCTCTCGACGGCCTGCGCGCCTTCGCCGTACTTGCGGTTATCGCCTATCACATGGGCATGTTCTGGGCGCCGGGCGGCCTTCTGGGCGTCACCGTGTTCTTCGTGCTGTCAGGTTATCTTATCACGAGCCTGCTGCTTATCGAATGGGACAGCACCCGTCGCATCAACCTGCCGCAATTCTGGCTTCGACGCATCCGGCGGCTCATGCCGGCCATCGTGTTCGTCATCATCTGCTCCGCGGTGCTTTTCACCGTGTTCGACCACAGCTTGCTCACCAAGCTGCGCGACGATATGTGGGCAGCGCTTCTCTGGGTCACGAACTGGTGGTACATCTTCCATGACGTATCGTATTTCGACGCGCTGGGCGCACCGTCGCCCCTCACCCACTTCTGGTCGCTCGCCATCGAAGAGCAGTTCTATCTCATTTGGCCTGTCCTGCTGTTCGCCGCGCACAAAGCCGGCCTCAAGCGCACCACCATGCGCAACGCCACGCTGGTGCTCGCGCTGCTCTCCGCTGCCGAGATGGCTCTCCTCTACAATCCTGCGGCAGACCCCAGCCGCGTGTACTACGGCACCGACACGCGCGCGTTCTCGCTGCTCATTGGAGCCTGGCTGGCGTTCGTTTGGCCTTCGCACCTCCTCGGGGCCAAAGGAGAGATCCATCTGACCAAGCAGGTGCGCAAGGCTCTTGACGGCGTGGGCATCGTCGCGTTCGTCGGACTGCTGGCGATGGCCGTGTTCGTAGACGGGTTCTCGCCGTTCTGGTATTACGGCGGAACGCTGCTGGCCTCCGTGCTCACCGCCATCCTCATAGCCGTCATGGTGCATCCCGCCAGCCTGCTGGGACGAGCCGCGAGCGCGAAACCGCTTGTATGGGTGGGTTTGCGATCGTACGGCATCTACCTGTGGCACTACCCGCTTTTGCTGCTCATGAACCCCCGCAACTTCACCGGCGAAACCCCCTGGTGGATGTACCTGATTCAACTTGCAGTCATCTTCGCTTGCGCTGCGTTCTCGTACCGATTCGTAGAGAATCCCATTCGCCGTGGAGCCATAGGATCCTTTATCAAGGACGTTCGTTCGAAAGAACTCGACGCTCCCTCCTGGCTGCGCACGCACGCCATACCGACCGTTGCCGCCGTAGGCGTAACGGTCGTTGCCGTAGGCGGCCTGGTACTCGTACCCCCTACGTCGGCACTCGAAGGCGCTAATCTGCTCAAAGACGAAAGCGCGCAAACCTCCGGCATTCCGGAAACGCTCCCTGAGGGAGAAGATGCTCCTGCCGAACAGCCGAAACTCGACATCATGATGATCGGCGATTCGGTTTCCGTGCGCACTATCCCCTACTTCAAGGAGCAGTTCCCTTACGGGGCCATCGATGCAGCCGTGAATCGGCAGCTTCCCATTGGCGCCGAGGTGTACAAGGGCTACGAACAACAAGGCATTATCGGAGGCGTGGTGGTGTTCGCGCTGGGCACCAACGGCCGGGCAACCGACGAGCAGATCGACAGCCTTGTCGACTCCATAGGCCCCGATAAGCAGGTGTTCCTGGTGAACACGCGCAGCCCGCAATCATGGGTGGCCGACACCAACGACGCACTCGCCCGAGCTGCCGAGCGCCACGCCAACGTGCACGTGATCGATTGGTACTCCGCAAGCGCCAACCAAGACAGCTACTTCGACGGCGACGGAACGCACCTGACCGAAGAGGGTGCTCAAGCCTACGTCGATCTTATCTACCAGGCCGTTGCGCCGCTGCTGCCCAAGCATGAAGAAGGTGCCGAAGCAGCGAAGGTGGAAACGCCGCTTGAGGCGTCCGCCACGAAGGCGAACGCCTCCGCGTCGGACGCCGTGCGATCGTTGGCGCACACGATGGTGCAGGGCATGGCGAAGCAGAAGTAGCACGCATCGGGAGGTCGGGGCGCCCCGACCTCCCGAAGAACGGTGCGCTGGCTTGCGCGCTCCTTTCCCCAAGCATCGTCGGGAAATCCTGCATGGTTCGCACCGACTGATTCCCGCTTGCGTCGCCCCATGGTCGCCCATAGTCGCCCCATAAAGAAAGGGTCCCATCGCTGGGACCCTTTCGCATACACTCGGTGCTGAGAAGTTTTATTCAGCAGCCTCGGGAGCAGCAGCTTCCTCGGCAGGAGCATCCTTCTTCTCGGCCTTCTTCTTAGCCGGCTTCTCCTCGACGACGATGGACTCGTCCACCTCGATCTCGAAGCCCAGGTCAGCCGCAGCGGCCTTCATGGACAGGGAGATGCGACGACGCTCGGGGTTGATCTCCATGACCTTGACCTTGACCTCGTCGCCGGCCTTGACAACCTGCGCCGGGGTATCGATGTGACGCTGAGCCATCTCGGAGATGTGCACCAGGCCCTCGATGGACTGGCCAAGCTCGATGAACGCGCCGAACGGCACGATCTTCGTCACCTTGCCGTCGACGATGGAGCCAACCGGATAGCTCTCGACGAGCTTGATCCAGGGATCCTCCGTCGTCTGCTTGAGGCCGAGCGAGATGCGCTCGCGCTGCAGATCGACATCCAGAACCTCGACCTCGACCTCGTCGCCAACCTTGACGACCTCGGACGGATGGTTGACGTGGTTCCAGGAAAGCTCGGAGATGTGCACCAGGCCGTCGATGCCGCCCAGGTCGACGAATGCGCCGAAGTCGACGATCGAGGAAACGGTGCCCTTGAGGCGCATGCCCTTGCTGAGCTTCGCGAGGATCTCGGCGCGCTCGTTCTTGCGGCCTTCCTCGAGCAGCACGCGGCGGGACAGCACGACGTTGTTGCGGTTGCGATCCATCTCGATGACGCGGGCTTCGATCTCGGTGCCCAGGTACATGTCCAGATCCTTGACGCGACGAAGGTCGACCAGCGACGCCGGCAGGAAGCCGCGCAGGCCGATGTCCAGGATGAGACCGCCCTTGACCACTTCGATAACCTCGCCCGTGACCACTTCGCCGGCCTTGAACTTCTCTTCGACACGGATCCAAGCACGCTCGTACTCGGCACGCTTCTTGGAGAGGATCAGACGACCGTCCTTGTCCTCCTTCTGGAGAACCAGAGCCTCGATCTTCTCGCCCAGCTCCACGATGTCGGACGGATCGGCGTCCTTGCGGATGGAGAGCTCGCGGGACGGGATAACGCCCTCGCTCTTGAAGCCGATGTCAACGAGCACTTCGTCGTGCTCGATCTTGACGACCGTGCCGTCGACCAGGTCGCCCTCGTCGAACTCGGTCAGCGTGCCGTCGATCATCTCGTTCATGAGTTCGTCGGAGATGTCTTCGAAGTCGATGACGGACGTGTTCTTGATGTCGGTCAAAACGGACCCCTTTCAATTCTTCTAATCGGGGACCCTTCGTCATGATTGATTGCTACGTGCACCATGTCCGCTCTGCACGAAAACGCGTGTGCCGAGCTGTGTAACAAAACATGTCTCGGGGGCCTACATTGCTATGCGCTTACAGGACTGCCCTATAAGCTGAATTAGTATAGCATAGGCTTATGAACGCACTACGTTCTTTTTAGCGTCTTACGCGATATTTACGAGCAAAACACGCTTCTTGCCCGCAAGCGGCACGCTCAGTTCGCGTGCGCCGCCCGACACGTTGCGCATACGCCGTCGAAGATGATCTCGTGGCCCTCGATAGCAAAGCCATGAGCGTCTTGCACCTGGGCGGCCAAGTCGTCAAGATGCGGCATCTCGATGTCGAATACGCCGCCGCACACGCGGCACTTCGCATGGTAATGGGGCTTGTTGCGGAAATCATAGCGATCAGCGCCGTTGGGAACCTCCACCCGCAACACTTCGCCGCGATTCGCCAGTACGCCCAAGTTGCGATACACCGTGGCGCGCGAGATATTGGGGTGCTTTTCGCGGACGACCTCGTACACATCGGCCGACGTGGGATGATTGCACAGCGACTGCACCGCTTCTAAAACAAGCGCTCGCTGAATAGTGTTGCGCGTAGTCGCGCGTTCCTGCTTTTCGACAGTCGAGGAAGACATGATGCGTACCTGCCGTTTCATGGTAACTATACGTTTGATTAAATAGGATTATATATCGTTAGCATCAAAACGCAAGCGTGCTGCTAGGATGTCGCCCGTCCTTCGACGAACATCCATATCTTCATCGGCTCAACCGCCGCAGCAAGGACGCCGCCGTCGACGAATTCGAAGAGGTCTTTCAACAAAGGAGAAGCATCAGCGTTACAATGCAAACCAGCCTACATGAACACCGCGAGCATACCGTCGCGCAGAAAGGAACGCCATGGGAGCAACGAACGTCGCATTCGCACCGGTAACGTCAGACGAAGATCGCGCCCAGCTAGCAACCCTGGCAGATGAGATCTGGCACGAGTACTGGCCCGCCATCATCGGCCCCGAGCAGACGGATTACATGGTGGAGCAGTTCCAAAGCCTCAGCGCCATCGAGCGGGACATGCGCGAGCATGCCTATGAATACTGGTTCCTGCATGCAGAAGACGACGGACGCATCGTGGGGTACACGGGAGGCCGCGTGGAAGCGGAAACGAACCGCTACTTCATATCAAAAATCTACCTGCTTGCCAAGGAGCGCGGTTGCGGATTCGCGTCGCGCACCATCGCGTTCTATGATCAGCTGGCGCGCGAACGCGGGTTGAGCGCGTTGTACCTGACGGTCAACAAGCATAACGACCTGGGCGTCCGAGCTTATCTGGGCAAAGGGTTCAAAACGATCGACGCCGTGGAAACCGATATCGGCAACGGGTTCGTCATGGACGATTACATCATGGAACGCGCGGTTCTCCCCGCCTGACGTCGCTGCGAGCGCGAAACAAGGCAAGGGAGCGCAGACGGCGCCCTGCCAACCCGCTTCCTTGCCTTGTCTTACCTGCCGCTTAGAAGACCATCAGGAACAGATGCGTGAAGCCGAAGGCGAGCAGGCCGCAGCCGGGGAACGTGAGCACCCAGGTGAGCACCATCTTGCCGGCAAGGCCCCACTTCACCGTGCGCAGGCTTTTCTCAGCGCCAACGCCCATGATGGCCGTGGTCTTGGTGTGCGTGGTGGATACGGGCAAGCCGGTGAACGTAGCCAACCCAATGCAGAAGCATGCGGACAGGCAAGCCGAGAATCCCTGGTACTGCTCCATCTTCACCATGTTCATGCCAACCGATTTGATGATCTTCTTACCCCCTACGGCCGTCCCGAGAGCCATGGTCATGGAAACAAGAAGAATCAGCCACATGGGGAATTCCACATCGGAGTACGCCACGCCGTCCATAGCCAGCATGATGCCGAGCATGCACAGCGACAAGAACTTCTGCCCATCTTGCGCGCCATGCAAAACGGCCACGCCCGCGCCAGAAACAATCTGGGCCCACTTGAAGAACGAATTCGCCTTGGTGCGTTCGGCGCCCCTGCAGGCCACTTTTATCAAGCGTGTGAACAGCCAGCCGGTTCCAAAACCCAAAACGGTGGATATGACCAGGCCGTACACCACCTTCATCCACTCGTCGCCGTTAACGCCGGCCAAGCCTCCCTGCAGCGCGATGGCCGCGCCGGTAATGCCGGCGATGAGCGAATGGCTCTGCGACGTAGGTATGCCGAAGTACCACGCGGCCACGCCCCAGACGATAATGGCCACCATAGCGGCCGCAAGCGCAACGAGCGCCGCATGGTTGTTGCCTCCAAAATCGACCATTTTGAAAATGGTCATGGCAACCGCAGAGGAAATCATCGTGATGGCGGCCAAGCCGATGAAGTTGCATACGGCGGCCATCGCGATAGCCGGAGTCGGCTTCATCGCCTTCGTTCCCACGACCGTGGCGATGGCGTTCGGCGCGTCGGTCGCGCCGTTGACCACCGTGGCGCCCAACGTCAGAAGCACGATGAGCGCAAGGACGGGATCGCTGCAAAACGCGGCGATGAACGCCCCAAAATCGTAGTTCATGAAAAGCCCTTTCACCTGAAAACGCCATGCAGAAACGCCACAAAAACGATATCAGGACTTTGCAAAGAAAAGATCAAATGCAGGTAAAGTTTCCCTACCCCTGCAAACGCTTCTCGATAGAGTCCGCGATACCTTCCGGATCCAAGCCCAAATCGTGCAGAAGCGCGTTGGATCCGCCTTGCTGGATATAGCGATCGGGGATTCCCAGGTTAAGGGTGGGGGCGATGCGGCCCATGCGCGCCATCTCGCCCAACACGCCTTCGCCGACGCCGCCCGCAAGCACGCCGCCCTCAACCGTGACCACCAGCTTCGTGTCTGCAGCGCGCGCGATTTCGTCGACATCGAGCGGCTTGGCCCAGCGCATGTCCACCACGCGCGCGTCGATGCCCCGGTCCGCCAGCAAATCGGCGGCCCCGAGCGCGCGCGAAACCATGCGCCCGAACGCAAGGATGGCCACGTCGCGGCCTTCGCGAATAACGCGGGCCTTGCCCTCTTCAAGCACCAGAGGCTCTTCGGGAAGCTCGACGCCCTCGGCTGCGCCGCGCGGATAGCGAATGGCGAAGGGACCGCCCAGTGCCAGTGCCGTATGAAGCGCATGAACCAACTCGGCCTCGTCCGAAGGCGCAAGCACCCTCATGTTGGGGACCATGCGGGTGTACACCAGATCGAACATGCCGTGGTGCGTGGGGCCATCCTCCCCCACCACGCCGGCGCGGTCGATGGCGAACACCACATCGAGGTTCGGCAGAGCGTTGTTGATGATCATCTGATCGATTGCGCGCTGCAAAAAAGTCGAGTACACGGCAATAACGGGCTTCTGGCCGCCAAGCGCCAAACCGCTGGCCAGACCCACCGCATGCTCTTCTGCTATGCCGGCGTCCACGAAACGATCGGGGAACTCCTGAGCGAACCCGTCCAGACCCGTCCCCCCCTGCATGGCGGCCGTGATGGCGACGATGCGATCGTCGCGGCGAGCTTCCTTCACAAGCGCCTTGCCGAACACGCTCGTATACGACGGAGCGGAAGCGGGCTTCTTCTTCACTTCGCCCGTGGCAATGTCGAACGGCGCGATGCCGTGGAACTTCTCGGGGTTGCGAACCGCGGGCTCGTAGCCCGCGCCCTTGCGCGTGACCACGTGGATGAGCGCCGGACCGTCGGTGGCGAGCACCGCGGCCAGCGTTTCCTTGAGCAGCCCGATGTCGTGCCCGTCGATGGGAGCGGTGCACAAGATGCCCAGCTGCTCGAACATCATCGAACGAGGGATGATGAACTGCTTCATGGACTCTTTCACGTTGCGGCCGAACTTAGCCAAGGCGTTGCTGAACGGGCCGCCGCTTTCCAGCACCTCCTGCACGCTGTCGCGCGTTTGACGATACTGCGTGGACGCACGCATGTACCCCAGGTGTTTCATGAGCGCGCCCACGTTGCGAGAAATGGACATCTCGTTGTCGTTCAAGATGATGACCAGGGGCGTTTGCGCTTGCCCAATGTTGTTGAGCGCCTCGAAGGCCATGCCGCCGGCAAGCGCCGCATCGCCGATGACCGCCACGATCTTCTCGGTTCCGCCCGCCAGATCGCGCGCCTCGGCCAAGCCCAACGCTACGGAAAGCGAGTCGGAAGCATGACCGGACGGATGCACGTCGTACGGGCTTTCACCCGGCTTCGGGAAGCCGGACAGGCCCCCGTACGTACGCAGGGTGCCGAACTCCTCAAGCCGACCCGTCACCAATTTGTGCGCATACGCCTGATGCCCCACGTCGAAAACCAGCTTGTCATGAGGGCAGTCCAACATGCTGTGCGCCGCCAAAATGATCTCCACCGCGCCCAACGACGAAGCCACGTGACCGCCGGTATCCGACGTCACCGTGATGATCTCCTCGCGGATCTCCTGCGCAAGAATAGAAAGCTCCTCGTTATTCAGGAGCTTCAAATCTGCAGGAGACGATACTATGTCCAGAATACGCTTCTCGTTCATGCAGCGTGCCTTTCAAGCATCAAGCCGTAGCAGGATCGCTCGGACTTGCGTCAGAGGGATCGGCGACAGGTTCGGCGGGAGCGGCTGCTCCCGCCGTTTCGGCTGCATCGCCTTCGGCCTGGTCGGCCGCGCGCTGCGCCTCTATATTCTCTTCAAGCAAGTCGCTTGCGCGCAAGCCCAAGCCCACTGCTTCTTCGTACAGGGCCAGAGCTTCGTCAAGCGGCAGCGACTCGTCGCTCACCGCATCGACGATCTGATCGAGGCGAGACTTCACGTCCTCGAACGTCTGGTAGCCTTCGTTAGGCATTCGAAGCCTCCGAAGCAACGCACGGTGCAGCCACCTCTTCAACAGGCGCTTCGAAAACGGGAGCCGGCACGGCTTCCGCATCAGCGGGCACCGTTGCGGAAGCCTTCGAGGACGGCTCCTCCTCCGCAGGCTCGCCTGCGGAACCGCCCGCCGCGTCCTCCACGCCGTCAAGACGCTTTGCAATGCGGCCGAGCACACCGTTGACGAAACGCGGAGATTCGTCTTCGCCGCCGAAGTCTTTAGCCAGCTCAACGGCCTCGTTAATGCTGACCGAAGTCGGCACGTCTTCCACGTACATCATCTCGTACGTCGCAAGACGCAGAATGGAGCGGTCGACGATGGGCATGCGGTTGAGCGACCAGTTCTCGGACGTTGCCACCAGATGGTCGTCGATTGCACAGCGATGCGCTTCCACCCCCCTGATAAGGGACAGCGCGTAATCGGGCAAGAACCCGTCGTCGGTCAAGCGCGCGTCACCTTCGGCGATAGCCGCCGGCGACTCGTCGGTAATTTCGCTTGTGTAGAGCACCTGCAGCGCAACGCGGCGTGCGTGCGTGCGTTCATGTCGTTTGGCAGCCATAAATGTACCTGAAACCTCCGCTGCTTAGCGAGCGAACTGGATGCCGTCGATGTACACGTCAACGGAAGCCACGCTTGCTCCCACCTGGCTGGACACCGCATCAGCGATGGCCTTGCGCAAGTTGGCGGCAAGATCGGGCAGCACGTAGCCGTAGTACACGTCGACACGCACGGAAACCTGCAGTTTGTCGTCTTCGTCGATCGCGACCTCGATGCCTTGCGTCGAGGGCTTGCCCGCGAACACCGAGCGAAGGCTGCTCGTTGCCGAAGGACCGACCGAGGCAACGCCGTCAACCTCGTTGGCGGCTATGGACACGATGGTCTCGACGACGCCCGGCGCAAGCGCCATGCCATCAAGATTCAATTCCGTCATAGCACATCTCCCATCTGGGTTTCGATAAAATCGGTTGTCGCATCGCCCGCGCAGAATACAGCGTTCTCCAAAACGCGGCGATGGAACGGTATGGTGGTTTGAATGCCCTCGATGACGAACTCGTCAAGGGCGCGACGACCGCGCGCCAAAGCCTCCTCGCGGTCCTGCCCATGCACGATAAGCTTGGCAACAAGCGAATCGTAGTACGGGGAGATGCGAGAGCCCGTGCGAACGTAGCTTTCCACGCGAACGCCGGGACCCGAAGGAGCCTCGAACTTCGTCACATTGCCCGGGCACGGACGGAAGCCGTGCTCCGGATCCTCCGCGTTGATGCGGAACTCGATCGCATGGCCTTGCGGCGTGAACGGCGCACGGGAAGCGCAGCTCATAGGCTCGCCCGACGCAATGCGCAACTGCTCTTTGATGATGTCGGTGCCGGTGATCTCCTCCGTGACGGGGTGCTCCACCTGCACGCGCGTGTTCATCTCCATGAAGTAGAAGCGACCGTCGGTGTCGAGCAAAAACTCGATGGTGCCCGCGTTGCGGTAGTCCACGGCGCGCACAGCCTTGATGGCCGCAACGCCCATGGCGCGACGCAGATCTTCGGTCAGCGCCGGAGAGGGCGCTTCCTCGATGAGCTTCTGGTGACGGCGCTGCACGGAGCAGTCGCGCTCGCACAGCGCAATGTGGTTGCCGAAGTCGTCGGCCAGCACCTGCACCTCGACGTGGCGCGGACGCAGCACCAGCTTCTCCAGGTACACGCCGTCGTTGCCGAACGCAGCGCCCGCTTCGGTGCGAGCGGCCTGGTACTGGGCTTCCAGTTCGGCGGGGTCGTGCACCTCGCGCATGCCCTTGCCGCCGCCGCCGGCCGTTGCCTTGATGAGCACGGGGTAGCCCACGGAGTCGGCGAAAGCCTTGGCTTCAGCCGCCGTATCGATGCAGCCATCCGAACCGGGAACGGTGGGCACGCCGCACGACTTCATGGTCTCGCGCGCGGAGCTCTTGTCGCCCATGCGCTCGATGCAATCGGCCGCAGGGCCGATGAACACCAGGTCGTTGTCGACGCAGGCGCGAGCAAAATCGGCGTTTTCGGCCAAGAATCCGTAACCGGGGTGGATAGCCTCGGCTCCGGTGTTTTTTGCAGCAGCGATGATGCTGGGCATCACCAGGTAGCTCTTGTTCGCTTGAGCAGGGCCGATGCATACGGCTTCGTCAGCGTATTGCACGGGATAGGTGTCGGCGTCCTCGGTCGAGTAGACCGCAACCGTCTTCACCCCCAGCTCCTTGCAAGCGCGCATGACGCGCAGCGCCACCTCGCCGCGGTTTGCTATGAGGATCTTCTTGAACATTACACGGTCTCCGGAATCTTGGACTGCTCGCTGACGGGCTCGACGTAGAACAGCACCGTGCCGAACTCGACCGGCGAGGCGTCTTCAAGGCAGATCTCGCGAACAGTGCCCATTTCCTCGGCCGTGATCTCGTTCATCAGCTTCATGGCTTCGACGATGCACAGCGTCTGGTTGGCAGTCACCTCGTCGCCCACCTGGACGAAAGGCGGCTCGCCCGGCGCGGGAGACGTGTAGAACGTACCTACCATGGGAGCCGTAACGGCGTACCAGTCGGCCGGACGGCTGTTCTCGGCAGGAGCCTCGGCCGGAGCGGCTGCAGGCGCAGCCGGAGCGGCGGCAACCTGCGGGACAGCCTGGGGCTGCACGGCCACGGCGGACATGGCGCTTGGCATGCGCACGGCAATGCGAGCGCCCTCTTCCTCCACGATGATCTCGCCGACGCCGCTTTCCTCGGCAACGCGAACCAGCTCGCGAATCTGATTGATATCCACGTAATCGTCCTCCTTGGTCTGGCTCGACTCCTGCTCCATGAGGAAATCGACTTTCTCGGATGTGCGGTGCTTGCTCAGGAACGTGCGCGCCTCGTTCGGGAACAGGGCGTACATGAGCACGTCCTCCTCCGTCTTCGCAAGATCGCCGATTTCCGCGGCAACCTCGTCGAACGTGGTCGTCACAAGGGAACCGGGCGCCACGTCGGGCGGAAGCATCGCCGAGTTGCCGACAACCTTCGCCACGATATCCTTGTCCATGCGGCCCGGCGCCTTGCCGTAGTAGCCGCAGATGTAATCCTTCATTTCCTTGGAAACCACGCCCCAGCGCTTGCCGGTCAGCACGTTGAACACTGCCTGCGTGCCCACGATCTGCGACATCGGGGTAACCAGCGGCGGATAGCCCACTTCGGCGCGCACCTTGGGGATCTCGCGCATGACTTCCGGCAGGCGGTCGCTGGCGTTTTGCACCTCAAGCTGCGAAAGCAGGTTCGACATCATGCCGCCCGGAACCTGGTGCGAGTACACCTGCATGTGAATGAGCGAGGAAACGCCGCGCTTGTAGTGGCCGCGCTTGCGCACCTCTTCCCAGTATTCGGCGATCTCGAACAGCAGGTCAAGGTCAAGACCCGTATCGTAGCGGCTTTCCTGCAGCGCGGCTGCGATCATCTCGACCGCCGGATGGCTGTTGCCGAACGCAAGCGGCGCATGCGCGGTATCCGCAATAGCGGCTCCGGCTTCGGCGGCCTTGAGGATGTTGGCAGGCGCCATGCCGCCGACATAGTGGCAGTGGATATGCACCGGCAGGCCGATTTCGGCGTTGAACGCCTTGACCATGCGCTCGGTGCGGTACGGCGTGAGCATGCCGGCCATGTCCTTGATGCAGATGGAGTCCGCACCCAGGTCCTTGAGCTGCTGACCGTAGTCGAGGAAGCTGTCGAGAGTGTGAACCGGCGACATCGTGTACGAGATGGCGCCTTCGAAATGCGCGCCGCACTCCTTGATGGCTTCGGCGTTGTCTATCACGTTGCGAATATCGTTCAACGCGTCGAACACGCGAAACACGTGGATGCCGTTGCGGTTGGCAGCCTTAATGAAGCGATTGACGATTTCGCGCGAGTAATGCTTGTAGCCCACCAGGTTCTGGCCGCGAGAAAGCATCGCGAGCGGCGTGTTGGGCGTATTGGCCTTGATGGAGCGCAGGCGGTCCCACGGGTTCTCGTCGAGGAAGCGCAGGCACGTATCGAACGTCGCGCCGCCCCACGACTCGATGGCCCAGTATCCGACACGGTCCATTTTAGGCAGGATCGGCAGCATGTCGCCAATCTGCATACGCGTGGCCCATAGGCTTTGCTGGCCGTCACGGATGGTGGTATCCATGATTTGAAGCCTTGGCATGAACTCACACCCCCTTCGGTTTGCAGTTAGTCAAAGATCGAATTAAGCATTATAGAAGAAGGTTACACCCTACGGGCTCCCAGGGGAAAAATTCACCGGTAAGCAACAGAATACGAAGGCGGGAGGAGGCGCGCGCGGGTTCGAAGGACGAAACGAGCGCGTCGATCGAGCTTTTTTGGCGATGCCGTTGTTTCGAAGGGAAATAGCAAAATGTAATCAACCGATTACAGCACTATGTAATTGCGTGATTACGCTGTGCCCATGAACGGCTCGAGCAAACAGAAGCGAACGGCGTACAAGGATCCCCTTGTGCAGCTTTACGCGTTCCGTTTGGGCAAGAGCCTTCGCGATCTGCGCAAAAAGCAAGGGCTTACGCAAGAGCGGCTTGCACTGATGATCGGCACCAAGCATTCGCGTATCAGCAACATCGAACGAGGCTGCGCGATACCAAGCTTCCCCGACGTGGTGAAGCTGTGCCGAGCGCTTGAGGTCGATCCGAAAGATCTGGCGGACGTCTCGACGCTCAAATGCTCCGAGCATCCCCTGCCTTCCGACGATCACGCACCCGTATGAGAAAAAGGGCGAGGTCATTGACCTCGCCCTTTTTCTCATACGGGGAGCTGAGATCCGAATCGGAATCTCAGCTCCTTCGCGAAAGACGCTTTAGACGCGCTTAATGAAGCGGCCGTCGCGCGTGTCGATCTGCAGGATGTCGCCAGGCTCGACGAACATGGGAACCTGCACCGTAGCGCCGGTTTCGAGCGTAGCGGGCTTAGAGCCGCCCTGCACGGTGTCGCCCTTGAAGCCGGGGTCGGTTTCGGCCACTTCAAGCTCCACGAACATCTGCGGCTCGATGCTGATCAGCTCGTCACCGGCATACAGCAGGCTGGCCTCGTCGTTTTCCTTGAGCCACTGCGCCGCGTCGCCCACGGTCTCGGCCGGGATGGCCATCTGCTCGAACGTGTCGTTGTCCATGAAGTTGAAGTCCGCACCATCGTTGTACAGGTACTGCAGCTTCTTCGTCTCAAGACGCACGGACTCAACCTTAACGCCAGCGTTGAAGGTGTTGTCGATAACGCGTCCGGTCTTGATGTCGCGCAGCTTCGTGCGGACGAAGGCGCCGCCCTTGCCGGGCTTCACGTGCTGGAATTCAACGATCGTGCACAGCTTGCCGTTGTACTCGATGCACATGCCGTTCTTGAAGTCGGCGGTAGAGATAGCCATTCTCGGTATTCCTTTCGTTCACGGGTCTCCGCTGCGTGCCGCGGGGCCCGATCAGCGTTCAAACTGGTTTATTATACTCATAGCATGCGTTCTTGGCATGCGCGTATCGCTCCCGTCAGAAAAAAATCAGGAGTTGCGCGGCAACGCGACCAGCATGCGCATCGGAGCGCTTTAAGGCCCTTGCGCGGCGGGACTTTGTCAAAACGAACGAGTTTTGCTGGTCCTCGAACAAGGATAAAACGCACCGTCTAGCCTGTGACCTGGGATATTAAAAAGAGCCTCGCGAAAAGCCTGCTTCAAAGGGTCGTCTGGACCCGCAAAACTCGCCTGTTTTGACAAGCCGGCACCCGGCCTGCCAAAACGGGAGACTGCGTCGGGGTCCACGCGCACGCTCGCACCCGATTCCAACCGTCCGGCTAGAGCACCACCGGATCGTGCGAAGAGCGCGTGAACACCTCGAACCCGGTTTCGGTGATCACGCCGAAATCCTCCAAACGCATGCCGAACTCGCCCGGCAGGTACACGCCCGGCTCCACCGTGACCACGTTGCCCGCCGCGAGCGGACGCTCATTGCGGGGAGACAGCACGGGTTCTTCATGCACGTCGATGCCCACGCCATGACCCAAGCCGTGACCCATCTTGCCAGCGAAGCCCGCTTCCGCCAAAACGCGCTCGGCAAGTTCGTGCGCCTCCTTGCCGGTAACGCCCGGCCCGAGAAGCGCCTCCACCTGCTCGTTCGCAGCACGAATAGCCTCGTAAGCGCTGCGCATGCGAGCATCCGGCTGCCCCAGGAACACCGTGCGCGTCATATCGGAGCAGTACCCGTAAGCCCGCGCGCCGAAGTCGAGCACCACGCACTGGCCCGCCTCGAGGCGGGTTGCTCCCGGTATCGCGTGCGGGCTGGCACCGTTCGGGCCCGTGGCGACGATCGACGAGAACGCCAAGCCGTCGGCACCGTGGCGACGCATGAAGTCCTCCAGCTCGATTTGAACCTCGCGCTCGGTCATGCCCACGCGCATGAACCCAACGATATGGGCAAACGCCGCATCGGTGACGGCCTGCGCGGCCTTCATGCGGACAATCTCGGAAGCGTCCTTCACGGCGCGCAAGCCCAACACGAAGCCGGACGTTTCACGCAGATCGACCGCGCTTTCCGCGAACGCCGATTCGAGCGCGCGGTAATTCGAAAGAGTCAGGGAATCCTCGATGCCCAGATCGAAACGGGGCGCTTGCTCGCGCGCGCCTTCCTGCAACGCCTGATCGCTGCCCTTCTCCCGCAAAGCAGATACGGATTTCGCTGCGAACTCGGCGTGCGTCGCACGCTGGGCGTCCACGACAATCGAGCCCTCGGGCAAAGCGGCGGCACGGGCAGCTTCACTGTAGCGCGAATCGGTATGAAGGACTGCGGCCTGCGGATCGACCAGCAGCGCATGGGCGCTCTCGTCGTCGAAAACGCCGTCAAACGCCGTCAGCCACGCGATGTTGGACGTATCGCGAACCAGAAACGCCCCCATGCGCTGGTCGACGCACGCTTTGCGCAAGCGCTCGAGACGTCGCGCGGCGGCCCCTGGCTGCATCGGCGCGGCCGCGTCGGAAGCAGCCTGATCGGCCGCAGCCTGCTCCGTCCGGCCGCCCACGATCACCTGTCCGGCAGCGTAGCGATCCTGGTACCCTTCGCCCAAACGCTCGCACGCGCCTTCAAGCAGCACGTCGATGGCGTCGCAGTACCCCTTGAAGCCGCGGCCCTTCACCTGAGCAACGCAAACGGGCGCGATCACCGACACGCGGCGAAACGGCTCGCGCGCATCCACGTCCGAGATATGCACCTCGACGCATGGAACGTCGATGCCGCCAACGGCATCGCGCAGCGCGTAGGAGTAATGGGTATGCGCGCCGGGGTTGTACACGATGCCGTCGTACGCGTCGCGGGCCGCATGAATCTTGCGAATGAGCTTGCCTTCGCTGTTCGATTGGAAGCAAGCAACCTCCACGTTGCGCTTCTTGCCGTACGCCTTCACTTCGCGCTCCAGGTCGTTGAGGGTATCGCGCCCGTACACCGACGGCTCGCGCACCCCCAGCATGTCCAGGTTCGGCCCGTTAACCACCAGTATCTTCTTCATGGTCTACCCCTTGCTTTTCGCCCAGGCGTTCAAATGCTCCAAGATCACGCTATCGGAAACGTCCATCAGCTCCCACGAACCCACATCGCGAGGCAGCACGAAGCGAACCTGTCCATGGCGCGCTTTCTTGTCCCGCTTCATAGCGGCCAGCATATCGCCAGGCTCGGCCGACCACGCAAGAGCCGGCAATCCCAACGCGTCAAGCAGATCATCTTGCGCTTGCACGAATTCCAAAGAAGCGCCCGCCAGATCCACCGCCAGGCGCGCGGCGAACCGCATTCCCTCGGCCACGGCGGCGCCGTGCGAAAACGTACCGTACCCGGCTAAAGCCTCCACGGCATGGCCCAACGTGTGCCCATAGTTCAAGCACTCGCGCACGCCCTTGCTCTCCTGCTTGTCCGCGGCCACCACGTTGGCCTTGAACACCACCGATCGAGCGATGGCCTCTTCAACCGTGGCCTGATCGCGCGCAGCCAGCGCCTGCGCCGATTCGACAAGCCAAAAAAAGAACTCGTCGGACTCAATGACGGCCGACTTTGCGATCTCGGCGCATCCGCACGCCCATTCACGATCGTCGAGCGTGGACAGCACGGCGGTATCCGCGCACACGTACGCAGGCTGGTTGAACGTGCCGACCAGATTCTTGCCCGCCGCGAGGTTGACGCCGGTCTTGCCGCCCACGGACGAATCCACCATGGAGAGCAACGTGGTGGGAACCTGCACCACCGACACGCCGCGCATGTACGTCGAGCCGACGAAGCCGGCCAGATCGCCCACCACGCCGCCGCCAAGGGCAACCACCAGGCAATCGCGCCCCAAGGACAGCTGGGCCATGGCTTCCCAGATTTCAGCGGCCACCTCGACGGACTTCGAACCCTCGCCCGCCGCAACCGTCACGTCGCTCACGCGAAAACCCGCTTGGGCAAGCGCAGCCTTCGCATCGGCAAGGTAGAGCGGAGCCACGTTGTCATCGGTGACGACGAGCACGCGCTCCACACGCTCGAGTTCCGGATGCTTCCGCACATGGACGCCCAGCTTGGCAAGCACCCCCGCACCGATGCGCACGTCGTACGGGCTTTCATCCGCAAGGTTGACCACTACTTTCGTTGCAGGCACAAGACGCCCTCCTTCTCAAGCGCAGCTTGCACCTCGCGGGCGATAGCTGCAACGCTTTTCCCAGCAGTGTCGATGGTAATGTCGGCGACTTCAGCGTACAGGGGCACGCGTTCCTCCGCCGTTTGGCGAGCGGACTCGATGTTTTGGAACAGCGGGCGGGTGGACGTGTCGCTGATGCGCGATTTCGCCTCGTCGGCCGTCACCTTGAGGTACACGACAAACCCTGCATCGTGCAAGATGGCGCGATTTTCCGAGCGCTTCACCACCCCGCCGCCGCATGAAACCAGCAGGGGGTCTTTGGCGGCAAGCTCGCGAAGCACGTCGGTCTCGATGTCGCGGAAGCCATCCTCGCCCGATTCGGCGAAGATCTCCTTGACGCGCTTTCCTTCCCGACGCTCGAGGTACGTGTCCATATCCACCGACGCGACACCGCAGGTTCGCGCAAGGCGCCGTGCCACCGACGTTTTACCCGCGCCCATGAACCCCACGAAAAACACCGGGCGGCAAAGCTGCCCCGCAACCCGGGGCCGTGAAGCAGCCGGACGCGAGCCGCCGGACGCGACGCGCGCATGCTCCCTATTGGCGCTCGATCCCCCGCCGGTCATCGGGACATCGTCCTCAGTCGCTGCCGATACGCCTTCACGGCAGCCTTGATGTCGGCCATGTTGTCGCAGCCGAACTTTTGCAGGTAGGCGTCGGCCAGCACGAACGACACTTCGCTTTCGGCCACCACCGCGCAAGCGGGAACGGCGCAGGTGTCGCTGCGCTCTTTCGACGCCTCCTCAACCTCGAGCGTGTCTAGGTTCACCGTCTCAAGCGGGGTCATAAGCGTGGGGATGGGCTTCATGGCGGCCGTCACGATAAGCGGCATTCCCGTAGTCATCCCGCCTTCCAAACCGCCTGCGTTGTTCGAGGTTCGCACGAATCCCGCCTTGCCGTCCAGCGCGATGGGATCGTGCACCTGCGATCCAACGCGGCGCGCCGCCTCGAAGCCCAGGCCGAACTCGACGCCCTTGATGGCGGGGATCGAGAACAGCGAAGCTCCCAAGCGCGAGGTCAGGCGATCCCCCGCCGTCGCATAGCCCCCTACGCCGGGGAGCAGTCCGCGAACCACCACGCGAAACGTCCCGCCCAAGCTTTCGCCCGCATCCTTCGCGCGATCTATCTCGGCCTTCATGGCCTGAGTGGCCGCCTCGTCAGGACAGCGAACCTCGCTGGTCTCGATGGCGAGCGGCTTGTAATCCGCTGCGCTCATGAGCGGGTCCTGCTCTTCGAAAACGGCGGATCCGATGGAGGTGACGTACGAGAACACCTCCACGCCCAAATCGGCCAAGAACTCGCGCGCAATGCCGGCGGCGGCCACGCGAGCCGCCGTCTCGCGCGCGCTTGCACGCTCCAAGATATTGCGACAGTCGTCGGTGTTGGTTTTGAGAGCACCCACCAGATCCGCATGACCGGGGCGCGGACACACTTCGCGCACCAGGTCAGACGGGGTATCGCCGAACGCAGCCATGCGGTCGGTCCAGTTCTGCCAGTCGCGGTTGCGCACCACGAGCGCGATGGGGGTTCCCAACGTGCGCCCGAAACGCACGCCCGACGCCACCTCGACGGTGTCGGTTTCGATCTTCTGACGCCCGCCGCGGCCGTAGCCCGCCTGACGCCGAGCCAAGTCGATGTTGATCTGCTTTTCGGAAATCTTAAGGCCGGCCGGCACGCCCTCCACGATAGCCGTGAGGCACGGCCCGTGGCTTTCGCCTGCTGTGAGGTATCTCATGGTGGTTCGCTTTCCGCGTTATTCTAAGTACGTTCATAGAATATTGTAGCGCACCAGTTCAGCAAGGCCGGCGAAAAGCGGGCGCACGTCGAGAAACGCCACGGCAAGGGAGCGAGTCCTTCGCGAAAGCCGCCTTCTCGGCCAAACGCTCGCTAGCAGTCAAACTCCGCGGCCTGCGCCATGATGTCGAACAGCTCGGCTTCTTCCAGCTTCACCTCGACGTCTGCAAGATCGCACACGGTCAGCACCGTGGCCACTGCCTGGGCCACCAGCATGCCCGACCCGTCGAGCACCGTGCACCCCGCTTCGCGCGCCGCAGCTACGAGCGCGGTTTCGCCATGCCCGTACACGGCGTCGAACACGGTTTGGGAGGGGCGCAGCAACGCGGTATCGAACGGCGCCGTATCGCCCGCCTTCATGCCCAAGGGCGTGGCGTTCACCACCAGATCGGCCGACGCAAGCGCCTTTTCCGACGTAGCGTAGCTACCGAATTTGAACGTGGTGCGCTCGTATGCCGTGCGGAAACTGCGATGATGCGGACGCGCGGGCGGCAGGTCGATCGTTGCCGTGGCCATAAGGCCAAACCGCTCGACGTACGCTTCGAGAGCCCGGCGCGTGCGCTCTTTATCGCGACCGACCAACAGCGCCACGTCCGCACCGGCCAACGAGCTTGCATGCAGGATCGACAGCGCCGTAGGGCCGGTGCCGCACACGGCCACGCGCTTGCCCGCAAAGCTGAAACCCGTGCGCTCCAGATAGGACACGCAGCCCTGACCATCGGTGTTGAAGCCGATCAGAGCGTCGCCTTTCCGCACCAGCACGTTGGCGCCCAGCGCCAGCTTGGCCGTTGCCGCCTGAGCCGTTGCCGCTTGGAAGGCAAGGGGCTTGTACGGCGTGGTGATATTGACGGAAAGGAAGTCGCGCGCATCCAGGAACGCCCGCGCTTCGTCGTCGGTGGCGCAGTCTTTCGGGAAGTACGTCCACGGCAGGCCCAGCCGTTCGTAGACGGCGTTGTACATGACCGGCGATTTCGAATGCGCGATAGGATGTCCCAACAGGTACAAGCTTTGCGGTTTCGTGGCCTCGGTCATGGCTATCCTTCCTTGTTCGCCGACTCTATGTTCGTTGGAACGTGCGCCCCGTTCGCCTTTTCGGCGGGATGCGCGGTCGAGGTCGAAGACGTGCAGGCGCCCTCCGGCTTGCGATCCCCCATAACCAGACGCTCGAAATTGCGCAGCATAAGCGTGTGCGGCAGGTCCTGCTCCACCAAAGGAGCCAGCAAATACGCTTTCATGCCCATGAAGTGAGCCCCCAGCACGTCGGTGACCAGCTGATCCCCGATCACCACGGTTTGCGCACGCTTGGCTCCCAGCTTCGAAAGCGCGATCATGAACGCGGGCGGCAAGGGCTTGACCGCCTTCGCCACGATGGGCAGCGACAACCGCTGCGCCAGGTGATACACGCCCTCGTGCCAATTGTTCGACACCAGGCAAAACGAGATGCCCGCATCGCGCGCCTGGCCAAGCCACAGCCCCACGTCGCGCGGAACCTCGTGCGTATCGCGCGTGAGTATGGTGTTGTCAACGTCCAAAAAGACGTTGCGGTACCCCAACGCCAGAAGATCGCGATCGATATCGACCTTTGAAAGGCGCGAGAAGTATCTGTCGGGTTTCAAAAACGGCATGGTGGCGAATTCGTTTCAGCGGGCCGCAGCCTACGAGAACGTCTTTATGTGTTCGTCGTAGGTTTTGCTGAAGAAGTAGTTGCCGTCCTTGTCGAAGTAGAAGAAGAAATAGGTGCCCAGCGCCTCCTTATCAGGAGCCGTTACCGCCGTAAGGCAGTCAAGGCCCGGAGAGCAGATGGGCGTAGGCGGCAACCCCTTGTTGGCGTACGTGCTGTACGGCGTTTGGGCATGCACTTCTTCGGCCGTGGGATCGTGGCCCACCTCGTACGCAGTGGTGGCGTCGGACTGAAGGAAGCCGTAGCTGGGGTCTCCCTGCGTGGCCAAGCGGTTGTAGAACACGGCGGCAACCTGGGCGCGCACATGCTCGTCTCCACTGGATTCCTTCTCTACGATAGAGGCCAGCTTGACCGCATCGTAGATGGACAAGCCCTGCGACTGAGGATAGGACCAGTCGAGGTTGGCCGTTTCGGTTTGGAACTGGGTGAGCATCATGCGAACGATAGAGTCGGCCGTAGCGTCATCTCCCAAGCTGTACGTCTTAGGGAACAAGAAGCCTTCCAAGCTGTTCGTTCCGGCATCGGCCAAGAAACTGTAATCGGCAGCGTAAACGCTTGCGTTGGACGCAGCCGCCGTGAAGTCCTCCGCCGAAACGCGGCCTTCGGTTGCCGTCGCAACGGCGTTGGCGATGTCGGCAAGCTTAAAGCCTTCGGGAATGGTCAGGCCGCCGGTCATGACAGGCCCGGTTTCCAGGGCCTTGATGATGCTGTCAAGCGATGCGCCGCCCGCGAACGTGTACGTGCCCGGCTTAAGCTGGGACGCCGCGTTCAACTCGTTCACGCGCTTGGTGAACTCGCTTGCGCTCGACACCAAGCGAGCCTGAACCAGCTGGTCGGCGATAGCGGAAGCGCCTGATCCGTCGGCAACGGTGATGGTAGCTTCTTCGCCTTCGGCCAGCAGCTCGACCTGCGGACCCGAGCAGCTGTTGAACAGGGTGAGCACGCCCCATCCCAAACCGCCGAGCACGATGATAGCGAGGATGATCGCAAAGACGATGGGCGCTTTGCTTTTCTTCGGTCGGATATAGCTGGTATCGTACGTTCTAAATTGACGTTCGCCGCGAGCGTGCGCAGAACGAGCTGCATGGTTCGGTCGCTGCGAATACGTGACTTGCCTTTTCCGTGAGGGCATGGGCTGTCCTTCACCTTTCCCCGTTGCGGCGAGCATCGAGCCACGCCTGCAAGAACAAACTCGCGGCTATCATATCTATTTTGCCGCGCATGTCGCGTTCGCTCAAGCCCTTTTCACGCAAACTCCGTTTGGCTTCCTGGGAGCTAAGACGTTCGTCGGCGAACTCAACGGGAAGATCGCACGCCCTTCCGATGCGAGCGGCCGTCTCGCGGATGCGCGCCGCCTGCGGCCCCTCTGCCCCCGCCATCGTGTAGGGAAGCCCGCACAGCAACAGCTCCGGCTCCCAGTCCTCGAGCACGCGCTTGAACGACTTCGCTCCTCCAAGCACCTCGCTTGCCGGAAGCACGCACACCGGCGACGCAACCCGCTCACCCGGATCGCACACAGCGATTCCGATCCGCGTTTCTCCGATATCCAAGCCCATGATGCGCACAAGCGCTCCTATCCGTCGTTGAAGACCCTTTCGACTACGCGCCTGCGGCGCTCCGTCCATGATAGCGCCCCAAGCCGCAGCTCACGCGCAGGATGAAAAGGGCTTCTCCGGTTCGGGATGCGCCCCCGCCGCCACCGCGACCCTCGCCCCGCCCCGAGCGGCAGGCAAGACGCCTCGGACGCGAGCGGAAGGGACCGAGGCGCCCCTGCACGAGCACGGGCGCCCGTGCAGGGGCGCCCGTGCGAGCCAAGACTGGCTGAGCATCGGGCTCTTCCACCCGCGCCCAGCCAGAAAGCGTCTTACAGCAGCATCTCGCGCGCGGCATCGAGGGCCGCGTCGATGCCGGAAGCGTCCTTGCCGCCGGCCTGAGCCATGGCGGCCTTTCCGCCGCCGCCGCCCTTGATGTTCGAAGAGATAGCCTTGATCACAGCGCCAGCGTCGAATCCGGCAGCCACCGCTTCGGGAGTGCCGGCAGCCAGCAGAATGGGAGTGCCGTCCTTTTCGCCAGCGAGCACCGCAGCGCCCGGCGCAGCCATGCGCGCACGCAGAACATCCCAGCCGTTGCGCATCTGACCTGCGTCGGCTTCGCCCAGACGCCCGATGATAACCGGGTATCCGCCCTTGGCCGCAGCCGCGCTGTCGACCAGCTTCGTGATGCCGTCGTCGGCCACGGTCTGGCGATTGCGCTTGAGCTTGCCCTGCAGCTCCTTGAGCTGCTTCATGTTCGCAGCCGTACGCTCGCCCACGTCGAACAGTGGAACGCGCAGCTCTTCCGCCGTTTCCTTGAGCTCGGCCTCCACGCGGTTCATGTACGCCAAGGCATCGAAGCTGGTTACTGCTTCGATGCGGCGCAGGTTCGCACCCACGCTCGATTCGCTGGTCACCTTGATGAAGCCGATCTCGCTGGTAGCGGACACGTGCGTGCCGCCGCACAGCTCCTGGGAGAAGCCCTCGATATCGAGCACGCGCACGAACTCGCCGTACTTCTCGCCGAACAGCGCCATAACGCCCGCTTCGCGAGCCGAAGCCAGCGACGTCTCGTATGCGCGCACGGCGTGGTTCTCCATGACCTTCTGGTTGGCCAAGCGCTCGACTTCGGCGATCTGCTCGGCCGTCATGGCCTCGAAGTGCGTGAAGTCGAAGCGCAGGCGGTTTTCAGCCACCAGGCTGCCAGCTTGCTTGACGTGATCGCCCAGCACCTCGCGCAGCGCCCAATGTAGGATATGCGTAGCCGTATGGTTGCGACGGATGCGCTCGCGGCGCGGCACGTCGATGGCGGCGCGAACGGTGTCGCCCACCTGAATACGACCCTCCGGCGCGTCTTCCAGCATTTTCACACTATGCGCGATCAGGCCCTTTTCGGGCTCTTTCGTATCGAGGACCGCCGCCAGGGCATCGTTTTTCGCTAGCACGCCCGTATCGCCGATCTGACCGCCCTTCTCGGCGTAGAACGGCGTGACGTCCAACACCACGCGACCTTCCTCGCCTGCGGCGAGCGCATCCACTTGCTGCCCGTCCTTCACGATGGCCAGCACGCGCGCGTCGGCGTCGTTCTTCGTATAGCCCACGAACTCGGTGGGGCCTACGGCCTCCAAGATCTCGGCCATCACGCCGCCGTACGTGGACCATGCCGCCTCGGCGTCTTTCGTGTTGGCTGCACGGGCGCGGTTGCGCTGCTCTTCCATGCACACGCCGAACCCGTCCATGTCAACCTGAATGCCGCGCTCTTCGCACAGCTCGCGCGTAACCTCCACCGGGAAACCGTACGTGTCGTGCAGCGTAAACGCCTGATCGCCCGGCAAAACCGTACCCTCAAGCTCAGCAAGGGCGT
Organism: Paraeggerthella hominis; assembly: GCF_021044775.1. Taxonomy (NCBI): domain Bacteria; kingdom Bacillati; phylum Actinomycetota; class Coriobacteriia; order Eggerthellales; family Eggerthellaceae; genus Paraeggerthella; species Paraeggerthella hominis. The sequence goes on from NZ_JAJNOQ010000005.1 coordinate 115,428, forward strand.
CATCGAGGAAGGCACGGCCCTGACGCAGGTTCGCGCCGAAGCGCTCCTCTTCGGAGAGGATGATGCGGCCCATGAGCTGGCGGTTATCCACGATCTCGGGATACACGTGACCCATAAGGTTCACAATCTCGTCAACGTAATCGTTCAAGAAGGGCTTGTCCAGGCCCAGCAGGTGGCCCTTCATGACGGCGCGACGCAGCAAGCGACGCAAAACGTAGCCGCGGCCCTCGTTGGAAGGCAGGATGCCGTCGGCGATCATGAACGCCACGGCACGGCTGTGGTCTGCCATGATGCGCAAAGACAGGTCCGCCGCCGGATCCTCGCCGTACACGGTGCCGGTCAGCTTCTCGCCCACGGCCACCAAGCTGCGAAGCACATCGGTCTCGTAGTTGGACTGGACGCCCTGCATGATGGCGGCCATGCGCTCAAGGCCCATGCCGGTATCGATGTTTTTCTTGGGCAGCGGCTTGAGCGTGCCGTCTTCCTGGCCGTCGTACTGGGTGAACACGCAGTTCCAGTACTCAAGGAAGCGATCGCAATCGCAGCCCGGCGCGCAATCGGGGCTGCCGCAGCCGAACTCCTCGCCCTGGTCGAAGTAGATTTCCGAGCACGGGCCGCACGGGCCGGTAGGCCCAGCGCGCCAGAAGTTGTCCTCTTCGCCCAAGCGCGAGATATGGTCGTCGGGAACCCCGAGCTTTTTCCAGATCTCGATGGTCTCGTCGTCGTCCAAGAACACCGTGAAGTACAGACGATCGGCCGGAAGCCCCAGCACTTCGGTGGAAAACTCGTAAGCCCAGGCGCACATTTCCTCTTTGAAGTACTCGCCGAAGCTGAAGTTGCCCAGCATTTCGAAGAAGCTCTGGTGACGACCCGTGGTGCCGATGATCTCGATGTCGTTGGTGCGCACGCACTTCTGCACGGTCGTGGTGCCGATGTACGGAGCCTCCAGATGCTTCTGCTGCAGGAAGTAAGGCTTGAACTGCACCATGCCGGCACTCGTCAGCAGAAGGGACGGATCGTCCGGGATCAGGGACGACGAGGGCCAGCGCTTGCAGCCCTTTTCCTCGAAAAAGCTCAGGTACTTTTCACGGATCTCCGCGCTGGTCATGTACTTCATAGGGTTGTCTGTCTTTCTATCTTCGCCTGTCTTAAAGCCTGGCGCCGCGTACGGCCGACGCTCAGTGTTTCCTGTGGTGGCGAGCCCGATTGGAGGACTCGGCCTTGCGCTGCTCAACGCGTTCGAACGCCGCCGACACGTCGGGGTGCGGCGAGGTTGCATCGGCAATGGGATCCAGCTTGCCGTCCAATGCGGGCGTTCCTTGGAAGAACACGCCGTCCTGGCTCACCAACGGGCGTCCCGTGCGCTTCTCGAAATAATACACGAAAACGGACTTCGCAACGGCCACGGCGGGAATTGAAGCTAGCATGCCCACGAGCGATCCCATGAATCCGCTCATAGCCCCGCCGATGGCGGAGCCCGCCATCAACGCGATCAAGGTGAGTGCCGGGTGCACGTCCACGGAGTTCGCCATGATCTTGGGAGAAACGAACGTGTAGACGACCTGCTGGATGACGATAGTCGCCACCAGGGCGAACAGCGCGATCCACGGGCTGACGAACACGCCGACGATGGCGGCCAGGGCACCGCCCAGCCACGGACCCACGATGGGGATGATGTTGAGCAGACCGGTGATGCCGCCAAGAGCCGCGTAGTTGGGAACGCCCAGCACGCCGAACACGACGCCGCAGCCCGCGCCAATAATGGCGCACTGCAAAAGCGTGCCCTTGATGTAGCCGCCCATAACGCGGGTAAAGGTGACGTGAAGCATCTCGATGGTTTCCGCGTGCTTCGGACCAGCAAGGCGCATGCTCTCGCGACCGAGCGCCGGCAGCTCCATGAGGATCCAAAACGCAACGACCAGCGAAAAGCCGATGGCCACCAAGCTGTTGACCACGCCCGTGCCCACGGCCACCACGCCGGTTGCGCTGCTTTTCGCGAAGTCGGAGGCCCAGGTGCCCAGCGCATTGAGCGCATCTTCGAGGTAACGCTGGACATCGGCATTCGCAAGGATGTCGGAATACTGCGTGTACACGACGTTGCCCCAGGCGATGATGTCGTTGACGTACGTGGGGATGCTCTCGATAAGGTTGACGAACTGGTCGCCCACGCCGAACACCGGCGAGAACATGAGCAGGCACACCACGGCAAGCACCGCGAACATGAGGACGTAGGCGATCGTGGTCCCCCACATGCGCGGAACGCCCAGCTTCTCCAACTTGTTCACCGGGCCGCGCAGGCAGAACACAATGATGACCGACCAGAGAACGATGCCCACCGGCACGCTCAAGACGTTGAACAGGTACACGGCCACGCCGGTTAGCAGAATAGCACCGACCGCCGTCCATACCATAAGAAAGCTTCGTTTCGCTTTCTCGGTTTTCACGGCGGAATCAGCCGCTTCCAACTCGATCTTGGGTATATCCACAGGGCATGCTCCTTCGCGCGTCTGCCGATCCTAGCGATCCTGAGCGGACGCACCTTGAGAATCCGCAGACTGAGGGGCGCCGTCGTAAGTGAAGTACTTGGGAGCAGCTGCAGCATCCTCGTCGACGGAAGCGGTCACCGCATCGGCCATGGTGGCGGCGGTTTCGGCCGTCTTCTCGGCAACCGCCCTCTTGGCGGCCGCCTTCTCCTCGCGCTGGACGCGCTGCTCAGCCCGCTGTTCGCGCTGCTCGGCCACCGCTTCCTGCGTGGCTTTGGCTGCCGTGACGGCCGCTTCCTTGACCACCTGGGTTGCAGCGGCGGCGGTTTGCGTCACGGACGCGTTCGACGCCTGCTCGAACCGCGCGTCTTGCTCGGCCTTCGCCTGACCGAGCGCAACGGATTCGTCGCTGGCGCGGCGCGGCTTGAAGGCGCTGCGCACGCGGTTGGTAACGGAGTTCACCAGCTCCATAGGGGCGTTCGTCACCGTATCGACAGCCTCGACGGCAGAGGACACGGTGTCGGTGATCTCGTTTACGTCTTCGAGAATCTGATCGACTCGCATAAGCTCAAGGTTTGCGGCATCCACCGTCAGCGACACGCGGTCAACCAGCGGATCGACCTTCGCCGCCACCGGCTCCAAAGACGCGGTTATGCGCTCGACGCTTGCAAGGGTGGGCTCGACCTGCTTGTGCAGGTCCTCGACCGTCTGGCGCGCTTTGCGCACCGTCATAATCAACTCGACGGCCAGCCATACGAGAAGCGCCCCGACGATCACGTAGACAACCGGCAACGCCACGTTGATAAGTTCGCTGAATTCCACGAGAAGCCTCCTGTTTCCGAAGCCTACACTATAGCACGATCGGTTTTGATTCTAACGAGACCACTCCGCCTTTCCACCCCTCGTTCACAGGAGTTGGAAATCGGTTACCTTTCGCGCGACGTGGGGTTTTCTCCTGAAGAAAGGCGATCCCGAGCAGCGGCTTCGCTGCGATACGCCTCCCATCCGCGGTCGCTGGAACGATAGAAGCACCCCCGCTCCAAGCCGTCGGGCAGGTAGCGCTGGGCAACCCACCCGCTTGGATAGCTGTGCGGGTACTTGTACACGCCGTACTGCTCCGATCCCGGACGGTGCCGATCGCGCAAATGGTCCGGCACGTTGCGCAGAGGGCCGTTGCGCACTTCGGCCAGCGCGGCGTCGATGCCAGCCTCGGCCGCGTTGCTTTTCGGGGCGAGGGCCAAGTAGATCGCCGCCTGAGCCAGGTTGATGCGGCATTCGGGATAGCCGATCACCTCGGCCGATTTGAACGCCGCCTCGGCAATAAGCAGCGCTTGAGGATCGGCGTTTCCAATGTCTTCGGAAGCAGCGATGAACATGCGGCGCGCAATGAACTTGGGGTCTTCTCCCCCGTCGATCATGCGGGCAAGCCAATACAGGGCGGCATCGGGGTCGCTTCCGCGCATGGATTTGATGAACGCGGAAATAACGTCGTAGTGCATGTCCTTGTTCTTGTCGTAAGGAAGCGCGCGATGCGGCGTGGCGGCACGCACAGCTTCCTCCGAAACGGTGGCCGGAGCCTTCGAGGTTCTCGGCTCCACCATGCCCGCCGCAAGCTCGAGCGTGGTGAGCGCAGTGCGCCCGTCCCCTCCCGCCAGGAGCACGATCGCCTGCAGCGCCTTGGCATCGAGCCGGTAAAGACCTGCCAGGCCCCGTTCGTCCGCAACGGCACGGTTCACCAGACGAACGATCTCCTCGTCGGACAGCCCGTGCAGCTCGACCACCCGGGAACGGCTGATCAGCGCCGAGTTCACCTCGAAAAACGGGTTTTCCGTGGTAGCGCCCACCAACACCACCACACGATCCTCCACCGCATGCAGCAAGGTGTCTTGCTGGCTGCGGTTGAAACGATGGATCTCGTCGACGAAGAGGATGGTGCGCAGACCGCTCATGGACAAGCGCTTTTCGGCTGCGTCGATCTCGCGCCTGAGGTCCGAAACGGTTCCGCCGATGGCCGACACCTCCACAAACGTTGCCTTTGTGGTTTCCGCGATGACGTGGGCAAGCGACGTTTTGCCCGTTCCCGCAGGTCCGAACAGGATAACCGAGCTCAGGCGATCCTGCTCGATCGCGTTGCGCAGCCAGCTTCCCGGACCGACGGCCTCTTCTTGCCCGACCACTTCTTCGAGTGTGCGCGGACGCATGCGCACCGCCAGAGGCGCCACTTGGGACTTCCGTTCGTTCTCCATTGCTGTAAATAAGGTATCCATGGTTCGTATGGTACCATGCGAACGCTTGTTTGCCTAGAAGCTGCTTTTCGAATCAGGCTCTGCTGTTTTCGAGATCCTTTTCATGAAAATATATGTCAAGACTTTATTTTGCATTCGATGCCCATATACTCAAGTACAGGTCCTGCCCTCGAAGCCATACTTTGCGATGGACCGATGCTAATACACGAGGGAGCTCAAGATAGTGCGTGGAATGGAGATTCGCATCCGTCGATGCGAAAGCCAGGAAGCGAACTGCGAGCACCCACCTTTTGAGGTGGGTTCATCCTTCTGGCCGGGGGTAGGGCTTTCTTCTTGCAAAATCACTGACTCGGCAATCTTCTCGAGCGCGGAACCGCCCGCATCCTCGTGCGCCCCGCACGAGGATCAGTTCGACTTCCCCGCCCCGGCGCCAACCCCTTCAGCGTCGCCACCGGCCGCCTTCGACGCTATTCCGCCGGGAACCGAAGCACAAAGGTAGTCCCCTTGCCTTCGGCGCTTTCCACCGTGATCGTTCCCCCGTGGTGGATGACCGCGTGCTTGACGATGGCAAGGCCCAGGCCCGTGCCGCCCGTCTCCTTGGACCGGCTTTTGTCCACGCGGAAGAACCGCTCGAAGATCTTGTCGTGCATCTCCTCGGGAATGCCCGGACCCGTATCCGTCACCCGAACAACCGCCTGTTTCTGGACCAGGGGCTGGCCTTCGCTTGCAGCGTGGCGCTGAGAAGGGCTTTCGATCCGCCCCGTCCGCTCCGAAACGCGGGGAGCCTTCACCATTTCCAGCCCGACCGACATGGTCACGCTTCCGCCCTCATGGTTGTAACGAATACCGTTCTCGATCAGGTTGTAGAGCATTTCCTCTGCGAGCGTCTCGCTTCCGGCAATGCACGCGCGACCGCCCTCAACGCTCACGCTCACGTTCTGGTCGGCGGCAAAGCTGGACAAGCGCCCCGCCACGCGCTGCGCCACGCCGTGCAGGTCGATCACGGACGCGCCTTCTTTGCCGAACGCCGATTCGTCAAGCTTCGACAAGGTCAGCACGTCGTTGATGAGCGAGCGCATGGCCTGAGCCTCGTCGTAGATGAGCGCGGCGAACTTCTGGCGATCAGCCGGCTGCACCATGTCGTTCTTCATGAGCTCGGCGTAGCCGGAGATAACCTGCAAGGGAGTTTTCATCTCGTGGCTCACGTTGCTCGAGAAATCACGGCGCATGTTCTCCGCCTCGGCAAGCTCGCGGTTTTGCTGCTTGAGCTGGCGCTGCTGCTCGTCGATGCGAATAAGCAACGGGTCCATCTCTTCGTAGATCTCGTTTTCGAGCGGGCTGGAGAAATCGAGCGCATCGATAGGCTTCATGATGCGCTTCGTAAGCTCTTTGGACAGCAAGAACACCAAGGCCACGGCGATGACGAGCGCCACCAGAACCGGCATGAGCATGTCGCCCAGAAACGACAACAGCGAATGACGCGTCTCGGACAGGCGCACGAACGTGCCGTCGTCAAGCTTCACGGCCGCGTACACGGTGTCGGTTCCAAGCGTTTCCGAATAACGCATGGTCACGGCCTCGCCCGACTTCGCAGCCTCCTGCACTTCGGGGCGGTCGGCATGGTTGTCCATGTGCGACGTGTCGGCAGCGCTGTCGAAGAGCACCGTTCCGTCCGCGCTGATCAGCGTGTAGCGGGTCAGCCCCGAGAACTGCTCCTCGAGCGCAGGAAGGTTGGCCGACGTAGGCGTGGCGTTCAGATACGTGGCGGCGTTCTGCGCGTTCGCGGCGATTTCCGCCTCGGCGTCGTGCTCGTAGGACAAGTAATAAATGGTGGTCATGACCACGGCCAGCACCAAGATAATGCCCAACGTGAACGCAAGGACGCTCGAGAAGATTTTCCCTGAAAGGCTCTTCACCGTAAAATGCGTGGGACTCATAGCTTAAGAAGGCTGCTTGATGCAATAGCCAACGCCACGCACCGTTTTAATGCAGGAATCGGCGCCTTCGCGAACCGCCGAGAGCTTCTGGCGCAGCGTTTGGATATGAACGTCCACCGTGCGCGTCTCGCCCACGTACGTCATGCCCCACACGTCCTCGAGCAGCTGCCGACGCGACAGCACGTGCCCCGCGTTCTTCATGAGCGTATGCAGCAGGTCGAACTCCTTGAGCGTGAGCGTGACCGGCTGACCGTCCACCGACACCGTATGGGCCGAAACGCACAGCTCGATCGGGCCGCATGCCATGTCGTCATCGGGAATGACCGCCGGCGCGGAGGCGCGACGCATAAGCGCGTTCACGCGCGACACCAGTTCCATCATGCCGAAAGGCTTCGCCAGGTAATCGTCGGCGCCGGCATCGAGCCCACACACGGTATCGAACTCCGTTCCCTTGGCGGTAAGCATCATGACGGGCAGATGCTTCGTGCTGGCGTCCTCGCGCAGCATGTGCAGGATTTCCAACCCGTCGATCTCGGGCAGCATGATGTCCAAAAGAACCAGCTCCGGCACGCGCTCGCGGCAGGCTGCGAAGAACTCGCCGGCCGCAGCGAACCCCTCGGCCTCGAATCCCGCCTGCTTGAGCGCGTACACCGTAAGGTCGCGGATGTTGGTATCGTCTTCTACGTAGTAAATCATTGATGGCTCCCGGGTGGCAGCTTCGGTCGTTTCGGCCCATTGTAAAGCAGCGTGCTTGCCAACGGGGCAACGAGCGAGTCAAATTTGCGTAAAGTGGTGCAGGGGTCATGCCCTCGGCAGCTCGCCGAACCCCAAGGTCGCCCCACGGCGTCCGCGCAGCCGAGCGGGACGAGGTTTGCGAACGGGCAGGAGGCTCTTCTGGCGGCGGAAACCTCCGAACTTGGCGCGGAATCGCGGGTCTGCGCTCTTGGATAAGCGCCTTCAGCAACCGCCGAATCCGTCGAGCTTCGATGACCTGGCCTGTTGATGCAAGCGCTCAAAATAACCGCAAGTAATGGGCTGCTCAAGGAGCGCAGGCCCGTGATTCTGTACCAAGTTTTGCGGCATCCGCTGTCGAAACGGCCGAGCAGCCCGAGGGTCCCGGCGCAAAAAGCTCGCGGCGTCCACGGCAGAGCCGACGCCGGGACCCGCGCAGGGGCGAGACGGTCCTTGCGATCGAAAGCGGAGTAGCCGCACGCGGGTCACCTCCGCACGAGGCAGCCCCGCAAGGGCGGCCCCTCCGCACGCGGGTCGCCTCCGCACGAGACGCCCTCGCGCGGGCGTCTCGCCCCCACGCGAAAGGCGGCCGGAACGCCCAATCGCCGGCCGCCTCGCACGCCGCTCGGCCTAGCCGAACCGCCCAGCGACGTAGTCGGCAGTGCGAGGATCGTTCGGGTTGGTGAAGATGTCGTCGGTATCGCCAGCCTCCACCATCTCGCCCAGCAGGAAAAACGCCGTTTTGTCGGACACGCGCAGCGCTTGCAGCATATTGTGCGTAACCATGATGACGGTGTACTTGCTTTTGAGCTCGCCTACCAAGTCCTCGATCTTGGCCGTGGAGATGGGGTCGAGCGCGCTGGTGGACTCGTCCATGAGCAGCACCTCGGGACGAACGGCGAGCGCACGGGCGATGCACAGGCGCTGCTGCTGTCCGCCGGACAAGCCCAGCGCGTTCTTCTTCAGGCGATCTTTGAGCTCGTCCCAGATGGCGGCGTCGCGCAGGCTCTGCTCGACGATCTCGTCCAGGTCGGCACGGTTTTTGACGCCGTGCGTGCGCGGCCCGAACGCCACGTTGTCGTACACGCTCATAGGAAAGGGATTGGGCTGCTGGAACACCATGCCCACGCGGCGGCGCAGGTTGTTCACGTCGATGGAACGGTACGCGTCCTCGCCGTCGAGGGCGATCTCGCCTTCAACGCGACAGCCCTCCACCAGATCGTTCATGCGATTGAGCGACTTGAGCAGCGTGGACTTGCCGCAGCCGGACGGCCCGATAAGAGCCGTCACCTGGTTCTTGGGAAAATCCAGGTTGATGCTTTTCAGCGCATGGAAGTCCTTGTAGTACAGGTCAAGGTCGCGCACGCTCATTTTGGCGGGAGCGTTGGACGGCGCCTTGGCCTTCGCGCGACGGTCCGCAGCCTGACCTTGAGCGGTGGGCATGTAGGTGGGGTTGACGATCACCTGATCGGCGGTCTTTTCGAGCGTGGCATTAATCATCTTTGCCTCCCTTGTTCATCTTCTTCGCGGCGAAGGTGGCCATCAAGTTGAGCAGCACCACCATGATCAGCAAGACCACCGCCGTAGCGTACGTTTCGTTCACGTGCAGGCCCTCGCTGGCAAGCACGTACATGTGCACGGCCAGCGTGCGCGTTGAATCGAACACGGCCATGGCGCCCGCATCCAGGAAATTGGGGATCTGAGCAATGGAGCCCGCCGTGAAGATAAGAGCCGCCACCTCGCCGACGCAGCGGCCGAGCGCCAAAATAACGCCGCCCAGAATACCCGGAACGGCCGTGGGCAGCACGCAGCGAAACACCGTGCGCAGGCGACCGGCCCCCAAGCCGAAACCGCCTTCGCGATAGGCGTCGGGAACGGCCAGCAGCGCCTCTTCGGTGGTGCGCATGACCACGGGAAGCACCATGATGGCCAGCGTGCACGCGCCCGCCATAAGGGACAGCCCCCATTGCAGGGCCGTCACGAAGAACAGCATGCCGAACAAGCCGTAGATAATGGAGGGAATGCCTTGCAACGTTTCGGTGGTCGTGCGCACGATCTGCACGAACCTGCTGCCGCGCTTCGCGTATTCCACCAAATAGATTGCCGACCCCACGCCGACAGGCACCGCCATGACCAGCGAAAGACCAGCCATGACCAGGGTGTTCACCAGCGCCGGCATAAGCGAGACGTTATCGGACGTGTACTCCCATGCGAACAGGCTCGGCGTGAGGTACGGTACGCCGTTCACCAGAATATAGCCCACCAGGAACAAGAGCACCGCGGCTGTGACCAACGCGCCCAAGTACACCACCCAACGCAGAAGGGCGGATACGATGCGGCGGGTTTTGCCATGGCGGGTTTCCGCGGCTGCGAACAAGGCGTCGATGCGGTCGTTTGGATTGGACGGCGCAACGGGGCTCGCATCGCCGGATTCGTAGGCAATAGTCAATTTCGGTGCCATTACCTCATCTCACCCCGCTTCTTGATGACGTTGAACAACATGGTGATGAGCAAGACGAACACGAACAGCACCACGCCGGTGGCAACAAGCGCACCGCGGTGCAGATCGGCGGCGTAGCCCATCTCCAGCACGATATTCGCCGTCATGGTGCGCACGCCGCTGAATATGCTCTCGGGAATGAGCGTTTGGTTGCCGGCGACCATGATGACGGCCATGGTCTCGCCGATGGCGCGGCCCACACCCAGCACCACCGCGGCCATGATGCCGGACACGGCGGCGGGCACGATAACGCGAAACACCGTACGTTCATGGTCCGCGCCCAGAGCAAGCGCCCCTTCGTAGTACTTCTTGGGAACGGCGTCGAGCGCGCTTTGCGCGACGGTGATGATAGTGGGCAGGATCATGATGCCCAGAAGCACGGCAGCCGCCAGCAAGGACAAACCGTTGCCCGGAGCGTCGGCCGGGGCGTTAGCGCGAATGAACGGCACGATGATCACCAGGCCGAAGAAGCCGTACACGACCGACGGAATGCCCGCCAAAAGCTCCACGCCCGGCTTGAGCACCGCCGCGATCTTGCCGCTGGCGAAGCGGGACAGGAAGATGGCGCACAGAAGCCCCGTAGGGACGCCCACCACCATAGCGCCCGCCGTTACGTATACGCTGCCCACGATCATGGGGAAGATGCCGTAGATATCGTTGGCCGGACGCCACGTTGTACCGAAGAGAAATTCCGGAAGGCCGATCTGCGCGATAGCCGGTACGCCGTTCGCAAAAAGGAAGACGCAGATAAGGGCCACCGCGAGGATCGAGATCCCCGCGGCAGCTACGAACAGCGCCTTCGCAATGCCTTCTTTGATGTGTACGCGAGACATGCGAGTCCTACTCGATTACGTCGCTCGCCCTTAGGCCAGCGCGTCTTCCCACGTGGTCAGCTGGCCGGTGTAGATGCCCTTCACCTGATCGGAAGTAAGGCCGTCCACCGTAGAGCCGTTGTTCACGATGATGGCGATGCCGTCCTGCGCGATGACCGTCGCCTTGACGCCGGTCTCGGAGTCCTTCAGCTCACGGGAGACCATGCCGATGTCGCAGGTGCCTTCCGTAGCCATGTTGACGCCGGTGGTGGAATCGGACTGGTTCACCTCGATGGTCACGCCGGAGTTGAGCGCCTTGTAAGCCTCGGCCAGCTTCTCCATGACCGGAGTCACCGAAGAAGAGCCCGCGATGACGATCTTGCCGGACTTGCCGGAAGCCTTGTAGGCGGAAGCGCTGTCGGCAACCGAGATAAAGCCGTTCTCTTCGACGACCTTCTGGCCGTCAGCGCTCATGATGTAAGCCACGAAATCCTGAGCCACGTCGGACAGGCCGTCCTTCGTCACGATGTTGAAGGGACGGGCAACCTTGTACTCGCCGCTCTTCACGTTTTCGGCCGTGGGCTGGGCGCCATCGATGTCAAGGGCCTTCACCGTGTCGTTCAGGGAACCCAGAGAAATGTACCCGATGCCGTTCTTGTCGCCGGACACGGAAGTCATCATGACGGACGTGGAGTTCGTGATGGCCGCCGAAGGCGTGGTCATGTCAACCTTCTTGCCGCTCGAGTCCTTCTCCTCGATGCCAAGCAGCTCGACGAACGCGCCGCGCGTGCCAGAGCCGTCCTCGCGCGAGTACACGGAAACCGCGCCCGACGGAGACGACGAGCTTTCGCCGTCAGCCGCACCGCCGTCGCCCGACGCGCAGCCGAACAACCCGAACAGACCCAGCGCCAGCGCCGCCGCGCTCACCGCCATAACCAAACGCTTCTTCATGCTCTTCCTTCCTTCGATGCGCCCCTCGAGCGCATTGCTCGTTGCAGTAGTACGGGCCTTCCGGCCCGTTGCAAAGAACATGATGAAGTTGAAGCATCAAAGGAATGTCGGATGCGGGTTAAAACTCTGTAAAGTTTATCGTTTGCCCAGTTCAGAATTACAATTACTTAATTACGCACCAAAGCCGACATCCAGGTGAACCGGCGCGCCCGCCCGCCTGCCAGAAGGCCGACGAGCACGGCGCGCGCCTGGATACGCCAGAACGCCGCGCGCCAAAGCAAGCTAACGACACACGATGTGCAAGATTCTCGGCTGCGTCTCAATCAGGCGAAGCATGCAATCGACCACGGAGGGATCGAACTGGGTGCCCGCGCCGTCGCGCAGCTGCTGCACCGCGTCTTCGAACGAAAGATGCGCCCGGTACTGGCGATCCGAGGTCATGGCATCGAACGCATCCGCCACCGCGATAATGCGCGCGTTCAGCTCGATGTCCTGACCGGCGATGCCGTCAGGATAGCCCCGTCCGTCGTAACGCTCGTGATGGTGCCTGATCACGGGCACAATGCTCTCGAACATCGACACGGCCGACAAGATCATGGCTCCCTTCATGGGATGACGTTTGATCTCTTCGTACTCGGCATCGTCGAGCGTGTCGGTTTTGAGCAGGATGTCGTCGGCGGTCCCGATCTTGCCGATGTCGTGGAACAGGCCGGCCACCCGCAGCTCTTCGAGCGCATCGGCGTCGAACCCGTACGCTCGACCGATCTCCACCGCCAAGGCTGCCACGCGATCGGAGTGGCCGCGCGTGTACTCGTCTTTCGCGTCGACCGCCAGGCGCAGCACCTCGACCGTATCCATGTACCGCTGCTTGAGCTGCGCGTACGTGTCATGCAGTTCTTCGTTTTTGATATTGACGAGCGAATGCAGAAACGCGTTGCTGATAGACGATGCAGCTTGATGGGCGTAAATCTCCAAAAGCTTGATGCCGTACTCGCTCGACACGTTGCGCGCGTAAATCACCCCGAGCGAGCGCTTCTGCTCGTCGCACAGCGGCAGCACCACGCCCTCGGGAGCATGCACGAGCGCGCAATCCGTGCGCGCGCGGCCGACGGCCTCCATGAGATCGTGATCCAAAAGGCTGGTGAACGAATCCACCGAACCGCGGTACGCGCCGATGCCGCAGAAGATGCTCTTGCGCTCTTGAGAGCCCGCGCCCGCCGCAGGATCGAACGACTCGGGCAGCTCGTCTATGAGAATGAACGCGTCCTCGCCGTTGACCAGGGGCAGGATCTGACGAAGAATCTCCTCGAGTATGTTGCCGATGGGCTGAAGCTGGTAGATTTTGGGGACGGCACCCAAAATGCTGTTGAGCCCTTCCTGGAACTGCTTTATGGTGCGCATCTGGCTGATGGACTTGACGCCGGATTCCACCAACAGCTGCAGCTGGTCGGTGCGGTCGCTTTTCTCGCAATACGCCTGAATAGCCAAAGACTTGAGCGTGCTCACCGGCGGCGCAAGCTCTTTATGCCCGGTCAGAAGAAGTATGTACAGCTCGTAATCGGTCTTGCGAATGCGCTCGACCACCTCGTCGCCGTGAATGGGCTGCATAAAATAGTCGAGGATGAGCAGGTCGTAGTGCTCGCGCTCAAGCTCCTCGAGCGCTTCAAGCGGATTGGTGAACCCCTTGCACCAGTATCCGCTGCGATTCACCATGGCAACAACGGTGTCGATGATCCCCTCTTCGTCATCGACGACCATAATACGGTATTCCTCGGAAACCTCCCGACTACGCCGCTTGCGCATACAATGCTACCCTCGCTTTCCTGCCAAAGGAATCTGAATGAAGAACGTGGTGCCCGCGCCCGGCTGTGTTTCGAACCACATGCTGCCGCGGAACATGCCTTTTACCGTACTGTAGGACATGTACAGGCCAAGCCCGGTCCCATGCTTGCCCCTTGTTGTCGTCATCTCTTTGAACAGGAGCTTTTGAACGTCGGGCGCAATGCCCGCCCCTTGATCGGAAACGGAGAACCGCACGCCGTCCTCGACCGGCTCCACGTTCAGCTTAATCGTGCCACCATCCCCATTATACGCATGGATGGCATTGTCGATGACGTTATCTAGAATCTGGACAAGACTGTTCACGTCGCCGAACACCACCTGCTCACGATTGACGTTCACCTCGGTTTCCAGCGTGCATCCGCCCTTCACGAGCGAATGCTGCATGAGTATCTGCGTTCGCTTCAGCACCTCGCCAACGGTGAACGGATGCGAGGAGTCCTCGCTGAATTGGGCTGCCTGCCCCTTGACGGTGGATATGATGTCGGACATGTACGAAAGCTGGATCTTCATCTTCGCAAGCCACTCGTCCATATCGCGAGCGATCTCGCGATGGTCGTCGTCGGTAACCTCTTGGTCCCCTACCGAGTCGCGATACTCCGACACCAGCCATTGCACCTGGTCGATTCCTCCCGAAATAGCCAAAATGGGGCTTTTGAGATTGTGCGCGATCCCGCCGATCATCTGCCCGAGCGAAGCCAAGCGCTCCCGCTCAAGCAGGATGTCTTGATTGTCGCGCAGCGCCTGCAGGTCAAGCACGTGCTGCGTGACGTTTTTGAACAACAGCACGAGCGCCGGATACGACAAGCTCTCCGACAAAGGCGTGTACTCAACCGTGTAGAACAAAGGACCTTCGCCCGTTTCGACGGCAAGGTCGGCCGTTTGCAAACGGCCGGACTCGAAGGCAACCGCAGTGTTCCAACGAACGGAGACAACCTGGTCGGCGGACAATCCCATGCCGATCAGCAAATCGTCGAGCTTCGCTTTTTTCTGGGCGCTCGATCGATCGTAGAACTGGCGCGTGAACGATTCGTTGCAATCGAGCATGCGGAGTTCGCGATCGATGACCACGAAACAGTCCGAAATGCGATTGATGACGGTTTGCGTGGCAATGGGAACGGTTTTAAGGAAGCCGAATCGAAACAGCGACACAATGTAGAGCAGCACGGTGATGGTGAACGCAACCGGCGTAGTGTACACGTAGAAGCCGGGGACGTGCAGCGTGTAACAGATGTTCGTGACCGTGGGAATAAGCGCAGCCGCAACGTTGAGCAGCGCCTGAAGCGAAAGCACGCCCGAGGTTTTGATGGCGGTATAGCACAGCAGCCCCATGCCGGTGAACAGGCACGCGTACGAATACAGGGCGTAGAACACGAAGTACGGTCCCTGCACGTACCCCACGCCCGGCGTGTACGAAAGGTAGAAAAGATGGTGGAAGTCGTTCGTGAATATCACAACCATCGTGATAACGGGAAACACGAACAGCAGCCCGTAAGCCCTCGAAAAGCCTTTGAAGCTTTTCTGGTACGCCAAACCCAGCAGCAGCATGGTGACCGGCACAAATGCGGCCCCAAAGTAGGCGAAGTTGTCAACGAACACGGAAAGCCCTGGATCGGCGGCAACGTACTTGCCGCCGAGCACCGCCGTATTCCATACGATCAGCTCGATGATGATG
This sequence comes from Paraeggerthella hominis, assembly GCF_021044775.1. Lineage (NCBI taxonomy): Bacteria > Bacillati > Actinomycetota > Coriobacteriia > Eggerthellales > Eggerthellaceae > Paraeggerthella > Paraeggerthella hominis. The sequence continues at coordinate 130,603 of NZ_JAJNOQ010000005.1, forward strand.
GTGATGAACAGGTAGTGAAGCGTTTTCTTCTCTTTGGCGAACGCCACGTAGCACAGCATGGCGACCAGCGCGATGAGAACCACCGTCAACACGATTGCGGAAGCAGCGTCCACGTTAGCTCCTTTCTCGAACGGGGCCCGAAGCCTCGACGGCGGCTTGAATCTGAGCGAAGTAAGGGGCGAAGTACGCCGCATCGGGGTCCGGCCAGGAAAAGCCCTTCGCCTGCAACGCAGCGCACGTGGCCGCCACCGACGCCTCGGTGGGTTGGACGGCAGGGCGTTCCACAACATCCCGAACGATGCCGAACAAGCTTTTGAACTCGCTGTTCAGGCGTTCGGAAACGCACTGGGCAAACGCTTGGTCGGACACCGGCTCAACAGGGTGGCCGCAACGCCTCAAAAGCGCGGCAAGCTCCTTGACGTCGATCTGCCGATCGCTGCATACGTGCGCAATGCAATGCGAGTCGCACGTTGCCAAAAGCACGATGGAGCGCGCGCAGGAGTCGACGGGCGTCATCTCGAACCGTTCGGCCAGGCTTTCAGGATAGCATCCCAAACGGGCGTAAGCGGCAAGGCGCATCGCGAAGGCGTTGCGATGAACGTCGCGCTGAAACGCCCCGTCACGAGCGCGGCCCGTCAGATTCCCCACGCGAAACACGCGACCCGCAGCGCCCTTCGCGAAAGCGTCGAGCACGACGGCCTCAGCCCGGTACTTGCTTCGAGCATATTCGTTGAAATCGACGTCTTGCCCCACGTCGAACGATCGCTCGTCGAACAGCGCACCGCCCCTGCCGGCCACGCTCATCGTCGACACGTGCATGAACTGCGCTTCCAGCATAGCGGCCAGCTCCAGCATGCGACGCGTGCCCTCGACGTTGACGCGTTCGTACTCCTCGCGCCGACCAACATGGTCGGTGATGGCCGCGCAGTGAAAGACCGCGTCGATCGCACCGAGCGACGCGGCCAAACCGCGATCGTCTTTCGACACGTCTCCACGCACGGCGCGGACCGCAGGGGCAAAGTCCATCCCGTAAGCTGCCAGTGCATGATCGAGGCGCACCTGCGCCTCGACGTCGTCGGCGGCGCGCACCAGGCAAAGCACCTCCCCCGCGCCCGCAGCTAAAAGCTCCGCCACCACATGGGCGCCCAGAAACCCGGTTGCTCCCGTTACGAGCACACGGTCGAGAGAACATGCGGCAACGGGCTTTTCGCAAGCCGCTGCCGCATTGCGCGCAACCGATGCCGCCGCTTCGCTTCGATCGGCCAAACGACGATCCGATGCGCTTCCGCCCGTGTTCTGCTGATGCTCGGAAACGCTCTTCGCGCCAGGCATGTGTGCACGTGCGAGCAGATCCCCGATGGTATCGGCATCGTAGAAATCCTGCGTGCGCAGCGTCCACCCGTGCGGGGCGAGCCGTGCCTGGATGGAGATGACCGCCAAGGAGTCGCCTCCCAGATCGAACACGTTGTCGGTCAGGCTGACGCCGCGCACTCCCAGGACGTGCTCGATCGCGCGCAGGAGCCGTCGTTCCTCGGCCGAATACGCCCGCTTCGCAGGCGCGCCGGAAAGCGGGCGGGAAGGCTCGGCCGTCGTCGCGCAAGCGCTCGCGTCCGGATCGGGAAGGCGCCCGCGATCCACCTTTCCGTTTGCCGTTTCGGGCAGAGCCTCGAGATAAACGAAGCGCGCGGGCACCAAAAACGAAGGGAGCTGCGCCGCAAGCGCAGACCGCAACCGCGAAACCTCATGCGGCTCGGACGCCGTATAGTACGCAACCAGCTGCTTGCGCTCTCCCGCCCCGTGCGCCACCACCACGGCTTCGGCGATGCCGTCAAGAGCGCACAGGGCCGCTTCGATCTCGCCGGGCTCGATGCGCAAACCGCGCACCTTCACCTGATGATCGACGCGCCCCGCAATGAACAGCTCGCCGTGCTCGTCGTAACGGCACACGTCTCCCGATCGGTACATAACGCCTCCCTCGTGAAACGGATCAGGGAGAAAGCGCGACTCGTTCAGATCGGGGCGGCCGATGTAGCCCGGCGACACTCCCGCTCCGGCAATGTAGGCTTCCCCGTACGTTCCCACGGGAACAGGCCGCAGCGCCTCGTCGAGCACGTAGACGCGCGTGTTCGCGATAGGCCGCCCAATGCTCACGTACGCGCAGTCGGTCATATCCTGAAACGAAGTGTACACGGTCACCTCGGTCGGGCCGTACCCGTTTTTGAGACGCGCGCCGGGCATGATGCGCTTGCACGTTCGAACCAACGGAAGCGGCGGCTTCTCTCCTGCCAGCACCACGGTCGAAAGCCGCGAAGCCGCTTGGACGAACGCCTGGTCGCGCACCATGATTTGCATGCGTGAGGGCGTCGCCTGCAGAAAATCGACCCGTTCGCGCTCGATAAGACCGGCCAGCAAACGAGGCTGCCGAAGTTCCTCTTCGTCGGCGAGCACGATACGGCAGCCGTACGTCAAGGGAAGCAGCGCGTCCGCAACGAAGATATCGAACGACATCGTGGTCACCGAGACCGCGGTCCATGCAGGACGGTAGCCGATGCACGAAGCCATAGCATCGCGCAGGTTCGCCACGCCCGCACGCGTAAGAAGGCTTCCCTTCGGCACCCCGGTCGACCCGCTTGTGTAGATGACGTACGCAGGGTCGTCCGGCTTCGCATCGGAGCACCTGCGCATACGCTCGTTGCGAGCCTGCGCCGAATCCAACGAGGCGCGCGCAAGAAGCGCATCCTCGACGACCACCCTTGCCGCGGCGGACGGGACCTCCGGGCAGGCGTCGCACGTCTGGCGATCGACCAGCACAAGGCGCGCCCCGCTATCGGCCAGCATGAGCGCCTTGCGATCAGCCGGATACGTCGGGTCGACGGGAACGTAAGCAGCGCCCGCTTTCATAACGCCGAACAAAGCCGGAAGCAGCGCCGCGCTGCGACGCATCATGACAGCCACCAGTGCTCCGGGCCCTGCCCCTGCTTCGGCAAGAGCGCATGCGATGCAGTCAGCTTGCCGATCCAACCCGGAAAACGTCAGCCGACCGTCCGAGGCCACAACGGCTTCGTCGCACGGGCGCTGGTCGGCAAGGTCTTCCACCCACGCGCAGAGAGGCCGGTTGCGAACGGGCACCTTATCTCCCGCAAACCCGCTTGTCACCAGCTGATATTCTTCCAAGGGCAGCACGCTCACGCGCGCGACGCCCTCGTCGGGAGCCTCGAACAGCGTTGCTGCGGTATGGACGAAACGATCGAGCATGCGCCGCGCTGCTGCAGCGGAAAACAGGTTTCGATCGTACTCCAATCTGCACGTCAGGCCGTCCGCCGCTTCGTAGGCGAACAGCGTCACGTCGAGCTTCGCCGTTGCAACGTCCACGAACCGAGGCGTTGCGGATACGCCTTCAAGCGTCAAGTTCACCTGGTCTTTCCCGAACACGAGCATTGCATCGAACAAGGGGTTGCGCCCGCGCTGACGCGCGGCCCCCGCATCGGTCACGATGCGCTCGAACGGATAATCCTGATGGGAAACGGCTTCGCTCAAAGCGCGATGCACCGCGTTGAAGCATGCACGGACGGTCTGCCCGCCCGAAAACGCGCACCGCACCGGAACCGTGTTGATGAAAGCGCCCGCCGTATGCTGCATCGCGGGTTGCATCCTGTTTTCCACGGGCATGCCGATCACCACCTCGTCTTGCAAGGCGGTACGGGAAAGCACCAGCCCGAACACGGTCATGAGCGCCGTGGCCATCGTTGCCTTTTGGGAGCGGACAAGGGCATGCAACGATGCGAGCGCGCTCGCGGCGATGCGCGCCTCGCACGTTGCCCCCTTCCGTTCGCCCGTTCGAGGGCGCTCGGTGGGCAGGGCCAGCACGGGAAGGTCACCGGAAAGCCGTTCGCGCCAATACGCCGCATGCTGCTCCAAAGCGTCCGAGGCAAGGCGCCCCTCCAGCCAAACAGCGCAATCTTTGTAATCGACGGCAAGAGGAGGCAACGCGTCCCCCTGGTACAAAGCGGCGAAGTCGTCGAGCACGATCCGAAGCCCCGCCTGGTCGCAAACGGCATGATGGAAGTCGAACAGCAACGCATGCCGCCGGGGCGTTCGAATGGAGACAAGCCGCATGAGCGGAGCGCTTGAAACGTCGAAGGGCCGAACGCGCCGCTTCGCGCATGCCGCGATGCGGGCGTCGGCGCACGCAACCGACTCGTACGGCACCTCGACCGAACGATGAACCCGTTGCACGATCGCGCCGTCACGCACGTGCAGGGACGTGCGCAGAACGGCATGCCGAGCGAGCAGCTTTTCCAAGGCGGCCTTGAGCCGGTCCTCGTCGAGCATGCTTTCAAATACGAACAACGCCGGCACGTTGTAAGCAACGGAATCAGGGGCCTCGCTTGCCGCCAAAACCATGCGCTGCTGCGTTGACGTGGCCGGATAGTAACGGCGCGCTGCCACGGGCTTCACCGGCTTGCAGTAGCTGGCCTCCGCCCGATCGATCAGCGCGGCACAGGCGGCAAGCGTCGGGTCGCGGTACACGTCCACCAAATCGATGTTCGCATCGAAGGCATCGGCCACTGCGGCTATCATGCGCACGATGGACAGCGAATCCCCGCCGATTTCGAAAAAGTGATCGTCGGGACGAACGCAACCCACCCCCAGGATGCCCTCCCACAGCTCCGCGAGCTTTCGCTGAGTATCGGTTTCGAACGAGCGCGCGCCCACCGCCTCCCGTTGAGGCTTGGGGAGACGACGCACGTCAAGCTTTTCGCTTGTCGTAAGAGGAAGCTCGTCGAGTTCCACGAAGCACGAGGGAACCATGTAGAACGGCAGCGATTCGGACAGGTGCGCCTTCATCCGCGCAGCAGGGGGCACGCAGTCCCCCGCCACGTACGCGCACAGCGATTTGCGTCCGTCCTGCTCGTCGTGCGCCACCACCGCCGCCGAACGGATCCCCTCCAACTGCAGCAGCCTGTTCTGGATCTCTCCCAGCTCAACGCGGTACCCGCGAATCTTCACCTGGCGGTCGATGCGCCCGAGAAACTGGATTTCGCCAAGCGGATACCAGCGGCCCACGTCGCCCGTGCGGTAAAGACGCTCCCCTTCCACGAAGGGAGACGGCACGAAGCGCTCGGCCGTCAGCTCGGCACGCGCAACGTATCCCCTGCTCACGCCAGCGCCCCCAACGTACAGCTCACCTGGAACGCCAATCGGAACCGGATTGAGGTGCGGGTCCAGAATGTAGACGCGCACGCCGTTCATGGGCCGACCTATGTTGACGTCGACACGGCCGGTCACGTCGCAGCACGTGGCCGCGATCGTCACTTCGGTAGGTCCGTAGAAGTTCGTGACGCACGACGACGTAACCTGCTGGATGCGCCGCAGCAGCTCGGGCGGAAGCACGTCGGCTCCCAATCCGATCTCCCGAACCCCTCGCAGAGCATGAGCGCCCGCCTGGGCCGAAAGGATCATCTCCATGCGCCCCGGCGTGACCATCATAAGGTCCACGCGCTCTTTCCCCATAAGCGCGCACAGATCGTCGGGGTAGTCGGCCTGCCGATCGTCGGCCACCACGAGCGTACGGTTCGAGAACAAGCCGACAGCCGCCTCCATGATGTTGATGTCGAACGACACCGGGCCCACGCACAGCATCCTGCCGCCGGGGGTGCGACCCCACACCGCGCGCATCGACAGCACGAAGTGGGCAATCTGCGCATGTTCGACCACCACGCCCTTCGGCGTGCCGGTCGAACCCGACGTGTAGATGAGGTACGCCGCCTGGCCGGGATCGGGAAAGCGCCGCGCAACGCAGATCCCTTCCGAAGCAGCACCCTCCAAGCAGCGGCCCTTCCCCGCGGCCGCCTCCGATCGCACGCAGGAAACGCGCCGCACAAGCTCCTCGGCGCGCAACGAGGCCACGGGGACCGACAGAAGCGCCCCCTTCTGTCGGTCCTCTAAATCCCCTGGTCCAACCAGCGCAAACCGCGTGCCCGACTCGTTCAGCATATAGCGAACGCGCTCCTCGGGAAGCGAGGGATCAATGGGCATGAACGCCGCGCCCGCCTTGAGGGCGCCCAGCATGGCCGCATAGTAGACGTCGCTTCGCGGCAACGCAAGCGCGACCACATCGCCCGGCGCAACCCCCGCGTTCGCGAGCACGTTGCCAACCTCGTCGGAGGCCCGGTCCAAATCGGCCGCCGTCCAACTTCGACCGCGATAGGTCAACGCCGGTTCGCAGGGACCCTCGGCAACGCGGCGCTTCCATAGGCTGACCAGGTCGGTTCGCTCGAAACCGTCATCGGTGTCGTTGAACCGGTACAGCACCTTGTCTCGCTCTTCCGCAGAAACCATGGCAAGCTCGAAAAGCCGCTTTTCGGGATGAGCAACGGCATCGGCTACGATGTTGCACAAATGCTCGTGGATGAAATCAACTTCCTTCGCCGCGAACAGGGGCGAGAGGTAATCGTAATCCAGCACGAAGCGCCCGTTGTTCTCGCGATCGTTCCAGTGAATGTTGAGCGAGGATGCCTGATGCCCGCTGAAATGCCAACGCCCTTCGTAGGAGAAGCAGCGCTTCTTCGTTTCGAACGTCCCCACCTGGTACGATAAGGAAATATCGTACAGCTGGTCGATGTCGGGACGACGTTCGCGAATCTTCTCCATGAGCACGTCGTACGGATACCGCTGATGCTTGAGAACGGAAAACCATTCGTTGGACACCCCTTCGGCAAAATCCAAAAACGCACGCTCGTTGTCGACCGCCACCCGCACGGGCACCGTGCTCACGTACATACCGAAACGCTCACTGGACCCCGCGAACGTGCGGTTCGATACAGGAGCGCTTATGACCAGGTCTTCTTTCCCCAACACGCGATTCAGATACACGGAAAACGCGGACAGCAGCAACGCGAACACCGACACGCGATGCTCTTTGCAAAAGCCCCGCACCGCCGCGGAAAGCTCAGCTGAAAGCACGCACGCCTTGCGCTTCGCTTTCGTTGCAAAGCAGTCCGACGTTCGAGGCTTGAGCAACGTGGCATCGGAGAAGTCGGAGAACCGCTTGAGCCAGTACGCCTCGTCGTAAGCGAATCGCTTGGATTCCCGATAGAGACGTTCCTCCTCGACGTAATCGAGATACGAAATTGCAGGCCGGGGCACGGGAGTTTCCCCGCGCAAAAGCATGTCGTACCAGTCCATGACCTCGTTTGCGAACACCACGAACGACACGCCGTCGGAGATGATATGGTGCATCTTCGCGTACAGGTACCCCTCGTCGGGAGCGGTTTTCGCCAAAGCGAAGTAATAGAGGGGGCTGTCGATCAGCGACATGGGCGCCTGCGTTTGACGAACATCCCACTCGTACAGCCCCTTCACGCCCGTGGAGCTGAAATCCAGTCGATCGATATGTACGGGCCGATGTGCAGCCACATACTGCATGGGCTGGCCGTCGACAAGGCAGATGCGCAAGCGAAGAGACTCGTTCGCCTCCAAAAACAGCTGAATGGCCTTGTCCAGCAAATCGAAATCAAGACGCCCGCGAATCTTGAGCGTACCGGCGTTGTTCCACATGCTGGTTCCCGGATGCGATTGCTCGACATGCCAAATGCGGCTCTGCGGGTGAGTCAACGGATACCGACCTGCCATAAGGGACGCTCCTTCGTTTCTGCTTGCGCGCGCCGGCGCATCGGGCAACGGCAACGCGCTACGGGTATCCTCGTTTTGCTTCACGATCACAGCCCTTCCCTTTCGGCAAAAGCAAGCAACTCCTCAATCTGCACGGTTCGAGGAGACGCCCGCAACGGGGCGGGTTTCGGCAACGCAGCGCACACGGAAGCCGAATACCCGGCAGGAGCATCAACCGCGCATGACGACACGCCTTCCGGAAGAACAAGATCGGCCCTTCCAAGACCCGCGATTCCAACTCCCCACCACTTCAACTCGCTTTCCATGCGAGCCCAGCAATCGCAGAAGAGCGTTGCTTTGTCGGAAGATTCCAGCCATGCTTCGAACGAGGCCGCGTCCATAACCTTGCGCGCAAGCCGCTCGTCCGCCTGGCGCCGTTGCTGGATATCCACGCCAATGGGGGCATCATCGATCCCGACCAGGACGTACGATCCGGAATGGCTCAAACTGAATTCGACCGAGCCGTCAGCGTAGCGCGCGAACGGCTTTCCGCAATCGCCCTCGAAGCGCTCAACGGCGCGCAAGTTCACGCCCCGCTCTTCATGCAGCGCCCACGCAAGCAGAACCTCGGCGAGCGCCATGCCCGCGCGCTGCTGCGCAACGCGGCAACGCTCCATGCGGGCGCGCTTCGCCGGCGTCGCAAAGGGAAGCGCCGCTTTGGCGAGCAGCTTCTCGTCAGCGGCGGGCACGGATGCAAGGAACAGGTCCACGGCGCTTCAGCCTACGCTTCGATCGCTTCCAGATAACGCACGATGTCTTCGACCGTCACGAACTGGCGAATGTCTTTTTCCGGTATCTCCCGGTCGAATTCCATCTCGAACGCGCACACCAGCTCCACCAACTCAAGCGAGTTGATGCCCAGGTCGCTCAGCACGTCGGTATCAAGCGTGATCTCCAGGTCGTCGCGCTGGATGTAGCCCTGGATGATGCTTTGAACGCGATCAAACATGTACCATTCCCTTCGTATCCTCAACGAGCAAAAACCGCTTTACCTTGCGCGTTGTCGTTTTCTCGAACGGCTCGGCGTGCACCGCAAACGTTGCTATGCGCTTGTAAAACGCCAGGCCCCTGTTAACGCGCCTGATATCGGCGCGCACCCGATCCCGAGCGGCCGCCGCAGCTTCTGGAGACTTCGCATCCAACCCGATAGCTTCAAAGTCCGGGTAGATGTGCGCCGCCAAGCACTCGGAACCGTTGCCCGTTCCAGGCCCGCCGATAACCACCGCTTCGGCCACGGAATCGCACGCCGTCAAAGCACGCTCGATTTCCTGAGGCATAACGTTCTTGCCGTTGCTCAGGACGATGATGTCTTTGCACCGACCCGTGATGTGCAGAAACCCATCCGCGTCCAAACGTCCCAGATCGCCCGTTGGAAACCAACCGTCGACCAGCGTTTCGGCTTCTTCATCCAAGTACCCCGCCATGACCGACGGGCCGTTGACCCAAATCTGCCCGCTTTCGTCGAACCGCACGCGCGCGCACGAAATCACGCGGCCAACGGAATCGTCTTTGAACTCGTTGTTGCGGTTGACCGAAACAATGGGAGAACATTCGGAGATGCCGTACCCTTGAATAAGATTGATGCCGAGAGAGCGGTAAAACGGCGCATAGGCTGGATCGAGCGGCGCTCCTCCGCAGATGACAAGTCGCAGACGCCCGCCGAACGCCTCCCGGGGCTGCGCGAGCAACTTGTCCGAAACGTCGACGCCAATGCGCCGAAGCAGCGAGCTTGCTTTGCAGGCGAAAGCAAGCTGTCGTTCGCGGCCGCCCTCTTTTGCGGCGCGAAGAATCTTGCTTCTGAACGTTTCGACGTACAGGGGGACCAAGCACAGAATGGTAGGCTTGAACGCGTCGAGGCATTTCGGGAGCATTTTCAAACCGGAGCAGAGCCCCACGGTGCACCCATAGTACAACGGACAGAAGATGCCCGCCATGTCCTCGTAGGCGTGATGGATGGGGAGAACGGAGACCAGCGTATCCTGCGGGCCGAAAAGCACCAGCTCGCAAGCCCCTTTTATATTGGATGCGAAGTTTCGATGGCTCAGCAAAACGCCCTTGCTCACGCCCGTGGTTCCCGATGTGAACAAAATCGAGCACACCGCATCCGGATCCAGTTCAACCCGCGCGTACCGATCGTTGCCGAGCGCGATCTGATCTCGCCCGCAAGAAAGCAGGTCACATGCCAATTCGCCCGCAGACAACGACCCCATGTCAAAAAGCTCCACATCGAGCCCGCGGCGCTCCTTCAACGCATCGGCCGCGCGACGCGCCTCGGGCGCGTACGATGCAGTATGGCACAGCGCATCAACGTTCGCCCTTGCCATTTGGTCGACGATCTCAGAGCAGGAAAGCTCTTTATCGAAGGGAACCACCGTCATCCCGCTGTTGACGATCGCGAAGTACGCAAGAATCCACGCGTAGGAGTTTTCCCCGATGAGCGCGATGCGCTTGCCGGCGTACCCGCGCTCCAAAAGCGCGGTGCCCAGGGCCCGCACGTCCTCGAGAAAGCAAGCGTAGCTCACTTCGCGCAGCCCCGAAGAACGCGACAGCTCGGCAAATGCGGTTTTACCCGAAAAGAGCCGCGCGCTGCGTTCGAGCAGATGACGCAGGTCGGGAAATTCCTCGATGTCGTTAAGTCGATAGCTCCTCATACGAGAATCACAACCATTCTACTTGCAATTAAACGTTCAAAAGCCTACCAGGCCCTGCAAGCAAGAGAAGCGTCTACCCAACTTGCACCGCAGGACTCACGCGGTCGAACCATGATCAAACGACGATGTCGCGTAAGCTAAGAAGCAGCCCTTCCAGAAACTTCGCCGGAAGGGCTGTCGATGCAAGCGCGACCAGAAAGGCGGCTTTTAAGCCGCAGCTCCTAGCGTGGTCAAAATAGCAGCCAATTCTTCGGGCGTTCCAAACGGCTTTTCCTCGCCAGTGGCCGCAACGACCACTTCGCCCGTCCATGCGCGGCGCGCGGACGCAGAGGAATCCAATGCGGTCTGAGCAGATTCCATCGACTGGTCCTTTACGGCCTCGGGGTTTTCTTCCGTCCGGAATTCCTTCGTGCGCACGAAATACTTCGCTTGAAACGCTTCCTTATCGGGAAACTCCTCGCGCGTGAAGTCGTACTTCAAGTTTTCAACAATGGAAGCTACCACGTCTTGCATGGGCTCCCCCTCCGAAAAGCGCATAAGCCCCTTTTCGCTGTTGAACGTGGCATTGTCGCCCACGTACACGGTTCTAATGCGCCGACGGCGAACCCGCTCCGCGCGAACGATGACCGCGATGGAAACCGCGATAACCGCCCACCATACGATGGACAAAACCAGGTCAAGCGGATCGTCGACCCTGTTAAAGCCCAAGAAGTACCACAGCCACAGCAGAAATACCGAGATTGCCGCAAGCAGGGCAAAGACGATGACGTTGCTCTTTTTCATGCGTATCCTCCCTTCCCTACTCGTTCAACCCGGCAGCTGCAACCGTCCCCGCAGGAGCACCCTGAGAAACGTTTGCCGCGGAGGCCTCGTCGTCGAACCGAGAAGGCGCGCCGGGAGCGGGGTCACCGCCCCCGGTCAGGTTGTCTTCGTACTGCTTCAGCTTACGAGAGAACAGGCTGCGACGCAGCGTCACGCAAGCGGAATATATGGCCGTGACAATGATGCCCAGTATGATGTACCAGTGCACCCAGCACGACGCATGATCGTGACCAGCAAGCGGCGTTTCCCCATCGGAGATTTCGGTTTCGCGCTGAGCAAGCGGGGTCTCGTTGTCGCCGATGACCGCTTCGGCAGCGCCCCCGAGCACGTCCACGATGGGCGCAACGATAGGCGCCAGCGGGCTGTCAGGAGGAACCGTGCCCGGTTCGGGCAGCGGCGTAGGCGTCGGAGTAGGCTCGACCGGGTCGGGCGGAATCGGCGGAATCGGCGGAGCCGTAATGGTGAACGTACCGTTGATCACGGAAACCGCGTAGTTCGGATTCTGCGTGAACAGAGCGGTCAGAGCGCCTTGGTACACGCCCACGGCCTCTTCGCCGCCGGGACGGACGTAGGCCACGTCGCCCAGATCGCCTTCGGCCACCAGGCCCTCGACCGTGCCGGTGAAGGTCGGATCGGCGGCACCTGCAACCTTGGAAGCATCGGCAACCGTAATGGTGACGGGCGCAGGGGTGATGACAACGGTCGCGCTCACCGGAGCCGTTTCCCGGTACCCCGGATGCGTGGCCTTCACGTGCACCGTGTACGTTCCGGCATTCGTGAACGACGGATTGCTCTCAGACCAGGTTGCCCCGTTGTCCACCGAGTACAGCAGCGTGGAGCCCTCGACGTCAGCCTCGGCCGTAACGGATACAGGCTGCGCGTCGTAGACCTTCGTCAAACCTTCGGCATCGGACGTGATGCGAACGATATTGCCGTCTGCGGGCTCGATGGAGAAGTCGCCCGGCTCCACCGTATAGGTGTAGTTGCCGTTGAGATTGTCGACCGTAGCAGTAAGGACACCTGCATAGGAACCGACAGCTTCATCGTTGTTGGTGCGGCTGTAAACCACATTGCCCAGCGAATCGGAGCCGATCAGCCCTTCGACCGCACCCGTGAAGGCAGGGTCGGATTCCCCGAACTTCTTGGACGAGTCGTTAACCTTGATGGTGGCGGGCGCGGGAGTGATTCTGGCGGTTACCGAATTGCTGGTCCACACCTGGGTTCCGCGGATCACCTTCACGGTAACTTCGGTGGAATCCGCCACATTGACGAACTCGTTGGCAGCAAGCTGCGTGTCGCCAACCCAATATTCGATTGTATCGCCGGGCAGAACAACGCCGTGCAGCAGCACCTTATGCGGAGCGCCGTCGTAGGTGACGTCGAAGCCGCTTGCACTGAGCGTGGAGAAGTCGGGGACGAACTTGGCCGTGAAGGTGGTCGCCTTGTACAGGTCGCCGTCGCGGTCGACGTTGGCGGCGGCCAGCTCGGCGCTCAGCGCCGCCCCGGCCCCCTCGATGCGCGCGTCGCCCTTGTACCAGCCCTCGAACTTGTAGCCGGGGGCGGGCGCGGCGGTCGAGCCGGTCACGCCGGAGGTGCCGAGCACCTGGATGCCCCGGTTGTCGGCGGGGTCGGCCGTGCCGTTGCCGTCGGTGGCGTAGCTCACCGCGTAGGTCTGGCCGTCGTCGGGGACGAACTTGGCCGTGAAGGTGGTCGCCTTGTACAGGTCGCCGTCGCGGTCGACGTTGGCGGCGGCCAGCTCGGCGCTCAGCGCCGCCCCGGCCCCCTCGATGCGCGCGTCGCCCTTGTACCAGCCCTCGAACTTGTAGCCGGGGGCGGGCGCGGCGGTCGAGCCGGTCACGCCGGAGGTGCCGAGCACCTGGATGCCCCGGTTGTCGGCGGGGTCGGCCGTGCCGTTGCCGTCGGTGGCGTAGCTCACCGCGTAGGTCTGGGTTTCATCGACGACGAAGCGGGCCCAATAGCTGCCCCCGGCATAAACGCCGTCTACCTTAGAAGGAACGAAACGCGCGTCACGGGAAATCGGATTTCCCGATGCCTCCGCGTTGTCATACCAGCCGTCAAATCTATACCCAGAATCTGGCGAAGCCGTCGAGCCAGAAGCGATGCCCGTTACAGGAGCGATCGTTTCGGAAGCACTGCTTACCGACCCGCCCGTCAAAGCGGTATACGTGTAAGTTACAGGCTTGCTTTCCTTCCATTGAGCGTACAGCGTGGTGTTGCCCGTCAGCGAAAGAACTTCGCTGACGGAGTAAGACCTGCCCGAACCATCAGGTTTCGTGTTCCAAACCGCGAAAGAATACCCTGCCCTGTCAAACATACTGTCAGGCAGCGTTACATAATCGTTCTTTTCAGCCGTCCATGTTTCCGTAGCAGGGTTGCTCCCGTAGTTAGCATTGAAGACAAGGCTCACCGCCAAACTAGGATTCACGTAACGAGCAACGAGCTTTGTATCGCCGTTCATCTTGATAGTGTTCCCCGGATAGTACGTGCGACCAGATCCGTCAACCTGCCAACCGACGAATGTCTTGCCGGACGCAGAAAGCAAAGCGTCTTTTACAGGAGCCTTTACGCCAAGCGCGTAGCTGTTAGTATCGACAGGCACGCTTCCGAAACCGATCCCCTTGTCGTACGTCAAAGAAAACCCATCGGTTTTCCAGCGCCCGTACAAGGTCACATCACCGGATACAGGCGTCTCCCAGCTATAGGCAACCAGGCGATCGGTTCCCGGAAGATACCAGTACCATCCAAGAAACTCGCCCAGACCCTCATAGCCCTGACCCACAATGTACACCCCAGGATCTTTGATGTACTCGCCCTGAGCAATACCCTGCGTCTTTACCGGGGTCCCATCTCCCTCGTGCGTGTAGAACTTGGCGGAGTATTGGGAGGACTCCCATTTCGCATATAATTGGACGTTGCTGCCCGGCATAGTGGCTGTACCGAAATCGTAGGGCAGCATATAGTCGCTATCCAGATACCATCCCTTGAATACGTAATGTTCGCGAGTGGGGTCGTCAGGTTCGTGCTGAGCCATAGGAGCTTCGTACAAGACCGTTTTAGAGAGAACAAAGCTTCCGCCCATGGAGTTGAAGGACAAGGTGTATGCATTGCGATCATAATAGAAGTTGTAGGTAGACACCCACTGGCTCCCGTCCCATTCCCAGACAGGATCTGTATTGTAGTCCGATTTTTTGGAAAACCCGCCGATGGTCTTCGCGCTTAGGCTTCCGCTGTGAAGCAGCTCTTGCGTATATTCGTTAAGAGCGCTGTAGTATTTGCCGTTCGGCATTTGTTTCGCATCCGCAGGAAGATTAGAGGGATCCGCCACCTCAAGCCAGTAGTTTACCTGGCTTCGCGACACCGTGTTCCACGACGCTGTCGCCGTTATCACCTTATCGTTGTTGGCGCTCGCTATGATATCTTCGGTCATCGTAAAACGATGGCTCACGAACGTGCTGTAGCCGAAGCCGGTCCACCCGGCAAAGCCCTGATTCCGGTTGCTCCAAAACGTCGCATTCTTAGATGACACCCAAAGGCTTCCGATAGACTGCTCGTATTTTGCTGCAAACGAATACTTGCTGGAGTTCCAGCCTCCACTGTACAGAACACCGTCAAAGCTCATCCAACGAGAACTGCTACTGCCCAGATCGAATTGCACCGTATACAGCGTACGCTTGTAATACACGTTTATTACCGTGGAGCCCGTGCCGGAAATCTGGGTCGTATCGCCGAACGCGTAGTATCCGTACTTAGCCAGGTCGCTGTATTGATTGGGATTCAAAAGACCTGAAGCCCGCAAGCTATCGCCCGACACCGTGCTCCCCGCTTGAGCGCGCATGGTAACTTGCTGGCTAAACGAGTAATTGCTCGTATTCGTGCCGGCATCGCCGGCAATATTCGCATGCTCGAAGTTGTACACAAGCGTGTAATCGACGGTCGCGCCCTTCCATACGCCGTACAAGACCGTATCGGCCTTGATCTGCGTATCGAAGTTGAACGCCCCCGAGCTTCCATCCTCGCTCGTCGACCAATACTGGAAGTCGTACCCCTCGCGAGTCGGATCGTTGGGCTCGGGGCACATTTCGCCCTCTACCACGTTTTTCGAAATGGGATCGTTTCCTTCAGCAGTGAACGTGACCGTATGCAACGCAGCGCTCACCGCATCGACGGCAAGAACGGGCGACAAATGGCTCAACGTCGCCCGAGTTCCATCGGAAACCTTCTCAACGTCTGCTATATTGCCCTCGGAGTGATACAAAGACGTGGACCCGGCCTTCAAATCAGCGTTCGCCAACGTCAGGGAAACGTCGCCTTTAGGCTGGATCTGATTCCCCGCGGCGTCGAACAGCGTCACATCCACGGCGACAAAGCCGACCAGCTTCTTTCCTTCGGCCGAAGCTTTCTCCTCGGCAACTTGGCGAACGTCCTCGCCCCCAAGCGGAACGACCTTCATGGCAACGCCCGCAGGGAGCACGCCAGCGGGCGCCTCCAAAGAGACCGTGGTCGCACCGACCGTTTGGGAGAGAGAAACAGCCGGAGCATTGGAATTCCCAGTCGTATCAACCTTCGAGTCGCCGGTAATAGGCGTGGTCTCGGGCGCCGGCGCAGGCTGCTCGGCCTCCACGGCCTCGGCGTTCACGGTAACCACCAGCGTGCTGTCCACGTGCTCGGCGGCAATGGCGTAGCCGCCGTCAATCTCTTGAACCGGTACGTTCTCGCTCGCGGAGTTGCGTGCAACAACCTGGGAAACCCTGTAGCCCGTATCGGCCGAAGCGGCGAACTTCAGCTCTTTGTGCAGCTCGGTTGTAAGCGTCTTGGCATAAAGAATCTGGTCCTTCACGGACACGTAGGCATGCTCGGCCTCAAACGTGACCACCGCTTCGTCAACCTCGGGCGCAACGATAGGCCCGGCCTGCGATGCGGACGAGTCAGATCCAGCGGCATCGGCACCGTGCTGCACGGCGTCTTGAACCGCCTGCTGATCCTGAGAGGCCTCAATGGTCTCCGCCGATTTCTGCGCAGAAGAACCAGCCGACGCTCCGTCGGCGCCGCCTTCGGCAAAAGCCGCGAAATTCGTCATGGTCAAAACCATGACAACCGCCATGAACACGGCCAGGCATTTGCCTTCAAACGTGTTTTTGAGATCGAGCATCTTCTCTAGCATACGTATCACCCACACTTCTACCGGATCGCCATTCCGGATTGACGCTTGCGCCGGGCAACTAGCCCGCACGATGCGAAGCGCGACGAGCGCTTCCCCTGTCAGTGTGCCGTTACGTTATCGAGCATGCTCGTGTTCGTGACTCCCGTGGTAGGCTTGCCCGAGCTTCCGTTCATGCGAAAACCGTACAAACCCTTAATTAGTTTACCATGCAAGCGTTCAAATGTCTCTTTGTCGGGTGCATTTTTCGGCTGTTTACCCAACTGTTGAATAAGCGGTAAAACCTGATGAACGTACATAAACAAGCAAATCGAGCCCTGGGGCGCCCTTCGAAACAACACATCCTCCATGCCTTTCCCGCAGCTTGGCGTACCCTGCGATCCACGCTGCAGCATAGCGGTATAATGCCCAATACGGCTCAACCCCAGAAAGGCGTGCATGCAGGAAGACGCTGCGATAGTCGTCCCTTGTCGACAGTCTGCGAAATCGGCGGCTTCCATGCCCCGGAGAATTCGCGCGCACCGCATCTTCCGCTGCCTGCGCGCGGCCGCGTTCGCCTGCGCGCTCCTGGTTCTTTTGACAAGCTGCAGCGAAAGCGGCCGAGGAACCGACTCTCCGTCAAGCGGCAACCAGGGGCAAACCTCCGGGCCAGCCTTCACGCAGACCGAACCCGCCCTCTCCCCCTTCGACGCATCGGCCGCGACCAACCTCGACGGAGCGCTCATAGACGCTTCCCATCTTTCGGAGGGTTACGTTTCGGTCAGCGCCACATCGCAATCTCGATTGAAGTTCCAAGTGAAAAGCGGGGGTCTGGAGTACAACTACGACCTCCCCAACGACGGTACGCCCATATCGTGCCCGCTCAGCGAGGGCAACGCAACCTACTCTTTCACCGTATGGGAGAACACGTCGGGAAACCGCTATGTCGAACTGGCCAGCCTGCCCGATCAAAACGTGGCCCTTTCCGACGAGTTCCAACCGTTCATCAGGCCCAGCGTCTATTGCAACTACGGACCGGACAGCGCCGCGGCAAAACTGGCGAACGAGCTATGCGCCAACGCGCAGAACCAAGGCGACGTGGTGCGCGCCGTTTACACTTGGATCGTGGACAATGTAGCGTACGACGAGGAGAAAGCCGCTGCACTTGCCGACGCAACCGGATACGTTCCCTCCCCCGACGCAACCATCAACGCCAAAACCGGCATCTGCTTCGACTACGCATCCCTCGCAGCGGCTATGCTTCGTAGCCAAGGCGTTCCCTGCAAGATAATCACCGGAAACGTCTCGCCTGATAATATATACCATGCATGGAACATGATATATATTGATGGCACGTGGATCGGCGCCGGTATCGACGTCAGGCAGAACACCTGGACGCGCATCGATACCACGTTTGCCGCAGGGGGCGCGTCAAGCTACGTCGGAGACGGAACCGGCTACACCGATCGTTACACGTACTGACATGCTAGTTTGCGCATGAGGGCAAGATAAGGAGCGAGTAGGGACATGGCCACGAAGATGCTCGAAAGCAGTGCGATCGCCGCATTTTGCGAAAGCGCCGCCGTCATGCACTCAGCCGGCATTCAGATGGACGAAGCCGTCTACCTGCTAGGCGAAAACATGCAGGACGCCGCGTTCAAGAACGCCTGCGACAGCGTATATGCAGAGCTGATCTCAGGGAAATCACTGGCTGAGGCTTTGGAAAAGTCAGAGAGCTTCCCCCATCACGTGGTGGACATGGTTGCCGCCGGCGAACACTCGGGACGCTTGGAGAACGTGCTGTGGAGCCTGGCGAAGTACTACGACGAAGAAGACCGCCTGTACGCTAAAACCAAAAGCGCCGTTGCCTACCCCGCCGCGCTCCTGTCCGTGATGACGGTGATCCTGCTGTTCACCGTAGCCGTCATCCTGCCCGTGTTCGTTGACGTTTACACCGGCTTGACTGGCAACCTGACCAGCGGATCTTTCGCTTACGTGAACGCGTCCATCATCATCGGATGGACCGCTTTGGGCATTACGCTGCTTTGCACGGTGCTGGTGCTTGTTGGCATCGTCGCCAGCCGCTCGCCCCAAGGCCGCAGCAAGCTTGTCCGGCTGCTCGAACGCATGCCGCTCACGCGCGAACCGCTGCGTCAAATGGCCGTCGGGCGGTTCACGGCCGCACTCGCCACGTTCGTCGCAGCCGGCGTAAACACCGACACCGCTATGGAGCGCGCCGTTGCCATGGTCGACCATCCCGCCTTGAAATCCCAGCTTGAGAACGTGCGCGGCCAAATGACCGACCCGTCGCTCGGCAAAAGCCTGGCGCAAGCAGTATTCGACAACAACGTGTTCGAGCCCGTCTATGCGCGCATGCTCGTGGTAGGCACACGCTCGGGAAGCCTGGAAACCGTGCTGGCCAGCTTGTCGGACACGTTCTTCGACGACTCCTCCATCCGCCTCGATCGCCTCATCGACAGCGTGGAGCCCACCTTGGCGGCCTTTTTGACCGTCAGCGTGGGAGCAACGCTGATAGCCGTCATGCTGCCCCTTATCGGCATCATGGGATCGATCGGATAACGCCATGTACCGCGAGATGACAAAACAGGAGATCAGAAAGCGAACGCGCAAACGTATGTCGATATTTTTCGCCATCGTTGCCGCAGCGGCGCTCATTTGGGTCGCCTACGGTTTCGTCAGCGCAACCCTACGCGAGCAAGGCGAGCTTTCGGTGCGAAACGCCATACTGAACAGCGCGAAGCAATGCTGCGCGATCGAGGGCACCTATCCGCCGTCCTTGGCGTATCTCGAGAAAAACTACGGGCTTGTCGTAAACCGGAGCGACTACGCAATCACCTACGAGGTGTTCGCCGACAACGTCATGCCCAACGTCGTGGTGCTGGCAAAATGAACGGCAACCACAACATAGCACAGGCGCTTGTCCAGGCAACGCACCCGGGTCAAGCCGCAAGCCGCCCGAGCCAAAGTCGCGACCGCGTGTTCATCACGATCTTGTTCGCGGTGCTTTCGCTGTTTCTCCTGATCTCGCTGCTTGTAGGAACGAACGCGTACAAGTCCATCAACGCCGTGCGCACCGCCTCCGACGAAACACGTCTGGGATTGTCGCTCATAGGAAACTCCATTCGCGCAAACGATGCGACCGACGCTGTAGGAGTGGCCGAAGGACCGGAGGGGTCGGCGCTCGTGCTGACCGAGCGCCTGGAAAGCGGCGTGTACGAAACAAGACTGTACGCCTACCAAGGATCGATCGTCGAAGAATACGCTCGCGCCGACGCCGCCTTCACGCCGGAAAAAGCGCGTGAAATCGTGAAATCGAAGCGATTCGACTTCGCATACGAGAACGGCCTGCTAACCGTGCACACCGACCAGGGCTCGACCTCCGTCGCCTTGCGCAGCGTCCGAGGGGGTTCATGATGGTCGTGCAGATTCCGCGCCACAGGCGCGCACGCGAAGAGAACCGCCGTTCATGGCATGGCGGCGCGTTCATCGTTGAATCGCTTGTGCTTCTTGCATTTCTGATGGCCGCACTTGCCGTGGTGGTTCAGCTTACGGGAATCGCGCACGAGCGCGGAACGGAAGCCGACCACCTTTCAAACGCCGTCACGATTGCTGCGAACAATGCCGAAGCGTTCGCAGCCGACCCAGCATCGGGGAACATGACCGCATCGTTCACCATTGCAAACGGTAGCCTGGTGGAAGTCGACGGTACGCCGGATGCAGGAGACGAGAGCACAACGTACCAGGTCAACCGCACGGTAGAGCAACATGACAAGGGCGGCGGAACCCTGTATACCGCCCATATCGCAGTAACGCAAGGTGCCGAAACCGTATACACGTTGGACACGTCCCGCTACTCGACCGGCGCAGAGGAGGCTTGATGAGCAGATCGAAAGGATCGGTACGCATCGGACCCATCAGCCTGTTTACCCTGATGACCGTCTTGTGTTTGGCTGTACTGGGAGTTTTGTCCATCAGCACGGCCCAGGCAACGTACGCGGCAGCGGAGAAGCAGGCGGCGTTCACCGCAGACACCTACGTCAACGAAAGCGCAGCACAGAATCTGCTCGCAAACGTCGACGAAACGCTGGCAAGCGTACGGAAAGCAGGCGGCAGCCTCGACGCCGCCCTCGTTGCGGTGGACGGCATGCTGCCGAGCAACGCCAAGCGCGAAGGAACGACCGTTTCGGCGAAGTTCAGCACCGAAAGCGGCCGAGCGTTGGACATCGAACTAACCGTGCGCGCCAACGCAACGTACGAGATAACGGCATGGAAAGCAACGACGCAGTGGACGAACGCGAGCTCGGGCGAAACGCTCTGGTCGGGCGCCGCTCAAACACGATAGGAGACACCATGAAACTGGAACAGCTTTTGCAGGAGATGGTTGACGCGAAGGCGTCCGACGTCTTCATCATAGCAGGGCTTCCCCTGGCCTACGAAGCGAGCGGTCAGCAAGTTCGGCTGGACACGCCCCCGTTCAAGCCCGCCGACACCGAAGCGTTCGTGCGCGCGATCTACGAAGTATCCGGGCGCAACATGGATCGATTCCTCGACAACGGCAATCACGACGAGGATTTCTCATTCGCCATTTCCGGAATCGGGCGTTTCCGCGCGAATATCTTCCGTCAACGCGGGTCGCTCGGCGCCGTGATCCGCGTCATCCCCTTTGGGCTGCCCGACCCCGCAGCGATGGGAATACCGGAGGAAGTCCTGCGCCTTTCGCAGCTGCAAAAGGGACTGGTGCTGGTCACCGGCCCTGCCGGCGTAGGCAAGTCAACCACACTTGCCTGCATCGTCGATCGGCTGAACCACGAGCGCAGCGGCCATATCATCACCATGGAAGACCCCATCGAATACGTGCACAAGCACGGCAGCTGCATCGTGACGCAGCGCGAGGTGCCCACCGACGTGGCCAGCTATTCCGAAGCGCTGCGGTCGGCTATGCGCGAGGCGCCCGACGTGATCCTGCTTGGCGAGATGCGCGACCACGACACGATCGGCACCGCCGTGACCGCTGCCGAAATGGCGCAGCTTTTGCTGTCGACGCTGCACACCACGGGCGCAGCCAGCACGGTCGATCGCATCATCGACGCCTTCCCCGCTTCGCAGCAGCGCCAGATCCGCATCCAGCTGTCCATGGTGCTGCAAGCTATCGTCAGCCAGCAGCTGGTTCCCGCAATCGACGGCGGCGCGGTGCCTGCATTCGAGATCATGTTCGCGAACACCGCCATTCGCAACCTTATTCGCGAAGAGAAAACGCACCAGATCGACAGCGTGATAGCTGCCAGCGGCGCGGAAGGCATGCGCACCATGGACCAAAGTTTGTTCGACCTGGTAAAAGAAGGCCGCGTGACAAAGGATATGGCCCTGCAGTACAGCATCCACCAGGAAGCTCTCAAACGCCGCTTCGAAGCAGCGAGCTTGTAACAGCTCCCAACCGCATGGCAGAACGAAGGCGAGGTCGATGACCCCGCCTTCGTTTTATTGGGGGGACTGGCGGGGTGTTGCCGGGCGACGACGGGCGGCGGGCGCTGCCCGGCATCCTGTTGGCCCCGATCGACAGCGTCCTGCTGCCAATCGGAGCGCCGTTGGCAGCTTGTCGGGAGCGCGCCGTTGTCGACAAGCGCCCCCTTACCTGGCGGGGCCCCGCCAGCCGGCAGCGCGCCCCTCGTCGCTACCCCAATCAAGAGGTTGCGCGCGAAAAACCGCTCCCGCTGGCAGGTTTTGACGGCTTGAGGTCGTCGAGATGAACTCCGCTTGTCTCACCCCTTTGCTCACTTTTTATTTTACCTGATCAGAGCGTTGTGATGTCGGATGAGGTTCCCAAGGGCGCTCGTCCCGCCGGACCAAACGACCTCAAGCCGTCAAAACCTGCCAGCGGGAGCGGTTTTTCGCGCGCAAGTCGTATGCAAGCCTCATTCCGGGGGACGGAGAACATGGGCGCCCCGTCCCGACCGCCGCATCGCATCGCATCGCATCGAGCGCCAAGCCTGAAGCACCCACCAACGACAAAAAGGGGCGCAGTTCAGTTCGCCTTGAACTGCGCCCCTTGCTCTAATACACGTTGTGGATGACCTCGGCCGACCCTAACAGGTTCGCCACTTCGAACACGGTGCCGTCGTCGAGCGTCACCGTACCGTCGAACCTTCCGAATACCTGGTGCTGGTCGGTGCGAATCACCTTGAAGTCCATCCAGTCAACGCGATCGAGCATCGGCGTGAACACCATATCCAAACGACCCTCGTCGTCGGTTACGTGCCAAGGCTGGTCAAGCTGGTAGCGATCCTCGGTCTTCTTCGCAACCGCAGCCCCCGCTTTCTCGGGAATGCCGAAGTCGACGCGATGCAGCTTGTGGGCAACGCCGTCCACGAACACCATGTTCTCGGACGCAGCGGACGTGTCGCCGAAACCGTACCCCAGGTTGAGTCCGAACCGATGAGCACCGGGCTGCGCCCCTCCGTGCCCATCCTGCCAACCTTGCGCGACGGCCCAGTACCACGTGTTGTCGCGCGTCCACACGCCGCGGCCCCAATCGAGCAAGCCAAACGAACGCTCCGGCGAAAAGCCATGTACGAGCAGGCCCTTCTTGAAGCTGCCCTGCGCTCGCATGGCAACGATCTTCTGGTTGTAGTAGAACGCGAGCGGGTCTTCGGCCCACGGCGTGGCAATCACCATCGTGTCGCGCGGCTCTTCGTCAAGCACCGCCTCAAACGTCAGATCGTCGCGCCCGTCGAATCGAGCGAACTGGGCCTTTATGCGACGGCACCCGTCCTTCACCTCGAAGTCGAACGACACGCGCCCGTTCTGGAACCGCGACACGCCGGAAGACGACGAGGACGGCAGCCGGAACCGGCCCAGGGTCAAGGGAACCATGGTGCTGGCCGTATGCGAAACGCCCTCGGCAAAGTCCATGACAGACGCCGAAATGAGTCCGCCGTACCCCAAATCGCCCAAGGTGAGCGCCACGGCGTACTCATCGTCGTTCACCAGGTAGTAGTCCCATTCCTTGATGCGCAGAGCCGGCGCCTTCACACGCGCGCGGTCGTAGGAACGAACGAGCGCGGTAGCCCAACCGCATTGGGCCAGAGATCCATCGTCGTTATGCAAAGGACCTTCGGTCAATCGCGTTTCAGCCATTCGTCCTCCCTCCCTCGTTTGCGGAATCCTCGGCCACTTGCTGCTTCCCCGCCAAAACACCGTCGATCAGATTAATGCCGCCTTCCCTGGTCAATGGAGCAATGGCACGCAGTACGGCATCGCCTGCCCGAGCACCCGTGCGGCTATCCGCCACGCGAAACACAATGGATCCCTTGAACCCCGCATCTTCGACAGCCGAAAAGGAAAGGGCCGGCTGCTTCGTCAGCTTCGCCACTTCGGATGCGGCCTCGGCGGCAACCCGCTCGATGGCCTCCGCCAAGTCGTCAAGACGGGATCCGTCGGTTGCCACGACAACGGGAATCGATACCTGGTTGGTGGGAGGAAGGTGCACGAGCGCCGTCTTGTTGATGATGGAGTTGGGAATGATGACCTCTGCGCCAGCGCTGTTCCTGATGGTGGTATGGCGCCATGTCACGTCCTTGACCACGCCCGAAGACGAGCCCACTTCTATGTTGTCGCCCGGCTTGACGATGCGCATGAGGCTCACCTGCAAGCCCCCGATCAGGTTGGATATCGTGTCCTGAAAGCCAAGCGAGATGGCGATACCGCCAATGCCCATGGCCGTTATAGCGGCGCTCACATCTACGTTGAAGCAGGTGGACAGCATGATGCAGATGCCCAAGACCCACACTGAAGCACGCGCGATGTTGACGAAGATGGAACTTGAGGGGAGGTTCTTCTCTTCGTTGAAATGCAGCAGCTTGCGCATGAACCGCATCACCAACCGCGCGCACACCGCCGTCAAGGAAAGAATCACCACAACCGTTATCGCCGTGATAACCCAATCGCTTCGCACGAAGCCTTCGATGGCTTGTTCGAGTTGTCCCATGCCGCCGTCCTACCCTCTTGCAATCCTCATCGCCCTGAAAGGCGAACGCCTCACCATGACGGAGGCTTTTGAAACACGTCTTCCTGAGTTTCCCACAAAACGATACGCCCCTGGCTCCTTGTTGCGGGAACGTCAATCAACCGTTGGTTGGAAGAACCGCGCCACGGCAGATCGAAGGAGTGAAACGCCTGCACGAACGGACCGTCCACCAGCACGTCGGTCTGGTCGAGCAAATCGCGTGCAGCGGCATCGGGAAAGCCGTCCTCCAGCTGCTCGTAGCGATAGCCGGAATACGTCCATACGTTCAAGCCTCGTTTTCGCAGCTGACGAGCAAGTTCGGCGCATGCGGCGGCCTGCTCGAACGGCTCGCCGCCCGAAATGGTCACGCCCCGCGCCAGCTTGTTGGCCGCAATCTCGGCCACCAACTCGTCGATGCGGCGAACCTCGCCGCCCGCGCACGGCTGGCTGTCGGGGTTGTGGCAACCCGGACAAGCGTGCGTGCATCCCTGCACGAACACGGCGAAGCGCAGCCCCGGACCATCGACGATGGAGTCCGGGGCCGTACCGTACAAACGAATGGTGGCGGGAGTAGTCACGAGAGGGTCTCCTTATGCGCCCGAAGGGCGCATATTGCACTCACAGGTTGGCGTAGTAAGTCAGCGAGGGCAGCCACGGTGCCCTGAATTCGCGGGATCGCGGAGGCGAAGCGTACTGTGTACGCGAGCTTCCGGGATCGCACGAAGGCAGGGTGCCGTGGCTGGCCGCAGCGGCGGCGCGTTCCGGCGGCCGGCAAAAGCCGCCGGAGCCGCCCGCGTCTGGCTACATCTGATGCTTGACGCGATCGTTCTCCTCGGCGCGCTTGGCGTCGTTGAAGCGATCGAGCGTGCCCACCAGGTAGCCCGTGATGCGGCGAATGCGCTCGAACGACGTGCCGTGCTCGGCCTCGGTGCGACCGCACTTGGGGCACACGTCGCCGATGATGCCGTTGTAGCCGCACACCGGGTCGCGATCCACCGGATGGTTCACGGAGCCGTAGCCGATACCGCTGTCCTTCATGTGACGAATGACCGCCTCGAACGCCTCCAGGTTGTCGGACGGGTCGCCGTCAAGCTCCACATAGGAAATGTGGCCCGCGTTCGTGAGCGCATGATAGGGCGCCTCGATCTCGATCTTGTCGAACGCGCTGATGGGATAGTACACCGGCACGTGGAATCCGTTCGTATAGTAATCGCGATCGGTCACGCCCTCGATGGAGCCGTAGCGCGCACGGTCCATGCGCACGAACCGACCCGACAAGCCCTCGGCCGGCGTAGCGATCAAGCCGTAGTTCATCCCGCGCTCCTGCGACAGCTTGTCCAGGTATCCGCGCATGTGCCCGATGATCTCCAGGCCCAGGTTCTGCGACGACTTCGACTGGCCGTGATGCTGGCCGGTCAACGCCACCAGCGCTTCAGCCAGGCCGATGAAGCCCAGCGACAGCGTGCCGTGCTTGAGCACCTCGCGCTGCTCGTCGTCGGGCGAAAGCTTCTCGGAATCGATCCACACGCCCTGGCCCATCAAGAACGGCGCGTTGTACACGCGCTTGCGCGCCTGGATTTCGAAGCGCTCGTCCAGCTGCCCCACCACCAGCGCAAGCTTCGCGTCCAGAAGGTCGAAGAACAGATCCAGATCGCCCTTGGCGCGAATGGCCAAGCGCGGCAGGTTGATGGACGTGAAGCTGAGATTGCCGCGACCGGGCGTCACTTCGCGATCGGGATCGAACACGTTGCCCATAACGCGCGTGCGGCAGCCCATGTACGCCACCTCGGTCTCGGGCGTGCCCTTGTAGTACTGAATGTTGAACGGCGCGTCCAGGAAGCTGAAGTTGGGGAACAGGCGCTTCGCAGAGCAATGCATGGCAAGCTTGAACAGGTCGTAGTTCGGATCTTCAGGGTTGTAGTTCACGCCTTCCTTCACGCGGAAGATTTGCACGGGGAAGATGGGAGTCTCGCCCGAACCCAAGCCTCCTTCGGTTGCCAACAGCATGTTCTTGACCACCATGCGCCCCTCGGGGGACGTATCCATGCCGTAGTTGACCGAGCTGAACGGCGTCTGCGCACCGGCGCGGCTGTGCATGGTGTTCAGATTGTGCACAAGCGCCTCCATAGCCTGGAACGTCGTGCGATCGGTATCGGCCGTGGCGTTCTTCGCGGCATACGCAAGCGCGCGATCAGCCGTAGCGTCGTCGGCGCCCGCCTGTGCAAGGGCGGCGCGCACGGCGGCCTCGAACTGCTCGTCCATGTGCAGGCTGGCGATCGTGCCCGTCTGGGCTTCCACCGCGTCAAGCGTGTCCTGCGCGAACGCGCGGGCGTCCTCTGCGTTCATCAGCAGATCGACGGCCTCGGCCAAGTGCTTTTTGTACAGGCGACGATACGTCTTGCGCACGCCGTCCGCCAAACCGTAGTCGAAGTCGCAGATAGCCTGGCCACCATGCTGGTCGTTTTGGTTCGACTGAATGGCAATGCAGGCAAGCGCCGCGTAGCTGGCGATGTCGTTCGGCTCGCGCAGCACGCCGTGACCCGTGGAAAAGCCACCCTTGAACAGCTTCTTCAACTCGATCTGGCAGCACGTGGTGGTCAGCGTGTAGAAGTCCATGTCGTGAATATGGATGTCGCCGTCCCGGTGAGCACGCGCAAATTTCGGATCGATGACGCACATTTCGTAGAACTGCTTGGCCGATTCTGACCCGTATTTGAGCATGGTGCCCATAGCCGTGTCGGCGTCGATGTTGGCGTTTTCGCGCTTCATGTCGGAATCGGATGCCTTGGAAAACGTGATGTCCTTGAGCGTTTGGATAAGGCGGCTGTTCACGTCGCGAGCACGGTTGCGCTCGGCACGATAGAGAATGTAGGATTTGGCGGTCTGAACGAATCCGTCCTCGATGAGCGTTTCCTCCACCAGGTCCTGCACGCCTTCCACCGTGGGAACGCCCTCGATGGCGCCGGCTTCAAGCTTGTCCACGACAGCCTGTGCGATGCCGTCGGCAACCGAACGATCCTGCATGGCGCCGCATGCCTGGAACGCCCGCTCCACCGCCTCGGCAATCTTGTCCGCCTTGAACTCCGCCGTGCGGCCGTCGCGCTTTACTATGGTCGTGACCATGCGCCTGATCCTCTCTTCGCCAGTCTTATTCAATCGCTTCCAAATGCGTGCTTTTAAGGGCGCGATCTGTGGTTTCGCTTGGTTTATGCGCAATCTTTCCACAGGATCTACCCAAGATTTTCCACAACATATAGTGGGTGAATGCGTTTCAAATGTTCAGATATAGTACCGGCCCGCCTACGGACGCGCAAGGCGTACACAGTTATTACACGCAGCAAACAGGCCCGGTCGCCGCTATTCGACGGTTCCGTACACCTGCCCCCACGCGTGCCCGCCGATAGCCGAGTTCAGCTGATCGCACAGACGCTGGCGAGTGTACGTGCCCGGAGGCAGCAGCGCGATGATCTCGGCCAGATCTTCGGGAAGATCCGCCGATTCCGCCGCGACAACCACATCGAGCCGTCGCACGGACTTCACGTCCCGATCCGCGAACAAAGACTCGACCACGCTCTGCAATGCGCCGTAGTGGGGACTGCGCACCGTGTTCGTCCGAAAAGAGTCAGCCATGGACTACGCCTCCACGTCCGGACGAACGACGTCGAACCCCTCGCTTGCAGCAACAAGGGCGCCCGTGTACGCCGGCGTGGCAGCGCCGCCAGCGCGCAGGAACTGAGCGCCCGCACCGCGCAGCTGCGTACCGGCCGCCACCAGAACATCCGGGCAGAAATACGGATTGGACTCCGTGGCGCCGCCCTGCTTCGGGTCGTGCGCCCCCACGATCAGCTGAGCCAGAACCGGCAGGGAGCCGGCTGCGCATGCCTGTCGCGCCAAACTCGTTGCGGCCTCAAGGGGAGCGCGCGTCGCAAAGCCCGCCACCGACGCCTCGAAGTCCACCATAACCTCCAACGCCTCCGCGAACGTATGGCGGCCGCCGGAAAGCACGCCGTCAGCATCCACGTCGACCGAAGCGAACACCAGCGCATCGCTCACCTGGCGAACGCCCATGAGTGCGCACTTGAGATCCGACGGGTTCGCGAAACCGTTCAGGAAGAACGCGTCGAACGTCGCCCCTGCGCATGCGCGCGCGGCGTCGGCATACTGGCTGCGATTCTCGTTCAGCGACGCTTTGCTGGAGGGATCGAGCGGCAGCCCGCACGGGCCCACCTCCACCAGCACGTGCTGGGGCTTCAGCTGGCAAGCGATATCCAGTCCGGCCTTCACGACCTCTTGCGCGCGCTCCTCCAGACCGTGGTGCGCCAGACGAGCAGCCGTGATGCCCGCCGTGCTAGTCACCAGGCACTGAGCGCCGGCAACCTTGTTGAGCCGCAGCGCTTCGCGCACAGCCTCGGGCTCCACCAGCGTGGCGTACTCCAGATCTCGGTCGATGTCGAAGCCCTGGCGCTGCAGCACGGCAGCAACCGGAGCGGACAGAACCAGCATATCCCGGTGGAAGCGAAGATCGATATCAGGCATGGAAGATTCCTTTCGTCGAGTGCTTATGATAGCAAAAGAACGGTGCCGCATGGGGCGAGTTGACGTTCACCGATCGTCCGCACCCGTTACACAAGACGAACACGCGCCGGTCACATGTTTTTCAAGGCTGACTTTTATACTGGGTATCGCAAACGAAAGACTCCCCTCCTTTCCGTTTGCACTGCGTAGAAGCAGTAGCGACGCCATCGAGCGTCGCATCATCCCCCTCCTTGTGGGCCGCGAAGTTCCCCTCTTCGCGGCCCGATCTTTTTTCGCGACAACCCCGAATTCCGCTGCTGAACCGCCGTCGACGCGCGTCGCGCTTTCGCCGCTGCGCCGAGCGCTTGCGACGATTTGCCAAGAAATTTGCTTATTTGTTACTTATAAGACCACCAATTCACAAAACGCGCACGTGCGTCACATATCATCTGCAACCTCGGCACGTATACTAGGCTCCAGCAAATGAAAGGCTCCCCTCCTTTTCAGTTTGCTTCTGCTTACCCCTTAAAGCAGAGTCGGTGCCCAAGAGGCACCGTACATCCCCTCCTTGTGGCCCGGCGGAGTTCCCCTCTCCCCGGGCCGATCTTTTTCCAGGGAAGGAATGCGTCCGCAAACCGCGATGAAGGACTCCTCATGAAGTACCTCAAAGACAAGGTTTCACGGCTCCCGCTTCCCGTAGTGCCCGCCACCTTGGGCCTGCTTGTACTGGGAGGGTTTTACGAAACGATCGGATACCCGTTCGTCCATGCGATAACCGCCGTAATCTCGACCGTTGTAGCGCTGGCGTACTGCCTGAAGATCGCCTTCCATCTCAAAAGCGTGATAGCCGCGGAATACGCGAACCCCATGCTTGCCGCGCTATACCCCACCCTCCCCATGCTGATCATGGTGCTGTGCGTATACTACGCAGGCCTCGCGCCCGTCCTGCACGACGGCGCTCGGGCGGTGTTCTTCGCGATGCTCGGGTTGCTGATCGTGCACGTTGCGGTGTTCTTCGTCCGCTTTTTCCTACGGCGATTCGAATGGAAGACGTTCATGCCCAGCTGGTACGTCACCACTAACGGCGTCATGGTGGCCACGGTCGTCGGCATGCCGTTCATGCCCGAGCCGCTGGCACTAGGCATAGTGGTTTGGGGCATCGCGGCGTACGTTGCGCTTACGCCCTTCATGCTTTGGCGCATGAAGCGCTGCGAAGTCGCCGAAGCCACCATGCATTCGCAAGCGATCATGCTCGGTCCGTGCAGCATGTGCCTGGTGTCGTACGTCAACGTTGCAAGCGAGCCGAACCTCATCGTGCTCGCGGCGCTGTTCGCCTGCGTGGCGGTATCGCTTGCGTACGTGGTGGCAAAGCTGCCGAAGTTTTTCAGCGTGCAGTTTCACCCCGGATTTGCCGGCATGACGTTTCCCATGGCCGTAGGGCTGCTGGCAACCCACGGGTTCGCTTCGACGCTCGCCGCCGCCGGATTCGCCAGCGCCGCGTCCATGATTCAGCAAGTGGAGGGCATCCAGCTGCTGCTGGCCACATCCATCGTGGCCATAGTGTACGCACGCTTCCTCGGCATGTTTGCGGCAGGCTTGAAGAACGATCGCGTCAACGGAAAGCTGGCTCCCGAGCAAACCGCAGCGCTGCGCGCGCTCAGAGCGTACCTCAAGCGCGGATCGGACGCGCTTGAGCACCCCGCGAAAGCCGAAGCCTTCGTCCCCGTAGCTGCGGGAATCGATTGCAACGCAGCGTGCGAAGAACCGGGCAAAGCCGAAGAGCGCTAGCATTTGCCGCGTTTTCCTCTCATGGTTACCTTCTTGTTACTTTCAGAAGCATCGATTCACAAAACGCGCACGGTCGACACATACGTTTTTCAAGGTCAACTTTTATACTGGGTATCAGCAAATGAAAGGCTCCCCTCCTTTTCAATTTGCTTCTGCTTACCCCTTAAAGCAGAGTCGGTGCCCAAGAGGCACCGTACACCCCCTCCTTGCGGCCCGGTGGAGTTCCCCTCTCCCCGGGCCGATCCTTTTCCGGGCAAAAAGCAAGCAAGGCAGGACGGGGCATCAGCCTCGTTTCCCGCCTTGCTAGTCCTGCTCCCTTGCCCAGCCCGCCAACGCCTACTTTCCCGCGTTCTTTCGCTCGAACAGAATGTTGTTCGTTTCTAGCCAGCTTTCCACGGTACCGGTGTCGAACCCGTCGGCCGGGTCGATGACCAGCGCGTACATCTCCTCTTCGCGCAGCACGGCGTCGAGCGCGTCGGTCAGCTGGATCTCGCCGCCCACGCCCGGCTCCACGTCGGCCAAAAGCTCCATCACCCGCGCGGACAGCAAGTAGCGGCCGAACACCGCCAAGTTCGACGGCGCGTCTTCAAGCGCCGGCTTCTCCACCAGCGCGTCGATCTTCCACACGTCGTCGGCCACGGGAGCTCCCGCGATCACGCCGAAGCGGCTCACCTGGTCATCGGGCACCGGCATGACCGCGATCACGCTGGCTCCGCCGTGAGCGTCGGACACCTCCTGCATGCTCGGCAGCATCTTGTTGTCCGGCACCAGCACATCGCCCAGCAGCACGTAGAACGGCTCGTTGCCGGTCTTCTCGTGGGCGCAGCGCACCGCATGCCCCAGGCCCAGCGCCTCGTCCTGGTACACGTAGCTCACGTTGTAGTTGCCCACCTGCTCCACCACGTCGGCGTACGCATCCTTGCCGCGGGCGCGCAGCGTGGCAACCAGCTCCGGGTTCGGGCTGAAGTGATCTTCGATAGCCTGCTTCTCGCGGCTGTTGATGATGACCACCTCGTCGGCGGCGGATGCAAGGCCCTCTTCGACAACGTACTGGATGGCCGGACGATCAACAACCAGCAGCATTTCCTTCGGCTGCGCCTTCGTGGCAGGAAGGAAGCGCGTGCCCAAACCGGCGGCGGGAATCAGAGCTTTCATGGCTTCGGGACCTTTCTTGAGTCGCATTTCATACGCGAAGCGCCGCAAGAGCGGCGCTTCGTCTCATTCGTTTCGCTATTGTAGCACGGACGCAAGACGCGTCGAACGTCCCGCTATTTCGCCGCGGTCTTCTCGGCCAGGGCCTCCTCGAGTACGGCCATGTGCGCTTCGGTCTTCTTCAGACCACGCACGATAATGAACACGTACACCAGAATTGCAGCCCACATCAGGGCATACGCCGCGATGATATACGGGGCCGACGGAATGATGGTGCTGTAGATTTCAACAAGAACCGGATTCATGGATGCTCCTTCTCAACGACTCGTTCGTCATGTTCGCGCAATTCCCCGCTGTCGCATCGCCTATCGTGCAGACGCGGCAGCCGAGCGCGTTAGTCTTCCAGCTGCTCCTTGACGGCCTCCACGCGCTGCGCCAAGCGAACCTGACGAAAGCGCAAGCGGTACAAGGCGAATCCCACCATGATCATGCCCAGCATGACCACGCCCACCGTCATGCCCATATCCGGCGACATGCCGCCCTCGCGCAGCACCACGGGATGGATGCTCGAGGGAATAAGGCGCGTCACCATGTAGCAGATGGGCACGTCCACGCATGCGATGATGCCCAGAACCGACGAGTACGTGGCACGTCGCTCCGGCTCGTCGATGGCGTTGCGCAGCACGAAGTACGCAATGATGATCAGCATCAGGATAAGGTACGTGGTCAAGCGCGGATCCCACGTCCACCACACGCCCCACTCGAAGCGCGTCCACAAATCGCCCGTGATCATGGTGCACGTCACGAACAAAAGCGCAATTTCCATGCACACCTTCGCGCACGTGTCGAAACGCTGGTTCTTCGTCATGAGGAACCGAACGCAGTAGTAGCCCGCAAACGCCAGCGCGCCGAACGAAACCAGGGCGACCGGCATGTGGAAATAGAAGATCTTCTGGGACAGCAGCAGCTTCGACGACACCATTTGGCCGCCGATCAGCTCCACGCCGTTCACGGCGGCGCCGTTCACCGGCCCTGCGTAAAGAAACGCCATAAGGAAGCCGACCGTGGTCAGCACGGCCCCTGCCAGCAACGCCCATGGCGCCACCCGGTCGGGCCACTGCCCCGCCTCCGGCAGCTTGAGCGGCTTTTTCTCGTCAGTCATAAACCCTCCTTTTGTCGAGCGCCCCAACACCTTGCAGCGTTGAGCGGCTTCAGCGACCATCAGGCCGGCGAAGCGCCTACACGCTGATAACGAAATCGTACAGCACCCAGCTCAGCAGCAGCATGATCACATCGTAGCCACCCGCCAGCATAAGCGACAGCGAAAACACGTCCATATACCCCTCGGCCCCCACGATCACGGCCGTCGTGGCCGACGCGCACGCGTACAGCAGCGGGAAGATGAGCGGCACGAACAGCACCGCCAGCATGACGTCCTTGCCGCGCGTGTTGATGGTGATGGTGGACAAAAGCGTGCCGATGCCCGCCATGCCCACGGTTCCCACCAGCAACGGCACTACGAGCAGCCAAAAATGCTCCGATGGCGAAACCGTTGTCAGGAAGAAGAAGTAGAACAGCGGCACGGCCAGCACTTCCACCACCAGCAAGAACAGGAGGTTCGACGTAGCCTTCGCCAGAAAGATGACTGATCGATCCAAGGGCACCAGCAAAATGCCCTCCATGCAGCCCTGCTCCTTCTCGTGCGAAAACGAACGGTTCAAACCCAGCAGCGACGTGAACACGATCAGCGCCCACAGAAGGCCGCCGCTGATCTGGAGCACGTCCAAAGCGCTCGTGGTCTGGCCGAGTGCCGCGCCGTACACGATAAGCACCAACAGTGCGTAGATGCCCATGGACGTGAGCATCTCCTTGGTGCGAAACTCCTGCTCCAAGTCCTTGCGCAAAAGCGTCTTGTACTGCTGGAACGTCGAGGGCTTCTTCAAAACCACGGACATGTTACGCCACCCCCATGCCGACGGTCTGGCGGTACAAGCCGGAAAACTCGTCGAAGTCCAGCGCGTCCTTCTGATCGAACGCGACCACCTTGCCCTTCGCCAGCACCAGCGCGTGCGTGCACATGGCGAAGCCCTTCTGCAGATCATGGCTGACCATGACGAAGGTGCGGCCCTCGCGCTGCTGCTCGATCAGCTCATCGAATATCTCCACGGCATGCGGGTCCAATCCCGAGTACGGCTCGTCCAGAAACACCACGTCAGGATCGTGAATCAGAGCGCGCGCGATGCTCAAGCGCTGCGTCATGCCGCGCGAGAACGTGCGCACGACGTCCAAGCGGCGATGCTTCAGCTCAACCGACTCCAGCAGTTCGAGGACGCGCGCCTCGGGGTTTTCCACCCCGTAGAGACGCGCGTAGATAAGCAGGTTCTGCTCGGCCGTCAAATCCGGGTACAACATGGAGTTGTGCGAAATGAGCCCGATGTGGTCGCGCGCTTTGTCGGGTTCCTCCTTGATGTCGATGCCCATGAGCGTAGCCGATCCCGACGACGCGCGGGCAAGCGTGGACAGCACGCGCAGAAACGTCGTCTTGCCCGCACCGTTCGGCCCGAAGATGGACAGGAACGCGCCTTGGGGAACCTCGATAGACACGTTGTCCACCGCGCGACGGTTGCCGAACACCTTGGAGAGCTTCTTGGTCTTGATAGCCGCTTGCGCATCGGTCATGACGATTACGCCTCCGCTTTCGCAGATGCAGGTTCGCAGCCCTCGCTCTTCGAATCTTCCATCGACGCAGCAGCATCCGCACCCGTCAGCTTGCGGCTGGCGCCGCGCTTGCCTGCCGTGGCAATCAACACGCCGGCCATCAGCAGGAAGAAGCCGATCCAAACCTGGGAGATCAACGGGTTCACGCGCACGTCCATCGAGAAGTCGCCGTTTTCGTTCACGCCGCGATACACCACGAACAAGTCCTCGGTCGGGAACGAAATGACGCTGGCCACCAGCTTCTGCTGCTGAGTGGACTGCACGAACTGCACGGTCGGATCAACCGAGCCGACGAACTGGCCGTCCTTGTACGCATCGAAATGCACCGTGTACAGGATGTCGTCCTTGTTGTCCTGCGGCACGATTTCGTTGCCGGTGTACTTGAGCGTGTAATCCTTGACGACGAAGTCCTCGGAAGCGGTATCGGTGGCCTCGTCGTAGCCGACGTAGGCAACCTTCTCCGTCACGTACATGGACGAGCCGATCAAGCCCACCAGGATGACCGCCATGCCGAAGTGCGCGACGAAACCGCCGAACGTGGAAGCGCGATTCACCAGCATGCCGAAGGCAGCCGACACCGGATTGCCGCCATGCCCCTTTTGGTAGCCGCGAACCGCGCGGCCCAGCATGAACAGCGAGTTGAAGAACAGCAAGCTGGCCACCAGCAGACCCACGGCCGCCAAGCCGTTGTAGTACCATGCCGGACCTTCTTCCATCAGGCCCTCGGCATTGATGCCGCCCGCCGCGATCACCGCGTTGTAGCTGGGAACCAGATACGTCACGAAGTACACCATGAGCACGGCGAACAGCACGAGCGCGCACACGGCCGGCACGCGCGCGCGCTTCCAGAACTGCTTGCCGTCGGTCTTGCCCCACGAAAGCAGAGGGCAAATAGCCAAAATGGCAAGGTAGACAATGCCCAAAGGACGGGCGATGGCATTGTACGTGCCAGCGGAAATAGCCTGGCCGCCAAACGGCATCCAACCCGGCAGCGCAGAGGCGATGGTCAGGTACGCCAGCAACGTGGCGAACACCACCATGATCACGTTGTTGAAGTAGTAGGCCGCATCCTTCGAGAGCATGTTCTCAACATCGTCGGAACCCGAAGCGCCCGGACCGAAGCTCTTCCAACGGACGACCAGCCCAACGATACCGGCCACGACGGACAGCACGATCAGCGCCCCGAACAGCACGAGCGAAACCGGGTCGCCCTCGAACGCGTGAACCGACTGAACCAAGCCGGAACGCGCGATGAACGTGCCCACGATTACGAACGCGAACGTCAGGCACGCGCACATCACGCTCCAGCGCTTGAACGCGCCGCGTTGACGATACACGGTGAAGCTGTGGATGAGGGCCACGCCCACAAGCCACGACAAAAGGCTTGCGTTCTCCACGGGGTCCCAGCCCCAGTAGCCGCCCCAACCCAGCACGACGTACGCCAAAACCGCTCCCAGGCCGATGCCCACGCCCAGGAAGAACCACGAGAACAGGGTGTAGCGCTGCGAACGGACCACCCACTCTTTAGAGGAGTCGTTCACGATGAGCGCGGCAATGGCGTACGCGAACGGGATGGTCAAACCTGCGTAGCCGATGAACAGCGTGGGCGGGTGAATGGCCATAGCCCAGTGCTCCAGCAGCGTGTTCATGCCCAGCATGGAAGCCGAGCTTGTCAGCGTGCCGTCAGAATTGAAGTACTTGAGCGGCGTAGCCGTGAACGGCATGTTGCTTTCGGAAAGCAGCAGCACGCCCACGAACGCGGCCAGCACCAGCTGGCTGACCAGCAAGGCCATGGAGTCCAGCTTGCGCGGGCTTTTCAAATTGCGCACGGCCACCACCGCGTTGAACGCGGCGATGAGCCACGCCCAGAACAGAAGAGAGCCCTCGCGACCGGCCCACAAGCCGGACAGTTTGTACAGCCAGGCCAGCTCGCCCGAAGCGTCGCTGTGCTGGCGCAAAACGTATTCGATGCTCATGTCGCCCGTCATGAAGCAGAAGACCAGGATGCCGCAGCAGAACGTCAGCGCCACCGCCGACAGGATCACGCCGATATGGCCGCCCCAGGTCAGCGTCTCGCCTATACCGCCTGAGCGCTTGCGCGCAAGCAGCGCGCCCGCAAGCAGGCACACGACGGACACCGCCACGCCCGCAAAAGCGACCAGAAGCCCGATCACACCAATAGTTGCCATGTAGTTTCCTTCCGAAGCGGCGGCCGAAGCCGCCGCCTATCGTCTTAAGATTCGCGTTTCCGCTAGCCCTGCAAAGCCACCTCGGTCGCGGCGAACTTGCCGCCAGCGTTGATGGA
This sequence comes from Paraeggerthella hominis, assembly GCF_021044775.1. Taxonomy (NCBI): domain Bacteria; kingdom Bacillati; phylum Actinomycetota; class Coriobacteriia; order Eggerthellales; family Eggerthellaceae; genus Paraeggerthella; species Paraeggerthella hominis. The sequence goes on from NZ_JAJNOQ010000005.1 coordinate 167,409, forward strand.
GCCCGTCAGCACCAGTTGGGTGCCGTCCTTGATCTCGTCGGAGATGGCGCCGTCGAACAGAACCGGCAGCTCTTCCCCGCTTTCCGCGTCAACGAGCACGAAGCGGTCGCCCGACCCGGCCGCGACCAGCGTGCCGGTCTTCACCGAGCCAGCCACCTTGACCGGCTTGTCAAGCACCTCGTCGCCGTAGCCCACCAACTGGGCGACCGTAAGCGCGTCGGCCGAGTTCTCGTACTTCGACGGGCACTTCGTAACCAGCTCGGACGCGTTCAGAATGCCTTCTTCGGTCATCTTGCCCGTGCAGATTGCCGTCACGTCATTGCCGAACGTAGCCGAAACGCCGCCCTCGAAGCGCACTTTGACCTGCTGGGACTTGTCGCCTTCGGGGTCGTAAATGGCAAACGTCAGCACGTTGTCCTTCGTTTCGAAAGAATTCTCCACCACGTTGCCGCTCACCTGGATCTTCTGGTCAGCGTATCCCCCGGTTGCAGCTTCTGCAATCGAAACGCTCTTGGCAGAGCTCGATCCCCCGACCACGGCCAAGACCACGACCAGCACCATAACGATAATCCCCGTCACCACGACCATACGACGTTTCGTTTTCGCGTTCACGCTCGCCTCCTCATGCTGTTTCCCGTACTGTTTTCTGCAATGTCTCAAAGTTCCGAAGAGCGCCATGGCAAAATCCAAGAGCTTGCCATGCGAACCGTCCACGGCGTGCGCGCTCGCGATGCGAAGCGTACTTCGCACGTGCCGCGACCAGCCATTTCGTTCTTCGGACCTTTGACAAAAGGAGCCCGTCCAAGCGCATTGCGCTTAAGGCGGGCTCCCTCGTGCTATTCAATTGTTCGCTCGAAACGCGAGCGTACGAAGCAAAGCTTTACGCCGTCTGGAGCTTCTTCGCCTCAGCGACCGTCAGCCAGCCCTCGGGCACCTCGGCCTCGCTGTGGCACGACGTGCAGTACATCACCGACGCACGGTGTGCCTTATGGCACTCGGTGCACTCGATCTCGCCATGCTGCGGCACGTGCGGGTTGAACTCCATGCCGCTCGTAGCCTTCACCAGATCGTCGCGCGTCAGGTTGTGGCAGCTCTCGTTCAGGCAGAACTGGTCAGCCTCAAGACCGCGAGCCTCAACCAGATCGGCGCCCGTGCGCTCCTCAAGCGGATACACGTAGTTGCCGGTAACCCAGTTGATGCCTTCGGACATCTGCTCCGACATAGTCGGAATGTGGCAGCTCATGCACGTTGCGCCAGCGCCGCCCTGATCGGTCGGCATCTTGTGCGACACGCACAGCATAGAGCTGGTGTTCTTCACTTCGTTGCCCCACTTGTCAACGCCTGCCGTGTTCGGCTCCTGGTCGTACGTAGCGTTGTACTGATCCATCGGCGTATGGCAAATGGCGTTGCAGAAGCTCGGCTGCTCATGCCAAACCCAGAAGCCGGCACCGGCTGCAATCAAAACAACCGCGACGACACCCACAACGATCGGCCACTTCTTTCCCTTTTTCTTAGGAGCGGCTTCCTTGGTCGTGGAGTTATCAGCCTCAGTTGCCTCGGTGGCGGCTTCCACTTTGGTTTCCTCTTCGCTCATACTCTTTAACCCCCTTTCAAACATACTCGTCTCTTGCATCCCGTCTGCATCCGTTTAGGGAAGCATCGTTTCGATGCCAAACGGAAACACAAGAACTTTACCACATGCATACTACCGGTCAACCGGGAAAAAACCTATCACCCATTTGGGGGGAATTAGCCCGGATTGCCCCCATTTTTCGTGTGATTCGGCTTTTTTCGCTCAATTTTTTGCATAACCTCGCGTAACCCCGCACGACCGAAATCCGGCTCCCCTGGAACAGGGGAAGGAAGCATGCGCCCCCTTCCCCTGCCCTCAGAAACGTTGGAGAGAACGTCCCTGTCGCGTTATGCGAGTTTCGCAAGCCCCTCGTCGACAGCTTTCTCGGCCTTGTCAAGCGTCTCGAACGTCAGCGTGGGGTTATGGGCGCCCTCGCTGTTTTCGACCATCACGAAATCCCAGTAGAACTGAGCGTTGCGCTGAAGCTTCTGCAAGGAGGCCAGTTCCTCGGAAGCGGCGGGAACCTCGGTGCCTGCTTCCTTGGCAGCCTTCATGGCGGCGATCTCGTCAGCGTACTTCTCGGCGATGCCCTTGGTCAGAGCCTCGATCTTCTCGCTGATAGCCGTCACGCGAGTTTCTTCTTCAGCCTGCCAATCGGCAACCTGCTTCTTGAGATCCTTGTGGCAGCTGTTGCAGTCGTTCTCGAGCAGCTGCTTGTTCTCGAGCGGGCTGGTCCAGTTGTGAGACGTGTACTCGCCGTTCTCGCCCTCGACGGTGCCCATGTGGCAATCGCCGCAGCTGTAGCCGTTCTTGGCCATCGTGGTCTGCTTGCCGCCGTAGATGGTCTCGAACTCAGGATGCTGCACCTTCAGCATGGGGGCCAGCGTGTCAGCATGCTCCCAATCTTTGAAGTTGCGCTCGTCGTAGTACGCCAGAATAGCGTCGGGGGTCATCTGCTCGAGGCCCGTGTACGGGTTCGTGGTGGCCTTGGTCTCGCCATCGAAGTAGTACTCGTTGTGGCACTGGCCGCACGCCTGGGCGCCCAGCGGGGCAGCCTTGTCGTCGTTGGCGGCGTTGCCCAGCGAGTCAACCCAGTACGAATGCGTCAACTTGATCTGAGACGGATCGTTCTCGTGGCAGTTGTAGCAGCTGATCGGCTCGGTGAACTGACCGATCATGTCGTTGAACTTCTCCTTGTAGACGCCCTCGCCCTTTTCGTTCACCATGGCGGTGAACTGCGGCGTCTTGCACGTGATGCAGCCGGCAAGCTGCTCTTTCTTGATGGTACGAGGAGTTTCCTTCACGCTCTTCAGCGAATACACGTGGCTGGAAGCCTCGTCGTAGCCCAATGCGAACGCATAACCTTTGTACATGGTGTTCAGAGCCGGGTACAGCTCCAGATAGTTATGCTTGCCGGAATCCGGCGAGTTGGCATCGTTTTCCTTGTACGTCTTGTACTGATCGGGATAGATGTCCTTCCACGAATCAGCAACGACAACCCCGAACTCGTCTGCAGCGGGCGTTTCCACCTTCTGCGTCTTGCTCTCTTCTTTCTGGTCCGCTTTGCCGTCGGTAGCAGCCTGGGGCGCACATGCAACCAGCCCCATGACCATACCAAACGCGCATAGCGATGCGGTCCAGAGAGCGAGTTTGTTCTTCTTGACCTTAGTCATACAAATCTCCTCCCTTTGACTGACGATCTCTCCTCCACAAAATATACAAGCTTTCTCAACATAAAGCGAGCATACCAAGATCAACTGCGGGGATTTCACCTTGCGCATTAGGGAAAAACCCTTACATGCTGCGTCAGCCTCATGCCGATGCGGTTTCGATCCTCAATGTCGCAACCCGTTTATGCGGTATCATGGACTTATGAGTGACGCGCATATCTTTCTCATGTCTAAGGAGTTTGCGCCCGAGCGGGTCTTGCTTCAACTATAGGAGCCCCATGCGTGCAGGAATCAGAAACTCGACAGCTTCGCTGGTTGCCATGCTGGCCATCGACATCTTGGTCGTGCTTATCTTGTCCCTCGGATTCCTAAACAGGGACCAGGGCGACCTGGGAACGTTCCTGCAATTTGGCAGCGGCCGCATAGAGAGTACCCTTGGCCAAGCCTACTTGGGGATCGAGCTTGCGGAAGCCGTAGTGGAATCCGGCTACGATACGCTTTCCGACGACGAACTGGAAATCCTGCTCGACCCCATAGCCCGTCAACCGGAAGTGCGCAATATCTCGTTTCTCCCCCATGGCATCGTCGAGCACGTATTCCCCCGCGAAGGGAACGAAAGCGCTATCGGCGACAACATTTTCGAAATGCCCGAGCGCAAAAAAGAAGCGGAGATCGCTCTGGAAACCCGCGAGCCCGTGCTATCCGGACCCTACGAGCTTACCCAAGGGGGGTCGGGGTTGATTTTGAGAAAGGCAGTGTTTCTGCCGGACGAAAACGGAACGGAAGAGTTCTGGGGCATGGTGTCTCTTGTGATGGACACTCGGAGCGTGCTTGAAACCATCGACCTGGAAACGGTCGACATGCTGGGATGCGAGTACGAGTTGAGCGCCACGGTCAATGGAGGAGAAAAGACGCTTATGGAGGCCAGCAGCAACTATACGGGGCGCGGCGCCGTGTCCGTCAAGATTCCCCTGGCGAACGGATTTTGGCAGCTTGACATCGAAAAGCGTCCGGACAGCTTGGAAGGCGCCATCGTTTTGACCGTGTTCCTATCGGGCCTGCTTATGTCCATCATGCGATTCAGGTACCTGAGAAGAAAGGAAGACGAGCTAGACCGCGCGCGCAACGAGGCGTTCGTCGACAACCTGACCGGGCTTGGCAACAGGAGCAAGCTCAAGGAATTCGAATCCTTGACAGCCGAAGGCTCCGGTTCCTATACGATCTTCTACCTGGACCTCGACAACTTCAAGAACATCAACGACACCTACGGCCACGATGCCGGCGACAGGCTGCTGATCAGCGTTGCCGACAGGATACAGTCGATGATACGCAGCGACGATCTGGCTATCCGACTGGGTGGAGACGAGCTTGCGATCGTGCTTCGAGGCGTGTCCGGCGAAAACGGGATTCGCGCGTTCTGCTCCAAGCTGGAAAGCCTGAACAGCGAACGCGTCGACATCGGGCAGACCGAATTGCCGATTGCCTTGAGTTTCGGCTACGCCACCTTCCCGACCGAAGGATCGAACTTCGAAGAAGTCCTTCAACTGGCCGATTCCAGGATGTACGAGCAGAAGAGAAGCTAAGGCGACGGGCGTCGCATCGGGCAAGCCGCATGCGACGTGGTTGCGCTGCGAGTGCGTATGCACTCGCAGCTTCGCACCCTCCCTGTCCAGAAAATCAAAAATGCAGGCCGGTTTCCCGACCTGCATTTAATTTCCGTGGTGGAGATGATGAGATTCGAACCCACGACCCCCACGTTGCGAACGTGATGCTCTCCCGGAAGGTACGTGCATCATCAAAATTCAGTAACTTAATTGGTAATTCGTTCTTTGACTTGAAAACGACCCACCATATCCCTCGAACAAGAAGGGGCTCGAGGCACTCTTGATTGCGCTGTTGTTTTTAGGCATACTCGTTTTACCGGCTTCTGAAAGGAACGGCCTTGGAAAACGACGGCGTTGAGATGAGCAGCGGAACTAAAGCGACCAACGATATCGCTTTGACTTCATTCGACCCCATCGATGTCAAGAGCCTCATCTACGTTATGCGAAACCAGCAGGTCATGCTAGATAGTGATCTGGCAATGCTGTATGACGTGGAAACCAAGGTTTTCAATCAAGCAGTGAGGCGTAACGAAAACCGCTTTCCCGAGAGATTCCGATTCCGGCTTACCTCAGAAGAGTACGAACGTTTGAGGTCACAAACTGTGACCTCAAACGGAAGAGGAGGAAGGCGCTATCTTCCATATGTGTTCACCGAACAAGGGATCGCGATGCTTTCTGCAGTTCTCCGTAGCGACATCGCAGTCGAGACGAGCATTCGCATCATGGACGCCTTTGTGGAGACCCGTCGATTCCTCGCAAACAATGCGGCTCTTTTCGAACGTATCGGACAAGTAGAACTGAGGCAGCTTGAATATCAGAAGGAGACCGACAAAAAGCTCGACCAGGTTTTTGCCTGTATAGATAGCGCGCCTGAGACAACCCAGAAAGCTTTCTTCGATGGTCAGTTATTCGATGCTTTCAGTCTTCTGGTCGAACTCATTCAGAAAGCCCAGTACAAGATCGTGCTCATAGACAGCTATGTCGACGTTTCGACGCTCAACATCTTGGCTAAGAAAGCGACGGGGGCGACTGTGACCATCCATACGTTGCCCAATACAAGGTTGACGCAAACCGACATCGACACGTTCAACTTTCAGTATCCCGCATTGAAAGTGCACCACACTCGGGCCTTCCACGACCGATTCTTGATTATCGACGATTCAATCGGATATCACATCGGGGCATCGCTCAAGGACGCCGGCAGGAAGTGCTTCGCTATAACGAAAATCCAAGATGCCAAAATGGTGGAAGACATCCTGGACCGACTGAAAAAAGCTTAAAGGCGGGAATCCTTAATTAAGCCGAAAGCCGACGATTCCCCACTATGCGGAAAGAGAAAAAATCGGGGCGAAGCCATTGGGCTCGCCCCGATCAAAATTCCGTGGTGGAGATGAAGGGGTTCGAACCCACGACCCCCACGTTGCGAACGTGATGCTCTCCCAAAAGGTACGTATACCATCACAATTACTTTAGTAACTAAAATGGTGATGCGCCCTTCTGCTTGCAAGGCTGCAACATAGTCTGCATATGACTAACGCGGCGCCTATGTACTCACGGTTAAAAAAATAGCTCCGAATCCTAAAAAATCTATTCTTAAATTACCCCGTTTTCAGTCGTGGAAGGAGTCAAACCCTTTACCTTTTCTTCGATTTTGCCAACCATATTCTGAAGCTGCTGCTTTTGCTCGGGCAGATAGGTATCGTCCGTCGAAATAAAGAGTTGTTCGTCTTGATTATGGAAAAGATACTTCACGAAGGCGATGTATTCGAAGTCCTTCGGCTCGTTCTCTCCTAAAGTCATTTTTACGCTAGAGTTTCCATCAGTCGAACGAGAAAAATCAAGTTTAACAGTCATTTTAATCACCAAATTTTCTAAAGTTGTATTTCCTAAACCTTTTCTGGACAGATTGCTTTCCTCCATCAGTGATATCCGCAATCCAATCCAATGCGCGCTTCCCTTCGATGACTCCCTCCAGGGGTGCCGACCTAACGATCAATTTGCCACCTTCACTACGACAAAGCACAACGGTTTGAGCATCTGCCATCATTGGAATGGTCGCGTTATGTGTCACCACAATCGTCTGCCTCGTAGCTTTGCTTCCGCGGATCGCGCCCGATAGTCCACCGTTAATGTAATCGGATGCGAGGTTGTCTTCAGGCTGGTCGATAAGCAAAGGCGCAGTGTTTCCTTTGAAGCTCAATATCAAGTCGAGAAGTACCGCCGTCTTTCTTCCCTCGCTCAACAAGGCCCAGTCTACGCCATTTGCCGTAATAATACTGAACGTGCGTTTTTTCTCTTTTTCAAGCGCTGCGGTAACGGCATTCGAAAAGGAGGACATAGATTTTATCTTTTTTCTGCCGTCGGTCTTACGAATTGTCAAATTCTCTGCAGCAACGTCCTCAAAACGGTCGAAACGGTGATCGCTATTCAACACACTGTTGATCGCCGCGAGAAGAACGTCTGGAGACATCCTGAATGAATAGATTACACTCAAGTGATGACCGGCAAGCTCCTCAGTGCGCGGCGTCGCTTGAAAATTCAGTTTAACCAGCCGAGCCTTCGTGGAATCAAAATCAATTAGTCCATCGCGCAGTTCGGTTATTGACTTCAATACAGATTTGAAGTCATCTTTCTTCTGTTTATCAGACTGCTTCATTGACTCCCCGGTAGCGGAGTATAGCTCCTCGAAATCTTTCAATACAGAATTTACTTCGCTACTGAGTTTGGTGATCCTTTTGCCTTCGGCTATGGCAATCCTCACCAAATCCGCCTCGCGCTTGAAAGACTCAAGTAAAGGATTAGTCTCGAATAAAGCTTCCGCCTCGGACAGCGCGTTTTCTAACTTCGTCTCAACTTGCGGTTTCCAAGAAAGCTTCTCTTCAAGTTCATGTTCAAGCCGCATAAGGGTTATAGGATTGCTGTCTAGCGATTGGCTCAGAATAAGGTCTTCGGGCGTTCGAAGTCGCCCGAGCGCTAATTCCGCATTCTGCACCTTTTCTGCTGCGGCAAACAATTTCGACACCAATGCTCTGACCGTCTCGAAATCGGCATCAAGTCCATCCGAGGCATCCTGATCCTGAGGGAACACATCTTTTAGTATCTGAATACTCTCGATGGTTTCATGGTCAACAGATTTGTCTACGACTTTAGAAATATAACTCTGATTAATATAATATGGGATTGTGCTGTCGTTACGATCAAGTACGATATCGTCAACCCCAAACTTATCGTAACATTCGTGCCTATCTTCATCCGTGATGGCGTTCGTGGTTCTAGCAATCGCTTCCAGAAGAAGAGTTTTACCCGTAGATGAGCCACCAATTACAACGTTAAGGCCTGCGGAAAGAGATATGTCTAAATCAATGTTTTTGCTTTTGAGTTGCGCCCTTTCGATCGACGGTACAAGGGTCGAGTATATGTCCGGAGGCACATTACCGTACCGCAGGCGAGACTCCTCAGACAATGCCAATCTCAGGCCATTAAAGCTCGGATCGGCATAAATCCATGTTGGTGTAAAAGCGTCAGCTTTCGCAGCTTTGGGAGTCGGATATTCCGATGGAGTGTAGTTGTCAGATCCTGTCAAAAGGTTTGTGAACTGCGCGATTCCGATTTTTTCGAAATAGGTTACCGTATTTTCGACGTTCGAGCTAGAGCGAGCCGTAAAGCCGTCGAAGGTGTTGTAATAAACGCTTCTCATTATTAGGTCATCGCACAGTTCATCTTCGCCTACCGCATTGTCGAATGTGCTGTGAGATTGTCCTCCATGAGGAAGGAAGAGGAACTCTTCTTTACGCAGCTCGTTTAAGATCTGGGACAAAGTAGGAATCTGGTCGTCTTTCCCAGGAAGCTTATTGGGATACAGCGAATCGAGGATGCGATTAATTCTATTTATAAATCCCTCATCAGATGGAGAGGCATCAAAGTATGCATGGGCATGGTAAGGCCTAGAGCCGTTAGAGGATACATGTAGTTCGACGCCGACGATCAAAACAAGGTCAGAGTCACATTTCGACAATACCTCTTTATAAGCTTCCCCATTAATCACATTATGATCGGTAAGAGAAATCATTATTTTCTTACCCTTGGCATTCAGACGAACTTTCTCTATGAGCATTGAGGCATCATAGGTCGCATTTTCTCGCTTGTTCGCATCTGAGTACGTATGGATATGCATGTCGCAATAGAAAGGTTCGAGTTTCATAAGGCCACCTTTGTACAACCACCAATTCCCATCATCATAATAAGCTACACGTCGATACCCTGTATCGATCAAAGTATAGATTGCTAATAGAATGGATTGGCAAAAAATGAAAATCAAGCTGCAATAACAAAATGATTACTAATTTGATAACTCGGATATGCAAAAACCTTCGGAAAGCATAAAGATGGCGAAAGATCTCCCCCGCCGCAGAACGAACCCGGGCCTTTCGACCAGTCCAGCTAAAAGCAATCTACCAAGATTCAATGTCGCCTACAAAGCACTCCATACGAAAATCGGGGCGAAGCCATTGGGCTCGCCCCGATCAAAATTCCGTGGTGGAGATGATGGGATTCGAACCCACGACCCCCACGTTGCGAACGTGATGCTCTCCCAGCTGAGCTACATCCCCACGGCATGTGCGCTTATCGCGCGAGGCAACATTTTGCCCGTATCGGGCCCATTTGTCAAATGGCATTTTGCGGCACTCTGCAAAATGTACACGAACGGGGCCCAGGACCGAATCCGTCAAGGCTCAGCGTACCCATCATCGGAGGGATCGACGCCGAACTCGACCCGATACTCTTCGTCCGACATATACGAAAGGATATCGCCAGGTTGGCACTGCAGCACCTCGCACAACATCCCCAACGTCGAAAACCGCATGGCCTTCACCTTGCCCGTCTTGATGCGAGACAAGTTCACGTTAGTAATGCCGACCTTATCCGCCAGATCGTTCAGCGAAATGCCCCGGTCCGCCATAACGCTATTAAGTGTAAGGACAACTGGCATGTATCCACCTATATGGTTTCGTCCGAGAATTCCTGAAGAAGTACGCCGTATTTGAACACAAACGAAAAAGCGAAGATGACCGCCGAAGCAACAAAGGGAAAAAGGTTCAACGTGGGAACAAAGCCTTCGTCAACGCCGCCCGCCATGAATGGGACAACGCTGGTAAGCACAACCTCAAGCACAGCGTATACCAGGAAGAACGCCGACACAACCCTCAGACGGCGAACCTGAAGCATGGTAAAAGGAGACCGACCTTTCGATGCGTCCGAAAACACCTTGATAAGCGTCACGCAAACCGTGGCCATCGCCGCCGAAGAGGCAATGTACACCAGAAAAAACGGGAAGGTGACCGCGTAATCGTAAAAGCCCGGAACGATCAGTGAGAAAGCCATCACGCTCGCAGAAGCCAGCCACCACGCGCAAAGCAACACGAAAACAACCTTCATGAGCAAGCTGATCGTCTTGCACACCCTGCCCGTCCTGGCCAAAGAATCTTCCACCGATAGAGGCTCACCGCCGAACATGCCCACATCCCCTTCCGAAAACAAATCACGACGGTGCAAGCTCTGCGCCGATCGCACATCTCGATCGCGGCAACTTAAGAAGGCGGGGAGAACCCTCCCCGCCAACCGATCTAAATGCCTATTGCAAAGCAAGAACCGTTAATGCCAATAGGATAGCAGATCGCTTTCGGATCGACATCGCTATAAAACAGCATGGGCCTACCTCCTTCCCTGAATGGACTCGGACATGGCTCGACCCAAGGCATCGTAAAACGCCTGGGTCATCAGGCAATAGGAATCCTTCGATTCCAAATCGCCCGATTCGAACAGCGAGCGGGCCCGACAGCCACCCCCGCAGATTCGCACATAGCGGCACGCTCCGCAGTCCTCGAACTCCGCCGCGTCGAGCATGCGGAACATCCGCGACACGTTTGACCTGAGCGCCTCGGCCACCGATCCGGAAAACGCATTGCCCATCGCATATTCGCCACGATGCAGCATGTGGCAAGGGTATATCGTCCCATCGGCGGCAATGCTCAGCGTATTGTATCCAGCCCCACAGTTTCGACGAACCGACAGGCTCATCCCCACCGGCGCGTCCATGGCGGGAATCGGCTTGCCTTCTCCGAGCGTCAGCAAAGAGCGACCCAGCATGCGCAGCTCTTCATCCCCCGGCAGCAAGCCTCCCAAAACCTCGTCGGATGGCTCACAGGTAAGCAGGCTGAAGTTGAGCGTTGCTCCCAAATCCTTGGACAGCCTCACGTAATCGGCAAGATCGTTCACGTTGCGCGCATGAACCGTCGGGATAATATGCGCGGCGATGCCCGCTTCGCGCACCATGCGCACCGCTTCGACCAGCTCGGAAAAACGCTGCTTTCCACGAATGTACGCCCGCGAGCCCTCAGAACATCCATCGAACGATACGGACACGCAGTCGACAAAAGGCGCCATGCGCTCCAAAGCGGCACGGGACATGCACGTTCCGTTGGAAAGCACCGTCACCGACGCCAAGCCGCACGCTCGCTTCGCATGCTCGACAATAGCGGGAAGATCGTCGCGCAAAAACGGTTCGCCACCCGAAACAACCAACCTCGATGCGCCGGCGACAGCCAGCTCGTCCACGCCGCGCAAAACATCGGCAAGAGGAGCATCGTCAAGCGCATTGCGCTGATCATCCAAGGAATAGCACCCAGCGCACGTCAAATTGCAGCGTTGCGTAACGTGAAGATAGGCGGAAAGCACGCGCTCGGACGCAACGGCCTCCTGGAAGAACCCTCCCTTGACCAAGTGCTCAAGCAGCAGAGGATCGACAGCGGAAACGTCTTCCACCGGCACGTTTTCCTTGAACATGCGCGCGCAAACGCCCGCGCCCGCCTCGTCCAGGCCAATCACATACCCCGTCGAAAGACACCCCACAAGCGTCACTCCCGCAAACTCGAACGAAACAACACCCTCGGCGAATTTCATACACGCTCCTCGTCGCAGTCGAATCGCTTACGTCAAGCATTATGGTGGCGGCCCCCTTGCCCCAAAAGAACAAAACGTACCAACGATCAATCAAATGTTGCAAGCAATACAATTGATATATGATAATTAGCTTCAATATGTAATCCGGGGGTTACGTATTGAAATTACGGCTATCATCTGGGGCTTTATTCAATCCATTTACTCGCAAAACTACACAGCAATTTAATGTTTTATGATAAATTTGTACCTGAGCGAACCAGAGAGGCCAACCCTTCGAAAGAACGACGTCCATGAACATCAGTCAGCTGGAATACTTCGTAACCACCGTGCGATACGGCAGTTTCTCCATGGCTGCAAAGAAGCTTTTCGTGACGCCGCAAGCAATCTCCAAAGCCGTTGGCGACCTAGAGCGCGAACTCCACGTATGTCTTTGCGAAAAGACGGGACGTGCCGTCGAGCCCACCGAGTTCGGCCGCCTGTTCTGCATACGCGCATCGGAAGTGCTCTGCTGCTTGGCGGACCTGGAATCGCTCGCGAAAGACCACGCAGCCGGGCAATCGAAAGAAGGCCGGGCAGCGGTGTCCGTGGCGTGCTCGCCCTGCCGAGGGAACGTGCTGCACGTCCAAGACTTTTCGGCGTTCAACGCGTCGTACCCCCAGATAAAGCTGTCTTTGTCGTTCAACGCGGGCAGCACGGGATTGTCCGCCGTCGAAGAAGGACTCATCGACGGCGCCGTCATCCTCGGCCGCGTGACCAAGCCGAACATCACTTGCATAAAGCTGCATTCCGTTCAGCCGTCCCTGATGGTGTCGCAAAACCATCCGCTTGCATCAAGAAGCGCGATTCACCTTGAGGACCTTCGGAAAACCCCTTTAGCGGCCCCGGAAGACATCAGGTACTGCCAAGGCGTCATAGCCGACCACCTTCGCGCGAAGAACGTCGAGCCAAGCTACACTATGCTCGAACCGTTCGTTGAGGCCCATCGGCGCTTTCTCGACAAAGAGCACGGTGCGGTGTTCGTCATCGACGATCCAGCCTTGCAAGAACTCTATCCGAACGCCGTTGCGCTGCCCCTTGCACCCGAAGATCTTATCTCCATCCCACTTTGCTTCGTGCACGCAAGCGGCAATGCCAACAAAGCGATGCTCCAAGCAGAGCGCTACCTGCTTGGCATCGTCACGCGCCTAAGAAGAAAACCGCAAGCCATGCCCGAGCATCATTGACGACAAGCCAAGCGAAAGAAGGAAGGAAACGATTATGGGAACATCTTCAGATCGCGAGCTGAACCTCCGCATCATCGAACTCTCGCAAGCCATCGCGTCGCTTTTCGACACCGCGGACTCGACCGACGACGTGCCCTCGCTGAGAGACGACGTGGTGCGCGCCATCAGCGAGCAATCCAGCATTGCCCGCCAGAACGTTTCCACCTCAGAGCCGCAAGACTAGCTCCAAGGCGAGTCGCAGTCGCAACCGCACAAGAAAGTTCCGCTTGCTGTTCCTATCAGGCAGCAGTCTGCAAAAAGTCCGGGAAGCTCCTTGCCGCAGGAAGCGAACGTCCCGGTGAAGGGCTTTGCCGTATACTGTGCGCATGGATACTTTCGAAACAGGCGCGCCCAAGCGCGACGCGATACCGCTCGAGCACGAGCACGAAACGCACGGCCCCAGCGACACCGGAATGATGACGCATCGGTTCTATGCGTTCAACACCGTCGTCACGTTGCAAGCCTACGCCGACCCCGATCGATGCCGCACCGCGTTCGAAGACGCGCGCGCTGCCTGCCGCTCGTTCGAGCGATCGCTGTCGCGCACGCTTCCCCATTCGGACATAGCGCGCCTCAACGCTGCCGAGGGGGCGTCGACGCCCATTGGAGCCGATACTGCCCAGCTTCTGAACGAAGCTTTGCGCTACTGCGCGGACAGCGAAGGGCGGTTCGACATCACCATGGGGGCTGCAGTGCGCCTCTGGAACTTCCACAAGGGCGTCATACCTGATCAAATAGCCTTGGAGGAAGCCCTTTCCCATGTGAATTGGCGCGGCGTGCACGTGGAGCAAACGGACGGCGGCTGGGAAGCACGGCTCGACGACCCGCAAGCGGCAGTGGACGTAGGCGGAATAGCCAAGGGATGGATAGCCGATCGCCTGGCGGAACTCCTAGCATCGCACGGCCTTGAATCGTTCATCGTGAATTTAGGCGGCAACGTGGTTGCGCACGGGCAAAAGCCGGACGGAAGCCCTTGGCGCATCGGGTTGCAAGACCCACGCGACAAGCATGCACTGGTAGGAGCTGTTGCGATCAGGGAAGCTTCCGCAGTAACAAGCGGCGTGTACGAGCGGTGCTTCACCCGGAACGGCGCGCTGTACCATCATATCCTGAACCCGGAAACAGGGTACCCCGTCCAAACCGACGCAGCGGGCGCAACCGTGCTCGCGCGCCGATCGATTGACGCCGAAGGATACTCGACCACGCTGCTGGCGCTGGGCATAGAGCGCGGATGCGCTTTCGCTCGCAAGCATCCCGCCATCCTTGCCGCGTACTTCGTCAACGCCGAAGGCAACGTGATCGAAGCGTAGGCCAAGCGTCAAGCGACTCGAAACGAAAGGCGGGCCCGTTCGCACGGTGCCCGCCTTCTCTATAAGTATGCCAAAAGGCTAGGAAAGTACTTTCTCTCCCTCAGCGGGGCTAACCTCGGAAACGGCGCCTTCGGCCTCGGGCACGAAGGGCTCGAACAGCGGCTCGCCGTTCTGGGAAAGCTCAACCATGCCGGTTAGAACGTCAACGTACTGGTAGGACTGACGAGCGGTGCGCCCGCGCTTGCGATCGACCTCCAGGATGAACAACTGAGGGTGCACCTGCATGAGCACGCCTTCGCTCTCAACAATCTTGGAGCGGCCCATGTTGGCGCGCACTTTTAGGCGTTGACCGACGAAGTCATGTAACGTATCATGAATGGAGTCGACGATTTTGGCTTGTTTCGCTAAATCCATGCTCACTCTTTCTCGCTTATGCTATATACAGAGATAACAAATTAAAATTATACCATTACAGTCAATACAGAGGGAAATCTGCACGAATCCCCCTTAATTCGCATGTTTTCAGCCCCTTACAACCTTTTTCATGCAGAATCGCTCGCGTGCTCTACGCAATGTTTTCTTAGGTAAACTATGTCGCTTTCGTTTTGCTCGTTCACAAGCTTCGTCCTTATATGCTACTTTATTGGCATCATATAAGGACGAGGACGAGCAGGAAGCACCATGGGAAAGAAACGCGATCAGGAGAAGAAAGCCGCCAAGAAGAAAAAGTCCGCGAAGGCCGTCGAGAAAAGCAAGAAGGCTTCCGCGAAAAAAAGCGGAAGTCCGATTGAGGGGCGGACATGCCCTTGTTGCAAAAAGTCATGTCCGCTCGCAAACCCCAAATGCGGAAAAGGCAAGGCGCTCAGGAAAAAGCTGCTGCAAGCTTTCAAGAACGCAGCCTAAGACGCGAGAAATGGGCGGGTCGTTGGCCCGCCCGCAACAAGGCAAGAGCGCTGCGCCGGCGAGGCGTCTCCCCTGGCTCACGGGCTCCGCCTCCCCGCTTCGCCCCTAAACGATTTGCTGCAAAGCAGCTCCCAGCTTAATGAACTCGGGCAGGTCAAGGGTTTCTCCACGACGCTTGGGGTCGATGCCGGCATGATCAAGCAGTTCGGGCAGGCGCTCGATCACGCGCGCCCCCTCGGCACCGCGCCCGCCGAAATACGTCTTGCACGAATTCGCTATGGTCTTGCGGCGCGTCGCGAACGATGCGTCCGCCATCACGGCAGCAGCCTTGAGGGCGGCGGCGTCAAGCGGATCGCCGGCCTCGTCGAACACGGGACGACGATCGAGCCGCAGGACCGCGCTTTCCACGCGCGGAGGCGGGAAGAAGTTGCCCGGCCCCACCGCAAAACGACCCGCCGGCTCCGCGTACAGGCGCAGCTTGACGGTGTACGCGCCGTACGTTTTGGTGCCGGGCTGCGCCGCCATGCGGTCGGCGACTTCCTTCTGCACCATAACGGTGGCGCTTTCCAGCGACGCAAAGCCCTCGAAGTAATCGAGCACCACGGTGGCGGCAACCGCATACGGAAGATTCGCTACCAGCTTGGTCGGGGAAAACGGCAAGTCCTCGGTGCGCAAATCAAGCGCATCCTTGCTGATCAGCGTAAAGCGGTCCGCCCAGGGCGCAAGCGTTTCCGCCAGCACGGCAGGCAGATCCGCATCGCGCTCGACCGACGCGACGCGCCCCGCATGCTTCAGCAAAGCGATGGTAAGCGTCCCGATTCCGGGGCCCACCTCCAACACGTCGTCGCTTTCGGACACCTGGGACAGCGCGACGATCTTTTGCAGGATAGCGTCGTTGATGAGGAAGTTCTGGCCAAGCGAGTACTTGGTCGTCAAGCCGTGCGCTTCCAGAACCGCACGCGTTTCAGCCACGCTCGCCAAAGGCGAAAGCTTGGTCATAGCGAATCTCCTGTCGCAGTTTCGGCGCGCGGCTCGACCGCACGCGGATGGACGCCATCGGGGCCCGAGCACGTGTAAGCCGAAGCGGGGTGCACGCGCCCGCCCGTCAAAACGTCAGTACCTTCGGGCACGCTGCCATCAGGCGGAATAAGGCCCACCCAATCATGCACCGTATCCAGCCGAAGCCCCGCCACGGCCAAAGCCGATCGCACGGTGCCCACAAGCGGGCCGAATCCGTGCGGATCGCCGCCCTCCCCCATCACGTGCAGGTCAGCGGGGCGCTTCCGCTCTTGACGGCGATTCGTCCAAAAGTAAGGTTGCAGCCGATCGAGAAACGCCTTGAACTGCGCGGGGACCCCGGCAAAGTACACCGGCGTCACCACGACAAGCTGATCGCACTCGTTGAGCAGCCGGCGAACGCGCACCATGTCGTCGGCGATGATGCAGTACAGCTCGTCGCGCCCGGGCACGTTTCGCCTGCACACATCGCACCCCGTGCACGGCGCGATATGCACGTCGGACAGCATGACCACGTCGACGCGATCGTCGGGGCACGCATCCTCGTACGCCCACCGAATCGCCTCGCACAAGGCCGCGCTACGACCTCGCGCGCGCGGAGACCCGCATATAATCAGGCGATTCACGTGCATCACAACCCTTCGCGCGACAAGGCAGCACCTGCGGAACCGGCTGCTCGAGCTTCGGACGCCGCCTTCTGCCACGCCGTTGCAGGGCGATCCAACAGATCGCGCGCGTTTTCCATCATGCGCTCAAGAAGCGTCGCGCGGTCTTGCCCCGGCTCGCACCCGCGCACCTGCGCCATGCGCTCTGCGGTGAAGATGACGTGCTCGGGACCGCAGGTCATGCCGCGCATGGGCTCAGGCGTCATGTACGGAGCGTCCGTTTCGGTGACCAGGCGATTCTCCGGAACGCGAGAGGCGGCATCGCGCACGTCGTCGGCGTTCTTGAACGTGAGCGGCCCGCCAAAGGCCACATAGCACCCCTCTTCGACCCACGGCTCCAGCACGTCCCACCCCAAATTGAAGCAGTGGAGCAGCGTCCCCGCCGCAGGGAAGCCCTCTTCGCGCATGAGGGCAAGCGCCTCGTCGTGAGCCTCGCGCACGTGCAGCACAACGGGAAGCCCCGCCTCTTTCGCCAGGCGAACCTGACGGCGAAACGCACGGCGCTGATCTTCGCGCGGCGAGAAATCGTAATGGAAGTCCAGCCCTATCTCGCCGACGGCGCACACGCGAGGATCGGCCAGTCGCGCGCGCAGATCGGCTTCCAACCCGTCGTCGTAGTACCGCGCGTTATGGGGATGGCATCCCGTTGCAATGCGAATCCGCGGCACGCGCGGAAACGGATCGCTTCAAGTCCATCCCGTGAAACGCTTCGCAGCGGCAGCCGCTTCGAAGCGCCACGAATTCAGACGATCGAACGTGGTCGACCCGTCCTCGAACGCATCGACGATCGTGCAAAGGAAGCCCACCTTGTGCGCGGCGCAGCGCGCGATCGCAAGCGACGGGTCGGGCAACAGCTGCAAATGCACGTGCGTATCGGCCACCTCGGCCTCCAGCTGCGGCGCTTCTACCACGCGGTACGTTCCATGCTTGCGCTTCTGACGAAACAGCGGGTCGTCGAAAACGGGTTCTTGTCGTTCGTCGGTCATGGGCAGGCCCTTTCTTTCTTGCAGGTTCTCCCCAGGTCAGCGAGGTACGCTCCCGCGCGTGATCTTCGTGCGAGAACGTACCGCAGCGTCGGGTGGTTCCGCCGACCCGGCGGCCGGCGAAACGCGCTTATTCCATATTCAGATCGATAGAGTCCATATCCAAGCGCGGGAACAGCGGATCGCCGATCTCCACCTGGTTGCCGGCGGGAAGCTGGCCCCATGCCGTAGCGGCTTCGATGTCGGTCACGGCCGTGATGTCGCCCAAACTCAAGCGACGGAACACCTCGGCCGACGTGTTCGGCATGAACGGAGCCATGTACAGCGCGATGATGCGAATGGCCTCGAGCGCATTGTAGATAACGGCTTTCAGCTGGTCAGCCGTCTCTTCGGACTTCGCCAGGTTCCACGGCGCGGACTCCTCCACGTACAGGTTCACGCGACCGGCAAGCTTCTGCACCGCAGCCGCCGCACCGGTGAAGTCAACCTGGGACATGCACGCGTCGTATTCGGCATACAGCTCGTCGGAGATCTCGCGCAGCGGGTTTTCCGCAGCGAACGCCGGTGCCTCCGGAACCTTCGAGTCGAAGTACTTCTTCGTCATGTTGAACACGCGGCTGCACAGGTTGCCCCACGTGTTCGCCAGATCGGCGTTGTACACCTGCACCATGCGCTCCATGGAAATGGAGCCGTCGCTGCCGAACTGGACGTCGCTCATGAAATAGTAGCGGTACGCGTCCACACCGAACACCTTTACCAGATCGGCCGGCTTGAGGGCGTTGCCGCGAGACTTCGACATCTTCTCGCCCTTGGTCAGCAGGAAGCCGTGCCCGAACACGGTATGCGTGATGGGCAGTCCTGCGGCCATGAGCATGGCGGGCCAGATCACGCAGTGGAATCGCGTGATGTCCTTCCCCACGAAATGGTACTGCATGGGCCAGCGCTGCTCGAACTCGTCGGAGCGTTCGTCGTCGGCGTACCCGATGCCCGTGAGGTACGCGATCAGCGCGTCGGCCCACACGTACGCCACGTGGCTTTCGTCAAACGGCAGCGGCACGCCCCAATCGAACGTGGAACGGCTGATGGACAGGTCTTTCAGGCCGCCGGCCACGAACGACACGATCTCGTTCCTGCGCGTTTCGGGGCGGATGAAATCCGGATGCTCCTCGTAGAACTTGAGCAGCGGCTCCTGGAATTCGGACAGCTTGAAGAACCAGTTCTCCTCGCCGCCCGCCTTCTGCACGGGGCGCTTGCAATCGGGGCAGACGAACGCGCCTTCCTCGTTCTTCTCAAGGTCGCTCTCGGCGTAGTACGTTTCCTCGTGCACGCAGTACCAGCCCTCGTAGCTGCCCTTGTAGCACCAGCCCTTGTCGAAAAGCTCCTGCCAGAACTTCTTGACGGAACGCGCATGGCGCGGCTCGGTGGTGCGCACGAAATCGGTGTACGTGATATCCAGCATATCCCATGCATCGCGAAACGCCGGCTCCATGGAGTCGCACCAATCCTGCGGGGTCATGCCCTTGGCCGCCGCCGTATCGGCCACCTTCTGGCCATGCTCGTCCATGCCCGTCACGAACGCCACGTCGTAGCCGTTCATGCGCTGATAGCGCGCAACGGTGTCCGGCGCGATGGTAGCGTAGGCCGTGCCCAAATGCGGGGCTGCGTTTACGTAGTAGATCGGAGTGGTGAACGAGTAGGTTCCCTTTGACATGGTGCTTCCTTTGTTCTCGGGGCCGCGCGGCGCATGATGCCTCGTCGGCCGGATGGTCGGCGCGCTCCGCGGATGATGCGGGCGCCTGCATGTGCCGTCTGCGCGAGCAAGGCTGCGGCGCAACAGCAACTGGTTATTTTAACACGGTCGTTTGCCGCCGCCGCAAAGCACGTCGAAAACGCACGGCACGACGATCCCGCGCGTAAGCGCGCGGGCGCGGGATGGGGGCACGCACGTTGGGAGGGATGCGGCACCCCGTGCGTCCGCGGGGCGGGCTGCGCTCGAAAACTTGCGATTCTTGGCAGGTTTTGACGGTTTGAGGTTGCTGCACGGACGCACAGCCTCGGCACTAATCGACACGCTTTTCGTTTCCCCAGCTCAAAGCGGTGCATCAATACGCTTGGCACTTAGGTTGCTTCCGCAAGCCCGAAACAACAACCTCCAACCGTCAAAACCTGCCAGCAAACGCGATTTCGCGAGCGCAAGCTGGCAGCGACAGCGCGCAAGTCGCCGCAGGCATCACGCAAGCCGTTGCGGGTGTCACGCAAACTGCCGCAAGCGCCGCGCAAACCGCTGCAGTCGTATCGCAAACCGCCACAGACGCCAACCGCGCAAGCCGAAAACGCATGGAGCGGCGCTTTTTGCGGAAACCCCTTCAAACCCAATCGCCGAAAGCGTACGCTGGAAGTGTCGCTTCGCGCCGTTTTCCGCGAAGCGCGCCAACCCGCTCTCGAAGGAGGCATCTCATGGCAAAGCAGGCGTACGAAGGCCGTTTCGACGGAAAAGTTATGATCATAACCGGAGCCGCGCGTGGCATCGGACGTGCCACCGCTCTGCGCGCAGCCGCAGAAGGCGCGAAGCTCGTGCTGGTCGACCGCCTTGAAGACGAGGGCGAGAAAACGCTTGCCGAGGTTCGCGCCGTAGCTCCCGATGCGCTGTTCCTGCCCCTCGACCTCTCCATAGAAGAGAACGCCCAGGCTATGGTGGCCAGAACGATCGAAGCGTTCGGACGTCTGGACATCGCCGTGAACAACGCCGGCGTGATGGGCCAGCCCGACAACGTGCACGAGCTGACCAAGGAGCAGATGGACTACACCATGGCAAACAACCTCTACACGGTGTTTTTCTGCGCAAAGCACGAGCTTCGGCAGTTCATCGCGCAGGGCGGCGGCGGGTCCATCGTCAACGTAGCGTCCATCGCCGGCATGACCGGCTTGCCGGGCAACCCCGCCTACGTTGCATCGAAGCACGCCGTCAACGGCCTGACCAAGAACCTCGCGCTGGATTACGCACGCTACGGCGTGCGCGTCAACTCGGTCAATCCCGCCGGAACCGCCACGCCCATGGTCGAAGAGGCGTACGCATACGTGATGGAGAAGCAGCAGGCGGCCGTAGCCGCTGGGGCGGATCCGGCCGACGCCGCATCGATGGCCGGGCAAAAGACCGAGTCCATGCTGAAACGAGACGCCGAAGCCGAAGAACAAGCCGCCTCGATCCTGTTTTTGGCCTCGGACGATGCCTCGCACATGACCGGCGAAGTCGTCGCAACCGACGGCGGTTGGACGTCGTTCTAGCTTCAACCGCACGTGAGGCGCGCGAAACCTTAAGGAAAGTTAACAACGTGCGCCGGAAAGGTCTTCTTTGCGTGAAGACGCGCGGCTGTTTGCAAGGCTGCCCCTATACTGAAGCCTCTCGCAAGCAGCCGCGCCGTCCGCATTGACAGGAGGCCCATGCGCACCACGCCCGCACGCCGCGTCGCGTCTACCGCCGCGGCCATCTTCGTCAGTCTTATGTTCTTGGGAATGTTCCTGATTCCCCTTCGCTATCTGGGCGCCACGATGGGCATTGTGCCCACGGCACGCGTGACCGCCGAAGCATCTGCGCCTGCACCGACCCCCTCGGCAACAGGCAAGACCATCACGGCCGAATACTGCAGCGAGGCCGTAACGGCAAGCAATCCATCGAACCTTGCGGGACGGACGTCAACGAACTTGGTCTTCAACGACTCCTGGTTGCTTCAAGATGCCGATTTCTACCACCACGATCTAGCCACGGCTTGCGCAGTGCTCGCAGCGGTGTGCAATTCGGAATCGCAATACTACAGCAATGTCGAAGGAGCGGCCCCCTACGCCGAGCAATCGCTTTGGGCCCTGGGCTTCGCCGACGTGCGCACGGAATCCTACGCGCTGCGCAGCAACATCCTTGACGAGCTGGGAGCGCTTTTCATAGGATCCCACGACGTTGCCGCCTACACCTTCGCCAGCAAAACCATTCCCGACCCGCAAGGAGGAACGCCCCTCACGCTGGTGTTCGTGGGCGTGCGCGGAAGCTACGGCATCGAATGGATCAGCAACTTCAACCTGCACGATGCACAGGGAGACAGCGACGACCACCACGGGTTCGGAAAAGCCGAAACCGAAGTGGAACGCGCGCTCGCCCGCTACGCGCATGAAATAGGAGCAAGCCCGGAACGCACCCGCATTCTGATCACCGGCCACAGTCGCGGAGGGGCCATCGCGAACCTGCTGGCCGCAAGGCTGAACAACCTTGGCGAAACATCGAACAAGATTGCTCCCGCTTCAGGCATCTACGCCTACACGTTCGCAGCTCCCGGGTGCACGCGCGAATCCGACCGGCAAAGCCCTGCGTACGACAACATCTTCAACATCGTGAACGAATCCGACATCGTGCCGAAGCTTCCGCTCTCAACCTGGGGATACGGGCGATACGGAACCACCGTT
Source organism: Paraeggerthella hominis (assembly GCF_021044775.1). Taxonomy (NCBI): domain Bacteria; kingdom Bacillati; phylum Actinomycetota; class Coriobacteriia; order Eggerthellales; family Eggerthellaceae; genus Paraeggerthella; species Paraeggerthella hominis. The sequence goes on from NZ_JAJNOQ010000005.1 coordinate 189,808, forward strand.
GCGCTGCCAAGCGTTTCCAGCGACCAGTTCTCGACGCTGTTCGACCGCATGCGAGAGGCATTCCAGCGCAATACGGGAATCATGCCGACCTACGACAAGGCGGGGCTGGCGTCGATCGATACGTTCGAGAACAACATGGACGAAGTGCTGACCTCGATCGGAAGCCCGGTCAATCCCGCACGCATCGTCGCGGCAGCCGGATCGCTGCTGGGAGTGGACTTCGGCGCGGCTCTGGCCTCGCACTTCCCCGATACGTACATCGCTTGGATGCAAAGCACCGACGACAACAGCCTCTCGTTCGACGCGCCCGCCAAGCGCACGGCGATCGCCTCGTAAGCAGGCGGGTCGTCAACGTCCACCAAGACGCGAAACGCGTTTCGCTCAAACGCATCGTCGCCGGCAAAGCAGCAGCGAAAGCGTCACTCGAAATAGAACAAGTCTTCGAACTTCTTATCCAGCGCAATGCAGAGCACGAGCGCAAGCTTCGCCGTTGGGTTGAACAAACCCGTCTCGATAGATGAAATGGTCTGACGCGACACGCCCACCAATCGAGCAAGCTCCAACTGAGAAAGCCCCGCTTCGGCTCGCGCCGCTTTCAGGCGGTTCTTCAGTTCCAACTCGCCATCGTTTCGATGAACGTCGTCAAAGCCGAACGAGGGCATCTTAATCACGAACGATCCCCTTACATCGTGATCAACACATGCTGGACAGCCCAGATCACGGCGGCAACAGCAGCGAAAGCGCCCAGGAACAGCGCCCCTTTCATGCGCAGTTTGGAGTACTGCGCAAACCCCATGCTGGCAACCCCCGCCATGAAAACCGCGTTGATCCCGTTCGTTTCAAGACCGTGCGACCGATCCCACACCTGCAAGATTGCCAACCCCAGCATCAGCGTACTTCCCACGATCACGAGCATACGCTGCTCCATAGACCGGAAGCGCTCGTCGACCAGCCCATTGTCCTCACGGCTTTTCTCAAGAATCTCATGCTTGTCCATACCGAATCCTTTCCGGCAGTCCCGAAGGAGAACCCGCGCACAACCCATAATCCCAGCCCAACCGTGTTCCGATCCAACGGTAATGTCAAGTACACTTGACATTACGATAAGTTTACTTGACATCATGCAAGAATACAAGCTGCGTGCCCCAAATCAGAAACCCTGCATCGCTTTCTTTTGCTACCATAACGATCATGAAAGCTAACGACGAAACACCCCAAGCCAAGAAGGCGCACAAGCCGCGCGCGAAGTGGCCTCGCCGCCTTGCAATCGCCCTAGCGATTGCGCTGGTCGCAGCGTGCTTGGCAGCAGGCACCTTTCTCGTGTACGCCAGCTCGTACTACCACGACGCAGACGCGCATCACGAAACCCTCGCGTCCACCGCGCAGCTTCCCGTTGAGCAGGGCGACGGATACCTGGCATTCGGAGACCCGAACGCCAGCGTCGGCTTGGTGTTCTACCCGGGAGCGAAGGTCGAGTACAGCGCCTACGCCCCGCTCATGCGCGACCTAGCCGAACGCGGCGTTTTCTCCGTGGTGGTGCAGATGCCGTTCAACTTCGCGTTCTTCGACATCAACGCAGCCGACCGCGTTCGCGCCGCATACCCTGCGATCACCTCATGGTGGGTGGGCGGTCACTCCCTCGGCGGATCCATGGCCGCACAATACGCCGCCGATCACGCAGACGACCCCAGCATGAAGGGCGTCGTTTTGGCGGCCTCCTACTCCGCGAGCGACCTTTCGCACGCCAACCTGGGAGCCGTTTCCGTATACGGCTCGAACGACCAGGTGCTCAACCGCTCGAAACTCGAAGAAAACGCGGGATTTCTGCCTTCCGAGTCATCCACCGTGGAGATAGCGGGTGGAAACCACGCAGGTTTCGGCGACTACGGCCCGCAAGACGGCGACGGCTCCGCGTCGATCTCCCCCGAACAGCAGCGTGACCAGGCGGCGGACATCATTGCAGCCTACCTGCTCGATCGCGAGCAGGCGGCAACGCCCCAAAGCGCAAGCCTGCCCCAAGCAGCTTAAAACGAACGAGCCGCTTTTCCGCACCAACAAGCAAGCCGCCGCACGTTACGCCGCCTTCCGAGCTTTTCCACGCGGAAGCAAGAGCATCCCCGCCACGAACCCGGCCACGATGACGCCCGCCTGCACCTCGAAGCTCACGCCGAAGCCGAACGCATCGATGCCCAGGTCGTTCGAAGACGCCTGCGCCATGATGGCAATGAGTACCGAGGAGGCAAGCGCCCCGAAGATCTGCCGAAACGACGTGATGATGGCCGTTCCTTGAGCCAGGTCCTCGGCAGGAAGCGACGCGCACGCGTACGCCGTCATGGGCATCATCAGGCACGCCACGCCCACGGTGCGCACGCCGAACAGCGCGGTCACCGCCCACTCGGGCGTACTGGCATCGCATGCCGCGAAGGCAAGCGTCCCAACAGCCAGCACCGCGGATCCAACAACGATCAAAGGGCGCGGACCGCATCGATCCAGCAACCGGCCCGTCACGGGGTTCAGTACCCCCAGCAGCAACGCCCCGGGAAGAATGGCCAGGCCGGACGACGTGGCACTCAGCCCCTGCACATCCTGCACGAACAGCGGGACCATGATCGACCCTGCCATAAACGCAATCTGCGCGATCATGACCAAGCCGGTAGCCACGGCGAAGGTTCGGTTGCGAAAGCACGCAAGCTTGAGAAGGGGCTGATCGATGCGCGCCTGCCTTCGAGCGAACACCGCCAAAGCCGCCACGCCGCTCACAAGCGCAAGGACGGGCAGCGCGCTCAAGCTCCCGTCCGCCTCCATGAACGTAGTCCCCGCCATGATGGCGCAGAACCCAAGCGCATAGAGCAGACCCGAGGGAACATCGAAACGCTCGCGCTTCCCTTCGCGCTTCATCACATCGGTCAGCAGGGGAAGCGCCAGCGCTATCACAACAATGGTCACGGCGCCCAACACGATGAACACCGAGCGCCACCCCCAAAAGTCTATGAGGAAGCCCGATACGGTGGGGCCGATAGCCGGCGCGAACCCGATGATCAAGCCCACCAGGCCCATAGCGCGTCCGTACTCGTTGCGCGGATACACCGAAAGCGCCACCACCTGAATGAGCGGCAACGCGATGCCGGCACCGCCCGCCTGCAGCAAGCGCGACGCCAGCAGCAGCGGGTAGTTCGGTGCGAACAGGGCGGCAGCGCACCCCGCCACGAAGCACAGCATGGCGGCAACGAACAGCTTCTTCGCATCAACGCGATTCACCAGGTAAGCCGTCATGGCCGAAATAAGGCCCAGCATGAAAATGTAGGATGTGGTAAGCAGCTGACCAAGAGCGGCGTTCACCGCGAACTCGTGCATGATGGTGGGCAGCGCCGCTATCATCATGCTTTGGGAAATGCACGCGGCAGTGGTGCCGGCCATCATGATGGACAGCACGACGGTTCGCTGCCTGCGCGGCAATCCGTCGTGCGCGGCAAGCGCATCGTCGCCCGCAGCCTGGTGTTTCGCTCTGTCCGTTTGCTGTCCCATAAGGCCATGGTAGCACCGGCACTTTGGGAGCCCCCACCCTTCGGCAAACGTGCACATTACAGTTCGGCAACGTATCGCATGCAAACTAATTTGCCTTCTAACCAGGCTTTATCGCAGCTTATCGCGCCGTTCGCGCCAATCAGGCATGAAGGTATCCATAAGCTCTTTGAAGCGCGGGCCGTGACCCCGCTCCAAAAGATGGCACAGTTCGTGAACCACCACGTACTCCAAGCATTCCGGGGGATACAGCGCCAGGCGCACGTTCAGACAGATGCGGCCCGTCGAAGGCTGGCAGCTGCCCCAGCGACTGGTCATGTTCCGGTACGCCAGCTTGCCCGCCTTCACGCCCATGATGGGCTCCCAAGCTTCCACCAGCACCGGAGCGCACGCCTCCACCACGGCGCGCCATGCGGCAACCTGTTCCGGCGAAGCCTGAGCCGCCCGAGCCGCAGGCGACGACGCAGCCTGCGCGCGCTTCTGGTCGATCCACGTCCGCTTCTCCCGAACGAAGCGCTCCACATCCTGGTCGCGCACATGCAGCGGAGCGGAAACCTCCACGCAGCCGCCCGTGCGCGCGATGCGCAGGTTGAGGTTCTTCACGCGCTTGCGCGTCAAGCGTACGGGCAGACCGTCCACAAGAAGCTCTACCGCAGCATCGCCCGCACGACGCCCGCGCGCCGAACGACCTGCGGGTGCAAGAGCGCCGCTCCCGCGCTGCGCATCGCGAAAACCCTGGGACATGCGGCTCCCTACGCCTCGAGCGCGATGTCGTAGGCCGCGTTGCGCGCAATGCCGAACTCGTCGGCTATGGTGCGAGCTACGTCCTTGTTGCGCGCGCCGGCAGCCTTCAGCTCTGCCGCTCGAGTCCGAGCGGCAGACTCGGCGTCTTCCTCGGCCGCAGCACCCTCCGCCACGCTGGGACCATCGATCACCAGCACGATCTCGCCCTTGATGCCGCCGCCTTCCGCACGAGCGGCAAACATGTCGCGCAGGCGCGGCAGGGAGTCGCGCGCCACTTCCTCGTGCAGCTTCGTCAACTCGCGGCATACGGCGCCCTCGCGGTAAGGGTACGCCTCGGCAAGCGATTCAAGTGCGCTGACCAGGCGATTAGGACTTTCGTAGAAGATGAGCGCGGCGTCGAGGGCACGCAACGACTCCAGCGTGGCGCGGCGCTCCGCATCCTTGCGCGGGAAGAAGCCGCCGAAATAGAACCGCGGGTTCGTGCTGCCGCTGGCCACGTACGCCGTAGCCGCAGCAGTCGGACCGGGCAGCACCTCCACGGGCACGCCGGCCTCATGCGCGGCGCGCACCAAACGCAAGCCGGGATCCGACACGCCGGGCATGCCGGCATCGGAGCAGTACGCGATCACCTCTCCGGCCGCCACGCGATCGACGATGGCCGACGCGCGCTCGCCCATGAGCGCTTCGTCAAGGCGCTCGATGCGCTTCTCGATGCGATACGCCGCCAAAAGCCTGCCCGTGACGCGCGTGTCTTCGGCGCATACCGCATCGGCGGACTGCAAGGCCGCAAGCGCACGCTGCGGCATGTCCCCCAAGTTGCCGATAGGCGTCGGGCATATAACCAGCTTTCCAGCTGCGCGAGTTCCGGCTGCACAAGATTCCACTGGCTACCCCGCTACTTTCGACGCATAAGAACGAACGCCACCACCAGCACGACAAGCGCGAGCGCCACCACGCCGCCCACGATGAACGGTAGCGGATTGTCTCCCGTACAGGCCAGGCAGCCATACGCAAGCTCCATGCAACTCCCCTTTCGTCGTGCCGGCGCCTCGGTGCGCAACGGCGTTTCAACCGGTCTCCATTGTCGGGCATGACGAGCCCAATGGCAAACGCAACCCGCCAACCATCGCTCACAAAACGCAAGTTGGCGGGTTGCGCGCGAACGCTAGCGCGGTTGGCAGGCTGCGCGCGAGGCTAGCGCATCTTCTGAGCTCGGGCAACCCACGCGTCGCCCAAAAACTGTATCGCCTGTACAAGCACGATCAGCACCGCAATGCACGACACCATGACGTCGGCCTGGTAGCGCTGGTAGCCGTACCGGTACGCCAGATCGCCCAGGCCCCCGCCGCCCACGATGCCGGCCATCGCGGAAAAGCCCAGGATGGAAATAGCCGTGATGGTAATGCCCTTGATCAGCGGAATACGCGCCTCTGGCAGCAGCACGAACAGCACGACCGCGGTTTTGCTGGCGCCGGCGGCGAACGCGGCCTCCAGCATACCCCGGTCAACCTCCGCGAACGAGGTTTCCGACAACCGCGCGAAAAACGCGATCGCGGCAATGGACAGGGGAACCACCACGGCCTCGCTGCCGATCTTCGTGCCCACGATCAAAGACGACAGCGGCAGCAAGAAGATGAGCAGGATGAGAAACGGAATGGAGCGCACCACGTTCAGCACGGCCCCCACCAGCCTGTTGACCCAGACGTTCTTCACGAACAAGCGCGTGCCGGTGACGTACAGAAGAATTCCCAGAGCGCCCCCGACCACCACGGCGGCCGCCAGCGCAACCGAGCACATGAACGCGGTCTGACCCAACGCAACGCCAAGCTCCGGCGCAATTCGCACGATGTTATCCAGCATGGCGCACCACCTCCAAACGCTCCACGCGCGCCCTCAAGTGCGCCGCGACTTTCTCTATTTCCGCAGGCTCGCCGTTCACCAGCACGTACAGAATCCCGTAAGGCTGTTGGGCAAGGTACTCTATCCGCCCGTGCACGATCGATATCGTCACGTCGAACGAAGACCCCGCTTCGAACAGAACCGGCTCGGTTGCGGCAGGGCCCGCGTACGTTAATTTGAACAGCGCTCCGCTTTGCTGCAGCACCTCTTCAGGCAGGTCGAAGCGCTGCGTTTGCTCGACAAGGCCCTTCGCCACCTCCGACTGGGGATTTGAAAGCACGTCGAACGTGCTGCCATGCTCCACGATGCGGCCCTTGCCCATAACCGCCACCCGATGGCAGATGCGCTTCACCACGTCCAGCTCGTGCGTGATGACCACCATGGTGACGCCCAGCTCCTCGTTCGCGCGCCTGAGCACGTCCAGGACCGATGCGGTGGTCTCCAGGTCGAGCGCGCTCGTAGGCTCGTCGCACAGCAGGATGCGCGAACTGGGGGCAAGCGCCCGCGCGATCGCCACGCGCTGCTTCTGCCCGCCACTGAGCGTGCGCGGGTAGACGTCCTTCTTGTCCAGCAGGTTCACGAACCTCAGCACCTCGTCAACGCGCTCGTCCGTCTGCCGCTTGCTCCACCCGGCCTGCTTGAGCGGAAACGCAACGTTTTGGCCGACGGTCTTCGCGTTCCACAGATTGAAGTGCTGGAAGATCATGCCGATGCCCGCGCGGGTTTCGCGCAGCTGCCTGCCCCTTTGCCCCACGATGGAAATGCCGTCGACGATCACCTCCCCGGCGGTGGGCGCTTGCAGCAGGTTGATCGTTCTGACAAGCGTGGACTTCCCAGCGCCGCTCGACCCGACGATGCCGAGCACCTCCCCTTCGCGCACGGCCAGGCTCACCCCGTCAACGGCCGGCGCCTTGGATTGCCCCGAGGGAAATTCGACGCGCACGTTTTTCAACTCGATCATGATGCTCCTCACGTGGACGAATCCTCTTAGTAACCGCTCGGCCTACTGAAGGCGGAGAAGGGGCGGCTGGGGTCCTCGATGGCGCGTCGGAAGGCGTCCGAGCTCACAATGGCAACGATGTCCTGGGCAAAGGGAGCGGCAGCATCCTCTCCGCGCACCGCGATCACATTGTAATAACCCTCGGAAAGCTGCTCCACATAAGCCGCGTCGGCAAGGTCGAGGCCCGCGCCGATGGCGTAGTTGCCGTTGACCACGGCTGCGTCCACGCTATCGAGCACCGTGGGCAGAATCTCGGCGTTGACCTGCTTGATAACGATGTTCTTGGGATTGGACGCGATATCGTCGACCGTCGCCTTGGCGGGGTCCACCGCCGAATCAAGGAAGACAAGACCAGCCTGCTGCAACACGCGCAACGAACGCGACAGGTTGGTGTCATCATTGGGAACGGCCACCGTCGCCCCTTCGCTCAACTGGTCGAGCGAACCCACCTTGTTGGAGAAAACGCCCATGGCCGCCGTAGGAATTTCGGCGAGAGCGGCCAGATCAAGGCCATGCTGCTGGGCAAAGCTGTTCAGATACGTGGAATGTTGGAACACGTTAAGCGAAATGTCTCCGTTGACAAGGGCGTTGTTGGGCTGGACGTAATCCGAGAACTCAGCGTAGCTCACGGAATACCCCCGTTCTCTCAACGACGGCTCGACGGCTTCGCGAAACAGATCTTGATACGGACCGGCGACCACGCCCACTTTGAGCGACTTCGCGCTGGAATCATCCGCTCCAGGAGCCGAACAGCCCGAAAACAGGAGCAGCGCGGCGCACAGGCTCGCAACGATCGAGAGCAGAGCAACAAGCTTGCATTTCATGACAAGTACCTTTCTTTTGCAGGAGGACAACCCGAGTTCGGGCATAAAAAAAAGAAGCCTGAGGCTTCCGAGAATCGCGACACGGTATGTACGTTCACCCTAAGAAACAAGGATAGCGTTGCGACAATTCTCGAAGCACGACATGCGCATGCGCGGACGCATGCCCATCAGCATGGACAGAGCGCGGGGCATCATCATGTTCATGTACGAGAAACCAGCTATCATGGCCAACCTCCTTCCGGGTGCAAAAAGCCGATTCGAATACTACAGCAAATCACTAGGTGTTCAGTATAGGGAAGGAATCCGCGCCGTCAAGACCTGAATGAAAATCGATGCGACGGACGGCGATGCGGGGTTCAGGGGGGTTGCGGGGTGCGAGGGGGGTTCGCGGGACCAGCAAGCGGCGGCGCAGTTCGCGGGGCAAGAAGCGCACAGGGCGGTTGAAGATGGCGCGCGTCGCGGGCCCACGAGGCGCCGGCTTCCGAGCCGTCGATTCCGCCGCAGCCGATCCTTCTTCCCCGCGCGCAACGCGCTACAATGGAACCAACGTCGTACCCGATAGAGAGAAGGTCCCATGCACCAGGAACTCACGAAGAAGGCAGCAGAAGGATTCCTGCTGGTCGGACGCATCGACGCGCCCGAAAACCCGAAGGCGTGCGCGGTCATCGTCCACGGCCTGTGCGAGCACTACGGTCGCTACGACTACGTGGTGGAACAGCTGCTGGCGGCCGGCTACGCCGTGGTGCGCTTCGACCATCGCGGGCATGGCCGGTCGATGGGCAAGGCAGTCTGGTACGACAACCGCCAGCAGATCGTGGCCGACACGGATCTGTTCGTAGAAGAAGCCCGCGCGCACTTCCCCGACCTGCCGCTGTTCATGATCGGGCATTCCATGGGCGGGTTCGGCGCAGCCAGCTACGCAACGACGTACCCCGGAAAGCTGAGCGGCTACGTGCTGTCGGGAGCCTGGACCCGCGATCATGCAGGCCTGGCAGCGGGCGTGGTCGAGCAGGGGCTCGACCCGCAAACCTACCTCCCCAACGAACTGGGCGACGGCGTATGCTCGGATCCTGCCGTAGGCGAGGCATACCTGGCCGATCCGTTCGTCGTCAAGGAATTCTCCGTCGCGCTGCTGCGCGCCGTGCACGACGGCCACGTATGGCTCCGCGAGCACGCTGCGGATTTTTCCGACCCGGTGCTTTTGCTGCACGGCGGCGATGACGGCTTGGTCAGCCCGCAAGACAGCATCGACATGTACGAGGAGGTGTCGGCCACGGACAAGTCTTTGCGCATCTACGCCGGCCTCTACCACGAGATATTCAACGAGTTCAAGCGCGACCGCGTTATCCGCGACGCCATCGAATGGCTGGACGACCGCACGCAGTAAGCGCTCCTCGCCGAAAAAACGCCGCCGAGCATTCCCCCTGAGGGATCGAACGGGTACAGTTCCACGAAACCGCTCGACAATCAGGGGGATTATCATGTCGCAAGGAGCCGTCGCTTCCTTTCTCGCACGCAAAGACATCGAGATATCGCCGCAACGCTACGCTATCGACGCGCTGTCGGCCATGGCGCAAGGCCTGTTCGCCTCGCTTTTGATCGGAACCATCCTCGCCACCGTGGGAGACCTTACGGGAATCGCGTTCTTCAACGAGATAGGCGGCTTCGCCAAAAGCGTTGCCGGGCCCGCCATGGCCATCGCCATCGGGTACGCCCTGAAAACGCCGCCGCTCGTTCTGTTCTCGCTTGCCGCCGTAGGCTACGCCGCGAACGCTGCGGGCGGCGCGGGCGGGCCGCTTGCCGTGCTAGTGGTTGCCATCGTGGCGTCGGAGTGCGGCAAGGCCGTGTCGAAGGAGACGAAGGTCGACATCCTGGCAACGCCCGCTGTCACCATCCTGGCGGGCTGCGGCCTGTCGATCGCCGTCGCCCCGGCCATCGGCGCCCTGGCGTCGTCCGTGGGCGGATTCATTATGTGGGCAACCGAGTTGCAGCCGTTCTTCATGGGCGTCATCGTGTCGGTGGTCATCGGCATCGCCTTGACGCTGCCCATCTCGTCGGCCGCCATCTGCGCCGCCCTCAGCTTGACGGGGCTGGCGGGCGGCGCGGCCGTAGCTGGATGCTGCGCCCAGATGGTGGGGTTCGCCGTCATGAGCTTCAAGGAGAACAGCTGGGGCGGACTGGTGTCGCAGGGCCTGGGCACGTCCATGCTGCAAATGGGCAACATCGTGCGTAAGCCGATCATCTGGCTTCCGCCCATTCTGGCATCGGCCATCACCGGCCCCATCGCCACCTGCGTCTTTCAGCTCCAGCAAAACGGCAGCGCAATCGCATCGGGCATGGGAACGTGCGGGCTGGTAGGCCCCATCGGCGTGTACACGGGATGGGTTGCAGATGCCATGGCGGGCGCACCGGCAGCCGGACCTCTCGACTGGCTGGGACTGGCGCTGATCTGCTTCATCTTGCCTGCCCTTCTCAGTTGGGGGATATGCGCCGTCATGAGGAAAGCGGGCATCATCAAGGACGGCGACCTTAAGCTGGAGGCGTAAAGCGCGCAGGTGCAAAGGGCGCAAAGGATGCAAAGGATGCAAAGCGGGGTGCCCAAGCGCTGCTCGGCACCCCGGTCGTAAAATGGCTCGGCTCGCAGCCGACTACAGCAGCTCCTCTGCGGCAGGCGCAACCACATCGGGGATGCTCGCCGTGGGCTCGAAGCGGCGAACGACGCTCCCGTCGCGATCGACCAGGAACTTGGTGAAGTTCCACTTGATGGAAGGCTTCTGGGCGTATCCGGGATCGGCCTTCGCCAGCAGGTCCTCCAGAACAGGCGTCAGCTCATGGCCCCGGTCGAACCCCTCAAAGCCCTTTTGCTCTTGCAGGTACGCGAACAGCGGATCGGCGCCTTCGCCATTGACCTCGATCTTCGCGAACTGGGGAAACGTCACGCCGAAGCGGGAAGTGCAAAACGCCGCGATCTCCTCGTTCGTTCCCGGAGCCTGATGGCCGAACTGGTCGCACGGGAAGTCCAAAACGTCCAGCCCGCGCTCGCGCAGAGCGCGATACAGTTCTTCGAGCTGGGCATACGTCGGCGTAAAGCCGCATTCGGTGGCGGTGTTCACAATAAGCAGGACGCGTCCGCGGTAATCGGCAAGCGAAACGGCGTTGCCCTGCTGGTCTTTCACGGTGAAATCGTAGATGCTCATGAGCGCCTTCTTTCGAGAGGTTTCCAAGAGGGTCCGATGGACGGCCTTAGTGTACGCCCAATTGATACTTTGTTGATTACAGTTTACGAAACCGTTGCCGTCGCCCTTGGCGTCCGCTCCTCCACTGCCGCAAACGGCTTGCTCGCGCGGGCGACGATGCGCTCCGAAGCCTTTGCCCACACCCCGTCCGTCGCCCGCTCCCTCAAGGCGTTCCCGCAACCAACCTGGTATCATGAGTCCAACAAGGAGCTAAAGCGTACGGCGATCTCGCCGCTTTCCAAGGAGACTCATGAACTTCATTCGCAGCACCTGGAGGCTGTTCGCGTACAACCTGCGAACCGTTTTCCTGTTCGAAGCAGGATTCCAGATTGCATTCGCCATTTTGTTCGTGCCGCTCAGTTTAGGGCTCATAGACTTCGCGCTGTACGCCGCCGGCCTTTCCTACCTGTGCGACGCGAATCTGGCGACATTCCTTGGCAGCCCCGTAACCTGGCCGTGCGCCTTGTTCGCCATACTCTTGCTAAGCCTGGGGTCGCTGTTCGAAATGTGCGCGCTCGTGCTGCTGATGCAGGCCGGAAGGATGCGGCGAAAGATTGGGGTGCGCGAGCTGGCGAACCGCACGTTCGAGCAAGCCGTGCGCATCGTCTATCCACGCAACTGGCTGCTGATCCCCTTCGTGCTGCTGCTTGTTCCGCTCACGAACCTGGCCGTGACCTCGTCGGTCTTGACCGATTTCAGGCCTCCCGAATTCATCATGGACTTCATCTGGGAAAACAACGTGCTTTCCTGCGCGTTGATCGCACTGTTCGTTGCCCTGTACATCCACGCTTTCTTCCTTGCGTTCGGCGTGCACTTCTTCACGCTGCGCAACGAGGACTGGATGCAGGCGCGCGCTTCGAGCAAGCGCCTGCTGCACGGCGCTCGCTGGATGCTGGCTCGCCGCATCTTGGCGCTTGTCGGCCTGTTCGCCGCAGAAGCGGCGGCGGTAGCGCTCATTGGAATATTCACGCTAACGGTGCTGATCGAGGGAGACGCCTCCCCGGTTGCCTCGATAGGGCTTGCCGTCATTTCGCTCGGGTTCTTGATAATCACGCAATGCCTGCTCACCCCGTTCAGCTACGCTGCGCTGAGCTGCACATTCTACGAACTCACCGACAAAAAGAACATCCCCGGCGACTATCGCTTCGAGCCATCGGGCCCAACCGGACGCACGCCGTTTGCCAAGAGGGCAACGGCAGCAGCGCTCGCCCTGATCGCCTTTGCATCCTCGACTTCGTACATAACTTCCCACGGCCTGTTCGAGCCTTCGCAGGAACCGCCCGCCCGCGTAGAGATCACCGCGCATCGTGGAGGAGCCCGCACCGCCCCGGAGAACACGCTTGCCGCCTTTCAGCAGGCTATCGACGAAGGCGCTGATTGGGTGGAGCTCGACGTGCAGCAAACCGCCGACGGCGTGCTCATGGTCATGCACGACGCCAACCTCAAGCGAACGACGGGGCTGGACAAGAACTTTTGGGAAGTCACGTACAACGAGATCAAAGATCTGGACAACGGATCCTGGTTCGATCCCGCGTTCGCCGATCAGCGCGTATGCACGCTCGAGGAAGCACTTGCCCTCTGCAAAGGCAAAATCAAGATGAACATCGAGGTCAAACCCGACGGTCACGGCACCGACCTGGAGCGGAAGACGGTCGACCTCATCAACGCTTACGGCATGCGCGACCACGTGGCCGTTGCCAGCATCTCCTACGACGCGCTCGTACGCGTAAAGCAAGCCGACCCGCTCATGCCCACCATGTACGATATGACGCTGGCGTACGGCTACCTTTCCCACATACCGTACGTCGACTACTTCAGCGTTGACGACTTCTTCGTTACGCGGCAGCTTGTCGACGACGCGCACCGCGAAGGGAAAATCGTCTACGCTTGGACCGTGAACGACCCCGCCAACATGGCGCGTTTGCTCAGCTACGGCATAGACGGCCTGGTCACAGACGATGTGATCGCCGCACGCGAAATGGCCGAGGACTTCCATCCCGCCGACTAGGCCCCGTGCGAACGGCGAGGGACGCTCCCGCATCCGCGCGGCCTTCGAGGGGAACGACCGGCCTACACCTGCAAGGGGACGCTACCCGTCCGCGAGCAGGATCGCGTCCCATCCCGAATCGTATCCCATCCCGCCACGCCCTCTTCGTCGAGGTTTTGTCAAAACGGACGAGTTTTGCTGGTCCTCAAACCAGGATAAACGCAACGAGCAAGTCTCTGACCAGGCATGATGGAAAATGCCCCTTGGCAACCTGTCGGCGAGAGGCGAAAACCCCCGCAAAACTCGTCCGTTTTGACAGAGCCCGGAAACCGCGCGCGAGCGGGGGGCTTTTCAGCCCCCCCTCTTCGCCTTCTTCTCGCAGGGCGCCAGTCGGTCGGCCCTACGCCTTTTCCGTTTCGATCTCAAGCGCACCGGCTCGCTCGCACGAAGCGCACGGGCAGGTCGATCCCACGAACTCGTCGCGACTCGCGCGCGCTTGCTGCTCTTTCTCGACCAGGTTGGCTTTCGCCACGCTGATCATGAGCTTGATGCGGTTGAGCTGGTTCACCTCGGACGCGCCCGGATCGTAGTCCACGGCAACGATGTTGCTTTCGGGATAGCGGCGGCGCAGCTCCTTGATGACGGCGCGACCCACCACGTGGTTCGGCAGGCAGGCGAACGGCTGCGCGCACACCACGTTCGGCGCGCCCGTCTTGATAAGCTCCACCATCTCGGCGGTGAGCAGCCACCCCTCGCCCATCGAGTTGCACAGGCTGAGGATCTCGCTTGCGTACTCGGCCAGCTCGTAGATGTTCGCAGGCGGCTCGAAGCGGCTCGAATCGCGCAGCGCCTTCGTCACCGGAGCACGGAACTTGTCGATGAAGGCAAGGCCGATCCTGCCGCCGAGCGCGCTTTTCGCGCTGCGTCCCAGCGGGTCTTTCTGGAAGATCGACCCCGCTATGCCGAACAGGAAGAACTCGACCAAGCCGGGCACGACCGCTTCGCATCCCTCGCGCTCGATCACGTCGATGACCTGGTTGTTCGCCGTCGGATGGAACTTCACCAAAATCTCGCCCACCACACCGACGCGCGGCTTCGTTCCCTCGCCCTGCAAGGGAAGCGTGTCGAAATCCTCCACGATGCGCCGGGCCGCGCGCTTGAACTCGCTGCGCTTGAGGCCGCGCTTCAGCTGGCCCTTGCACTCGGCCATCCAGTGATCGAACAGGCGGTTCGCGCTGCCCGGCTCCACCTCGTACGGACGCGTGCGATACAGAGCCGTCATAAGCAGGTCGCCGTACAGCACGGCGTACGTGGCTTGAAGCAGCATCTTCGGCGTCACCTTGAAGCCGGGGTTGTCCTCGCCCAAATCCTTGAACGAAAGCGCGATCACGGGCACATGCGGCAAGCCCACGGATGCAAGCGCCTTGCGGATAAGCGAGATGTAGTTCGTGGCACGGCAGCCGCCGCCGGTTTGGGTGATGACGATGGCAAGTTTGTCCGTGTCGTAGCGCCCGGACATGACCGCCTCCATGATCTGGCCCGTAACCAGAATGGACGGATAGCAAATGTCGTTGTTCACGTACTTGAGGCCCGCGTCCACCGCGCCGTGGTCCACCGAGGGAAGCAGCTCGAAGTTGTAGCCCTCCTTGCGGAACACCTCCACCAGCAGGTCGAAGTGGATAGGAGCCATCTGAGGCGCCAGGATGGTGTAGCCCGCGTCCTTCATCTCCTGCGTGAACACGGCGCGGGGGAATTCGGTCGTCGCGCCTTCGCGCTGCTTGAAGCTGGCGATGACCTCGGGCGAGGCCTTCTCCGAAAAGCTCTCGGGCACGGTGATGCCCACCGGGCAGGGGCGCGGCTTGCGCAGGGCGTCGGCGCGCTCTTCGGCTTGGTCCTTGAGCGCGGCCAGCAAGCTGCGCACGCGGATGCGCGCGGCGCCCAGGTTCGACACCTCATCGATCTTGAGCACGGTGTACACCTTGCCCGCACGTTCCAGGATCTCCTGCACCTGATCGGTGGTGAGCGCGTCCAAACCGCAGCCGAAGCTATTCAGCTGGATAAGATCGAGGTCGGTTCGCTCGGTGGCAACCTTGGCGGCAGCGTACAGGCGCGTGTGGTACATCCACTGATCGACCAGGCGAATCGGGCGTTCGAGCTGCCCCAGATGGGCAATCGAATCTTCGGTCAGCACTGCCAAGCCGAAACTGGTCAACAGCTCGGGGATGGCGTGGTTGATCTCCGGGTCGTTATGGTACGGGCGTCCCGCCAGCACGATGCCGTGCGTGCCCGTCTGCTCCATCCACGCAAGCGTCTCCTCGCCCTTCGCGCGGATGTCGCGCTTGAACGCCTCGTCTTCGGCCCAAGCGGCCTCCACCGCC
Organism: Paraeggerthella hominis; assembly: GCF_021044775.1. Classification (NCBI taxonomy): domain Bacteria; kingdom Bacillati; phylum Actinomycetota; class Coriobacteriia; order Eggerthellales; family Eggerthellaceae; genus Paraeggerthella; species Paraeggerthella hominis. The sequence continues at coordinate 205,398 of NZ_JAJNOQ010000005.1, forward strand.
GCGTCCACCTCGGCCTGCGTGGGCGCAGCCGCCGTGCCCATGAGCTCGGGATGGGTTTCGACCAGTTCCACGAACAGGCGCTTCTTCAGATGCTCCTTCTGATCGTAGGGCAGCCACGGATTGAGGAACGGCACCCCGGACGTACGCAGATCGTCCACGTTGAGACGCAATGCCTCGGAATAGCTGGCAACGATCGGGCAATTGAAGTGGTTGCCCGCACCTTGGTCCTCCTGGCGCTCCCACTTCGAGCACGGGAACCAGATGAAGTCGGGACGCTTGTCCAGCAGGTTCATGATGTGACCGTGCGACATCTTGGCCGGGTAGCACACGCTCTCCGACGGCATGGACTCAATGCCCGATTCGTAGGTCTTCTTCGTGGAAGGATCGCTCAAGACCACCTGGAATCCCAGTTCGGTGAAGAACGTGAACCAGAAGGGATAGTTCTCGTACATGTTGAGCGCGCGCGGGATGCCCACCGAACCGCGCGTGGCCGTTTCGGCGGAAAGCGGCTCGTAGCCGAACAGGCGGTTCGACTTGTACTCGTACAGGTTCGGCACGTTTTTGCTTTCGTCGAACGTCCCGGCACCCTTCTCGCAGCGATTGCCCGTGATGAAGCGACGGCGCTTGCCCGTGCGCTCGTCTACGCCGAAGTCGTTGACGGTCAGCAGGCAGTGGTTCGAGCACGCCTTGCAGCGCACGGTTTTATGCGTGGGGGAAAGCGCAGAAAGCTGCTCGAGCGTGAGCATGGTCGATTCCAGCACAGCAGGCGCAAGCGCCTCATCGTCGGCCGAGCTCCACGCCGCAGCCGCCTGACCCCTGCGCTCGCGCTCGGCCATCGCCTCCTGGTACCGGTCGCGCGCAAGCAGAGCCGCGCCGAACGCGCCCATGTTGCCCGCGATGTCGGGGCGCACCGCGTTGACTTCGGACAACTGCTCGAACGCGCGCAGCACGGCATCGTTGAGGAACGTGCCGCCCTGCACGATGACCTTCGAACCCACGTCGTGCGGGTCGCGGATTTTAATGACCTTGAACAGCGCGTTCTTGATGACGGAAATTGCCAAGCCCGCCGCGATGTCGCCGACGGTGGCGCCTTCCTTCTGCGCCTGCTTCACGCGGCTGTTCATGAATACCGTACAGCGGCTTCCCAGGTCAACGGGTCGTTTCGCCTCCACGGCAGCCTGCGCGAACTCCGACACGCTCAAGTTCAAGCCCGTAGCGAAGCTTTCGATGAAGCTGCCGCAGCCCGAGCTGCACGCCTCGTTGAGCATGATGTGGTCGATGACGCCGTCCTTCACGCGCAGGCACTTCATGTCCTGCCCGCCGATGTCCAGGATGAACTCCACGCCCGGCAGCATCTCCTGAGCGCCCCTCAGGTGCGCCACCGTTTCGATCTCGCCCGAGTCGAGGCGCAGTGCCTCCAGCAGCAAGTGCTCGCCGTAGCCGGTCACCGTGGCGTGGCCGATGCGCACCAGCGGCTCGCCCGTTTCGGCGTCCACCGGCATGTCGTTGTACAGGTTGGAAAGCGCCGCGCGAGCGCACCCCAGCACGTCGCCCTTGTTGCTGGCGTAATGCGACCACAGAAGCGCGCCGTCTTCCCCGATCAGAACCGCCTTGAACGTGGTCGACCCTGCATCGATGCCCAGATAGGCCGTGCCGTCGTAGGCCATAAGCTGGCCGCGGCGCACCACCTCGGCATCGTGGCGGCGCTTGAACTCGCGGTATGCGAACTCGTCGGCGAACAGCGGGTCCAGGCGCACCACCTCGGACCCCTGCATGTCGCCAAGGTTCTTCAGGCGATCGAGCACGTCGGCCAGCAGCTCGGCCTTCACGGTGTCGCTTGCCGCGCCGGCAATGGCGCAGCCTCCCGCCACGAACAGGTGCGCGTTTTCGGGCACGATGATGTGCTGGTCGTCCAGGTCGAGCGTTTCGTAGAACCGCTTGCGCAGCTCGGGAAGGTACTGCAGGGGGCCGCCCAGAAACGCCACGTGCCCGCGAATGGGACGCCCGCACGCCAAGCCGCTGATGGTCTGCGTGACCACGGATTGGAAGATGGACGCGGCGATGTCCTCCTTGCGCGCGCCTTCGTTCAGCAAGGGCTGGACGTCGGTCTTCGCGAACACGCCGCAACGGCTTGCAATGGGATAGATGGTCGTGTGGTTGCGAGCCAGTTCGTTCAAGCCGCCGGCGTCGGTGTTGAGCAAGGCGGCCATCTGGTCGATGAACGCACCGGTACCGCCGGCGCACGTGCCGTTCATGCGCTGTTCGATGCCCTGATCGAAGTAGATGATCTTCGCATCCTCGCCGCCCAGCTCGATGGCCACGTCGGTTTCGGGAATGAAGGTTTCCACCGCGGTCTTGGACGCGATAACCTCCTGCACGAATTCGATTCCCAGCCATTGGGCCAGCAGCAAACCGCCCGACCCGGTGATGGCGATGGTCATGCGCTCGTTCCCGAAATCAGCCGCGGCCTCGCTCAAAACCTCGATGATCGTAGCCCGCACGTCGGCGTGGTGACGGCGGTAGACGGAGAATTTGACGTCGTTCGCCTCGTCCAGGATAGCCAGCTTCACCGTAGTCGAGCCCACGTCGATGCCGATGCGCAGTGCGCTCTTCAGCATGGTCTCGTTCACCATGACGTTCTCCTTCGAAGGGGTTGTTTCGTCGTTTCGGTTCATCGTTTCCACCTACAATACAATCGATTCGCCCGGCTTGATGAAGAACAGCCGAACGGCGATCAGCGCCATGTCCTCCGAGCTTTCCTGCATGCCCGTCTCGATCCAGCGCATGATGACGCCCATGTACGCCGACGCGAAAAACGCCACGTAGTACCGCACCAACGGCTCGGGATCGTTGCGGTAGCGTTCGTGCAGGATGGATTGGATCAGGTTCGTGCAAACCGAGTCCCGCAGGCGCGGCGCAAAGCGCACATCGCCGCCGGGACCCAGAACGGCGTGCAGGAAGTCACCCTGTTCGCGCAGGTAATCGTACAGTTCCACCAGCAGGGGCAGCGGCCGCTTCTTGGTCTTGTGCGTCCAAAGGTAAGGAACCGTAAGGTCCTGCATCTGCTCTTGGAAATGGTCCAGATCGGCTATGACCTCGTTTTCGAGGGTAGCCAGCAAATCGTCCTTATCCCGAAAATGGTTGTAGAACGTGCCGCGGTTCAGATCGGCTCGCTCGCACAGGTCGTTTACCGTGATGTCGTCGAAATCACGCTCTTCCATAAGCGCGACGATCGCGTCCCGCAGGGCCTTCTTCGACCGCGTAATGCGCCTGTCTTCGCAGGAGGACGCCGAGGCGTCGCCACGCGTTTCTGCCATGGAGGCACTCCTTTTAAACAACTCGATCAATAATGAACAGTTTGTTCAATAACGATATTCTATGGCTTCGCGCACGGAAAGGCAACCGGCGCGGTAGGGAGCGTCGGGCGACGTCATCGAAAAACCAAGCGTGCGGCAAGCCCCGCGCGCCGCTCAAGCATGCGGTACAACCCCGCGCGCACCCGTGCCGCACAGGAAGCGTTCGCTTCGTCCCGGCCGCATTGTCACCCGCAAGCACCGGAATTCGTTGACACGACGACCGCGCCTCCCCTACCATGCGCATACCGAGCGAACAAACGGAGGGTCGATGGGAACCAAAGAGCAGCTGCTCTGCCTGCTGGAAAGCAATCGAGAACGGTACGTGTCGGGAGAGAAGCTTGCCGAGGCCATCGGCGTCAGCCGCAACGCCGTATGGAAGGCGGTCAACGCCCTGCGTGCGGAAGGCTACGAAATAGACGCCGTCACGAACAAGGGCTACGCCCTCTCGCAGGAAAACGACCTGCTCTCGCCCCAAGGCATAGAGCGGTTCCTGCCCCGAGACCACCCGTTCAACCTGATCGTCCGCAAGCTTGTGGACTCGACGAACGACGAAGCGCGCCGCCGCGCAATCGAGGGCGCACCCGAAGGAACCGTCGTGGTGGCCGAGGGGCAGACAGCGGGAAAAGGACGGCGGGGCAAGGAGTTCTTTTCCCCCACCGCAACCGGCATCTACCTGAGCATCGTGCTGCGGCCCGCCCTGCAAGCCGATCGCGCCCAGTACCTGACCACGGCCGCGGCGGTTGCTTGCGCCCAGGCGATCGAGCACGTAGCGGGCAAGCAGGCTTCCATCAAATGGGTGAACGACATCTACTGCAACGGAAAGAAGGTGGCCGGCATCCTGACGGAAGGCGCCGTGGACATGGAGTCGGGCTGCTTCGACCATGCCGTGCTGGGCATCGGGGTGAACGTGAAGCCGCCCGCGGAAGGATTTCCCGCCCCCCTTGGCGACATTGCGGGATCCGTCTGCGACGCCGACGAAAAAGCCCTGCGCAACCGGCTGGTGGCGGAAGTGCTCGATCGGTTCTGGGACTTGTACCGGCATCTACCCGACCGTTCGTTCTACGACGAGTATCGCCGCCGCTGCTTTCTGCTGGGCGAGCCCATCGTGATCACGCGCGACGAGTCGCGCGTGCGCGCGCGGGCCGTCGACTTGACCGAGGATTTCAAACTGGTGGTAGAGCTTCCGGACAAAACGCGCCTGGAGCTCCCGTACGGGGAAGTGAGCACCGCCCATGCCTAAGCAAGCAGCCGAAGCATCAACCCGCCCGAGCCTGGCGAACAACACGAAAGCCCGCACGCGGTCGCTTGTGCTGTGCGCGCTGTTCTGCGCCTTCATCGCGGTAGGAGCCTTCGTGAAGGTGCCGGTTCCCGTGGTGTCGTTCACCTTGCAATTCCTGTTCACCACCATAGCCGGCCTGTTGCTCGGCCCGCGCTGGGGAACGCTGAGCGTGGCGGCTTACGTTGCGCTCGGACTGATCGGCCTGCCCATCTTCGCGTCCGGCGGAGGCATCGGGTATCTGGCGCAGCCGAGCTTCGGCTATCTGATCGGCTTTTGCGCGGGCACGTACCTCACAGCGCGCATCGCGTGGGCGACGCCGCGACCCTCCATGAAGCGCTTGCTTGCCGCATGCTTCGCCGGGCTGGGCGTGGTCTACCTGATCGGCATGGTCTACTTCTACCTGATCAGCAACTTCGTCATAGGAGCCCCCATCGCGCTCGGGCCCCTTGTGCTGTACTGCTTCGTGCTTGCCGTGCCGGGCGACATCGCGCTGTGCTTCGCCAGCGCCGCGCTTGCCAAGCGCCTGCTGCCCCTGATAAGCCAAAAGCAGGGCCGCGCATGAGCGCCTTCGACCGCAACCCCCTCGCCCGATGCGAACGCATCGCCGTCGAAGGCGGCGACCTCAGCCGCGACGATTTGATGGCGCTTGCCGCCGAGCCGCTGACCGACCTTGCCGCGGCCGCGAACCGCATCCGCCAAGCGCGTTGCGGCGACGACTTCGACCTGTGCAGCATCGTCAACGCCAAAAGCGGACGCTGCCCGGAGAACTGCGCGTACTGCGCCCAATCGGCCCACTGGAACGTCTCCGTTCAGGAGTACCCCTTCCAAAGCGTGGACGCCATCGTGGACCAGGCGAAGCGCGACGTCGAAGCCGGCGTGCAAAGGTTCTCGCTCGTCTCATCCGGCCAAAAGCTGTCCCCGCGCGAAGTCGAGCAAGCTGCAAACGCCATATCCGCCGTCAAACGCGCGACAGGCGTTTCCGTGTGCGCCTCGCTCGGCCTGCTTTCGCAGGAGGATTTCGCCATGCTGGCGCAAGCCGGGCTTGAGCGCGTGCACAACAACCTGGAAACCTCGCGCGCGTTCTTTCCCCATATATGCACGTCGCACGGCTACGATGACAAGCTGCACGCGATACAAGCCGCGCGCGACGCCGGGCTGGAAGTGTGCAGCGGCGGCATCATCGGGCTGGGGGAAAGCCGGAGCGACCGCATCGACCTGGCGCTCGAACTGCGCGCGATCGGCCCCGACTCCGTGCCCATCAACGTGCTGAACCCCATTCCCGGCACGCCGCTGGCAAACATGCCGCCGCTCGGGCACGACGAGGTGCTGCGCACGGTGGCGTTGTTCCGGTTCGCCATGCCCGGCACGTCGCTGCGGCTTGCCGGCGGGCGCGCGCTCTTGCGCGAGGCGGGTCGCGACTGCCTGAGCGCGGGCGCGAACGCCCTCATATCGGGGGACATGCTGACCACGGGTGGGTTCACCGTCCTTTCCGATCGGGCGATGGCCGCTTCCGCCGGGTTCTTTGTGCCCGACCCCATCATCTGACGCACCCCGGAGCGCACCGCCCCGCGCGCGTCGAGCAACCTTCAACCAGAGACGAGGAACTGCATGGATACGACATCGCGCGGCCTGTTCGTCACCGCGACCGGAACCGACGTCGGCAAAACCTACGTGAGCGCCCTCATTTTGAAGCAGCTGCGCGAAGCGGGATACGACGCCGGTTACTACAAAGCCGCCATCAGCGGCATCGAAACGGACGACCAGGGGGCTATCTCGAGCGATGCCTCGTACGTCGCCCGAGTTGCCGGGTTGGACGAGCCCCACGAGCGCTTGGTCTCCTACACGTACCGAACGGCGGTATCGCCCCATCTTGCTGCGCGGCTGGAGGGAAACCCCGTTGACCTGGACGTCGTCCAACGCGACTACGACCGCGCTCGCACCCGGCACGAGCTGGTGCTGGTGGAGGGAAGCGGCGGCATCGTCTGCCCGCTGCGCTGGGACGGCAAGCGCCGCCTCATGCTGGAGGACGTGGTGCTGAAGCTGGGCCTGGGAACCGTCGTGGTCGCCGACGCAGGACTGGGCACGCTGAACGCCCTTGCCACCACAACCCTCTACCTTGCCCAACGCGGCATCGCTTGCCACGGCATCCTGCTCAACAACTACGAAGCCGGTAACCCCCTGCACGAAGACAACCGGCTGATGGCGCGCGAGTTGACCGGGATTCCCACGATCGCTTGCATCCCGCCAGGCGCGCAGGATCTCGACTGCAGCGCTCACTATCTGGCAAGCCTGTTCAACTGACCCGCCGTCGCGCGCGGCAGATCGCGCGGCGCACCCCGCCCGCACCGACCCCGGAAAGGAATCCGCATGGCAACTTGGCAAGAGCGCGACCTCGCGCACATCTGGCACCCCTGCTCCCAAATGAAAGACTACGAGGACTTCCCTCCCATCATCATCGAGCGCGGAGAAGGCGTGCGCCTCTTCGACATCGAGGGGAAGGACTACATCGACATCATCAGCTCGTGGTGGTGCAACACGCTGGGGCATTGCAATCCCGCCATCGCCGAAGCCGTCGCCCGGCAGGCGAAGAAGCTCGACCACGTGCTGTTCGCCAACTTCTCCCACGAGGGCATCATTCAGCTTGCCGAAGAGCTGGCCGCCATCATGCCGGAAGGGCTGGACAAGTTCTGCTTCTCGGACAACGGTTCCACATCGGTGGAGTGCGCCCTCAAGATGAGCTTCCAGTACCACCTGCAAACGGGCCACCCGGAAAAGCAACGGTTCATGTGCTTCTCCGAGGGATACCACGGCGAAACCCTGGGCGCGCTGTCCGTATGCGCCGATGCCACGTACGCGGGCATGTACGCGCCGCTCATGCACCGGTCGCACGTCATCGAAGCGCCCGACTGCTACCGCTGCGCGTACGGCTGCACGCGCGACACGTGCAGCTGCGCCTGCTTCGAACATGCCGAGCAACAGTTCGAGCGGCACGGGCACGAAACGTGCGCCGTCATCGTCGAGCCGCTTCTGCAGGGAAGCGCCGGGATGCGCATGTACCCGCCGCTGTACTTGGAAAAGCTGCGAGCGCTGTGCGACCGGCACAACGTGCACCTCATCGCCGACGAAGTGGCCACCGGCTTCGGTCGCACCGGCACCATGTTCGCCTTCGACCAGGCAAGCGCCTCCCCCGACATGCTGTGCACCTCCAAGAACCTGACCGGGGGTTTTCTTCCCATGGCGGTAACGGCCGTGACCGACGACATCTACCGAGCCTTCTACGCCGACTACTCCGAAGGCAAGGCGTTCATGCACAGCCACACCTACGCCGGAAACCCCATCGCGGCAGCGGCGGCTTTGGCGGTGCAACGCATCATGCGCGAGGATCGCGTGCTCGAGCAGGCCGCTGTCAGGGCGGACCATCTGCAAAGGCGGCTGACCGAGGCGTTCGGCGAACACCCCCATGTGGGAGAGATCCGTCGCTTGGGGATGATCCACGCGCTTGAGCTGGTAGTTGATCGCGACACCAAGGAGGGTTTCGACCCGCGCGATCGCATGGGGTACCGGATCTACCGCCAAGCGCTCGATCGCGGCCTGATGCTGCGGCCCCTGGGCAACGTCGTGTACTTCAACCCAGCGCTGACCATCACCGAAGACGAGCTCGACTGCGCCGTGGAGCGCGCTCGCGGGGCCATCGGCGCCGTGCTGGGGTAAAGCCAGGGCGAAGCGCTCGCGCCATGTCGGGAAGCTCATTGTCGATCCTAAAACACGTTTTTGGGCCCAAAAGCGTGTTTTAGGATCGACAATGCCCGCGCACCCGCAGCTCCATGCGCATGGGGGCAAAGCGCCCCCATGCGCATGGAGCTGCGGAGGCGGCGGGGGCGGGCCCGGGCAGAGCGCCCCCGCACTACCCCGCATCACCCTGCACTCCCCTGCATTACCGAGTTGCGCACGAAAAACCGCCTTCGCTGGCAGGTTTTTACGGTTTGGGGTCGTCGAGTCGGGCATCGTTTTCATCGTTGCTTGGCCCGATTTTCGTTTTGCCTGGTCACGGCGTTGCATGGTCGAAGCATGCTGTCGCGGTCGCTTGATCCGGCAGATCAAACGACCCCAAACCGTCAAAACCTGCCAGCGAAGGCGGTTTTGCGCGCGCAATTTCGTCACGTCGGCAGCGTCCCCCCGTCTCGCCCGGCATCCCGCCCTATAATTTGCTAGACTGTACCGATACCCAAACGCCAGAGAGAAAGACAGGACGCCATGCAGATCACGCCGGCAGAAATCGCCGAGACGCTTGCGATGGTGAGCAAGCAGCACCTGGACATCCGAACCATCACGCTGGGCCTGAACCTGCGCGGTTGCACCGACGCCGACATCGACGTTATGGCCCGCAAGGTCTACGACCGCATGACCAGCGCCGCCGAACGGCTGGTTCCCACCGCCGAACAGCTGGAGCGCGAGTACGGCATCCCCATCGTGAACAAGCGCATCTCCGTCACGCCTATCGCCGAAATCTGCGCAGCTACCAACGCAACCGACTTCACGCCCATCGCCGTTGCCATGGACAAAGCCGGCAAGGAAGTGGGCGTCGACTTCGTAGGCGGCTTCAGCGCGCTCGTGCACAAGGGAGCCTCGAAAGCCGACAACACGCTGATGGAGTCGATCCCCCACGCGTTGGCCGCAACCGACAACGTATGCTCGAGCGTGAACGTGGGATCCACGCGCGCGGGCATCAACATGGACGCCGCCTTCAAGATGGCCGGCATCGTGAAGCAGACGGCCGAAGCCACGGCCGACCGCCAGTGTATCGGCGCAGGCAAGCTGGTGGTATTCTGCAACGCCGTGGAGGACAACCCCTTCATGGCCGGCGCGTTCCACGGATCAGGCGAGGCCGACGCCGTGGTGAACGTGGGCGTATCGGGACCCGGTGTGGTGCGCGCCGTGCTGGCCGATCTGCCAAAAGACGCCGACATCACGTCGGTTGCCGAAGCCATCAAGGCTACCGCGTTCAAGATCACGCGCGCGGGCGAGCTGATGGCGCGCGAAGCATCGCGCCGCTTGGGCGTGCAGCAGGGCATCCTGGATCTTTCGCTGGCCCCTACGCCGGCCGAAGGCGATTCGGTGGCGGAAATTCTGGAAGCCATCGGCGTTGGCCAGTGCGGCGGTCCGGGGACCACGGCCGCGCTCGCCATGCTCAACGACGCCGTGAAGAAGGGCGGCGTCATGGCGTCGTCATCGGTCGGCGGCCTGTCCGGCGCGTTCATTCCCGTGTCCGAGGATGCCGGCATGATTCGCGCGGCGGAATCCGGCGCCTTGTCCCTGGAGAAGCTCGAGGCCATGACCTGCGTATGCTCGGTGGGCCTGGACATGATCGCGGTGCCCGGCGACACCAGCGTCGAGACCATCTTCGGCATCATCGCCGACGAATGCGCCATCGGCATGATCAACAACAAGACCACCGCCGTGCGCGTTATCCCCGCAATCGGCAAGCAGGTAGGCGACCAGCTGGACTTCGGCGGCCTGCTGGGCTACGCGCCCGTCATGCCGGTCAACCAGCATGCAGGCACGGTGTTCGCCCATCGCGGCGGCCGCATGCCCGCGCCGATCAACTCGCTGAAAAACTAGCGCGCTTCCCGGAGGCGGTCACGGACCGCCTCCCGCACCATTATGGGCGCGAATCGACCCAGCAAAGCTCTGCCGAACGCGCCGGACACACCGAAAAGGGGCTGCATCACGTTTGATGCAGCCCCTTCGTTTGAAACCGGTTGGACAATGCGCTAGTCGCGCGTGAGCTTGCGATGGATGCGATGCGGCTTCGCGGCCTCTTCGCCCAAGCGCTCCACCTTGTTCTTCTGGTAGGACTCGAAGTTGCCCTCGAACCAGAACCAGTTGCCGGGATTCTCGTCGGTGCCCTCCCATGCCAGGATGTGCGTGGCAACGCGGTCCAGGAACATGCGGTCGTGGCTGACCACCACGGCGCAACCCGGGAACGCCAACAGCGCCTCTTCCAAGCACTCGAGCGTTTCGACGTCCAGATCGTTGGTCGGCTCGTCCAAAAGCAGCAGGTTGCCGCCCTCTTTCAGCGTGAGCGCCAGGTTCAAGCGGTTGCGCTCGCCGCCGGACAGCACGCCCGTGGGCTTCTGCTGGTCGGAACCCTTGAAGCCGAAGCTGGCCACGTACGCGCGCGTCGGGATTTCGGTCTCGCCCACGCGAATGTAATCGGTGCCGCCGGACACGGCCTCCCACACGTTCGCCTTCGGGTCGAGGCCCGCGCGGTTCTGGTCGACGTAGGAGATCTTCACCGTCTCGCCGATGTCGAGCGAACCCGAAGTTAGCTCCTCCAAGCCCACGATCGCCTTGAACAGCGTGGTCTTGCCCACGCCGTTCGGGCCGATCACGCCCACGATGCCATTGCGCGGCAGCTCGAAGGACAAGTCGTCGATCAGCACACGGTCCCCGAATGCCTTGTGCAGATGCTCGGCCACGAGCACCTTCGACCCCAGGCGCGGGCCCACGGGAATCTGGATGTCGGTGAAGTCGAGTTTCTTCGATGCGGCAGCTTCAGCGGCCATCTGCTCGTAGCGCTCAAGACGGGCCTTGCTCTTCGCCTGACGAGCCTTCGGGCTGGAACGAACCCATTCGAGCTCGGACTGCAAGCGCTTCGCCATTTTTGCATCGCGCTGGCCCTGGGCCTCCAGGCGCGCGGCCTTCGTCTCCAGGTACGTGGAGTAATTGCCCTTGTACGGGAACAAGCTGCCGCGGTCAACCTCGCAGATCCACTCGGCCACGTTGTCCAGGAAGTAGCGGTCGTGCGTGACGGCCAGAACAGCGCCCTGGTAGTTCTTGAGGAAACGCTCCAGCCACAGCACGGATTCGGCGTCCAAGTGGTTGGTCGGCTCGTCCAAAAGCAACAGGTCGGGAGCCTCGAGCAGCAGGCGGCACAGCGCCACGCGACGGCGCTCGCCGCCGGACAGCACGTTCACCGGCATGTCGGGATCGGGGCACTGCAGCGCGTCCATGGCCTGGGATAGCTGGCTGTCCAGATCCCAGCCGTTCGCCGCATCGATGGCGTCCTGAAGCTCGCCCATCTCCGCCATGAGCGCATCGAAGTCGGCATCGGGCTCGCCCATGAGTTCGCCGATCCTGTTGAAGCGATCGATCTTCGCCTTGACCTCGCCGAACGCCAGCTCGATATTCTCCAGGACGGTCTTGTCCTCATCGAGCGGCGGCTCCTGCTGCAGAATGCCCACCGTGTAACCGGGAGAGAGACGCGCCTCGCCGTTCGAGACCTCCTCAAGACCGGCCATCAGCTTGAGCAGCGTCGACTTGCCCATGCCGTTGGGGCCCACCACGCCAATCTTGGCGCCGGGATAGAACGACAGCGACACGTCGTCCAAGATGACCTTGTCGCCATGCGCCTTGCGCGCCTTGTACATTTGATAAATGAATTCCGCCACGGATGCTCCTTGTTCTCAATTTCGCGCAGGTCGCCGCTCATAGCCGCGCCTGCACAACTGCATCGGCCTATTGTCGCATATTTGGACAAGAAGGGGTCATACGAGGCGTGCTTCCCGAAAACGAGCATCGATCGTAGGGCACTTCACGCACGCAAAACGATTGCACGGTTTTCCTGCACAATTCAAGCAGGTCAACGGCAACGCCGCCGGACCCCCTCGTTTTGCAGGGGAGCCACATTGCCGCGCAAAACACCGCACTTGGGGTGTGCCGCGCAAAAGCCTCTTTTTCTAGGATCTTCTTCAGCACATGCGCAACAGCCGTTGCGTATGAATCGAACCAAGGAGGATTCGCATGGGAGAAACAAGCAGTCTTGCAAACCAGAGTCGTCGCACATTTCTCAAGACCGCAGGCGTGGCGCTTGCAGGCGCCGCAGGCCTTAGCATCGTCGGATGCGCACCGCAGGGAGCATCGAACAGTTCGGATAAGGGCTCGACAGCCAAAGGCGCCGACACAAAATGGGACGAAGAGTTCGACGTAGTGGTTGTTGGCGCTGGATGCGCAGGCCAAGCCGCCGCAATCACGGTTGCCCTCGAAGGAAACGGCGCGACATGCCTACTAGCCGAAAAAGGCACCATGCCGGGCGGCAACAGCCCTTTCTGCAAAGGGACCATCGTTTACACAAACGACGAAAACGCGTTCAACCAGTACATGCTCGAAATGCGCGGCAGCGAAGGAACCACGCCTGACGACGTAATTGCGGCCTATGCCAAGGGGGCTGCCGAAAATTACGACTGGGTATTCAACACCTTGGGAGGAGCGCTGGAAGAAGCGTCCATCATCCCGCCCAGCACAAAGGACGACCCCTTGGCCCCTACGCCCGAATGGCCTGAGTTCGAACACTGCTATTCATTGGGAAAACTCACGATAGCCGGCAAGAAAGACGTTGAAATCAAAGGCGCGAAGCATATTACCAAGCTGCTCGACAGCATCATAACCAGCCATGCTGACGTTATCGAATACCGCACCGAAGCCCCGCTCAGCGAGCTCGTGCAAGACCCGGCCACGAAAGAGATCCTCGGCGCCGTCATTGGTGGCAAAAACGTGAAGGCAAACAAGGGCGTCATCATGTGCACAGGAGGCTTCGAGGCAAACCCCACCATGCGCCAAGACTTCATTGGGCAAGGAGCCGCGCACCCCGCCATCGAAGACTTGAACACCGGAGACGGGCATAAGGCGTGCATGAAAATCGGTGCGGATTTTTGGCACATGGAACATGTTGCGGGCTTCTGGATGGCCGGACGGGATTTGGCGAACACGAAGTTCACGAACAACCAGATCATTTCGCCGTGCCCGAAGCAATTCGGCATCACGGTGGGAGCAAACGGACGTCGCTACTATATGGATTGGGATGGCTATAGCAACAAGTCGGATATCGCGTACAGGGACAACGTATCCCTAGCCGTTGGAAGTCGCCATGGCCACATGCAAATCGGCGGCGAATGGCCTCACCTCGCCCAGCCAAGCAAAGCATGGTTCGTATTCGACCAGCAAGGTCTGGAGGCGGGAGCCATACCTGCTTCCACCACGTCCGACCCGGTTGCAGACAAGCTCGCCTATTCCGCAAGCAGCATCGAGGAACTAGCCAACCAGATGGGCGTTCCCGCAAGCGAGTTAAAAACCACGGTAGACCAATGGAACGAATGCTGCACAAACGGCGCCGACATCTTCTTCCATCGACCAGCAAAGACTCTCTCCCCCATCTCCACCCCTCCGTTTTACGCGCAGTTATGCTGTCCCGCATTCCTCAACACCGACGGTGGACCCGTTCGCAATGCCAAAGCAGAAATCCTCGATCCGGATGGAACCCCCATTCCGCACCTGTACTCTGCGGGCGAATTCGGCTCCATTTGGAGCGGCGTGTACCAAGGTGGCGGCAATGTCGCGGAGTGCCTGATCTTCGGGCGCATCGCAGCCCGCTCCGCTATTGCAGGCTGACGACACATCGACAGGCCGCTCAACAAGATTGATCCCTCCAACGAAAGCCCGTGGCATAAGAAACCCCTAAAGTCGTGACCGATTTTATTAAATCTGGTCTAACTTTAGGGGTTCACTTCAAACGCCGGGCTTTCACGAGATGCCCGAACATGCGAAACCAGGCGGCAAGAAGCCAGGGGCGCAAGGCGCCAATCGGTCATTTTTTCATGAAGTCAATAAGATCCTGCTTCGAATGAACGTCAAGCTTCTGATAGATGTTCTTCACATAGCTGCGAACGGTATTATCCGAAAGGTATAATTCCCCGGCGATGTAAGACGAACTGCGCCCCTCCGCAAGAAAGGAAAGAACTTCGGTCTCACGCTTGGTCAAGCCGTACTGCTCGCGCACCTGCATCAAGCGATCCGATTCGTCGGGAACGCGCACGTCCCCGTTTGCAAGCGCAGAGAATACGGGGCACTCCTCCCGAGTGGACGGAGCTCCCCCATCCAAGCAATCCTCCGCAAACAGCGGCCTTGTCCGCGGAATGGCATCCGTCAGCAGGAAACCCACGCTCATAGCAAGCAGGCAAATCATCCCCGCAATCACCAGCATCTGCTCGAATCCTCCGTGGTTTCCTATCCCCAACATGACCAATCGCCCGCTCTCGCGAAAAAACAGATGAAGGAACCAAAAGAAACCTACGACCAGGTACGGTGGCAAAGCACGATGACGCGCAACATCGTACGAGGTGAACCAAAGAAAGCCCACCTGGAACAAATTCGTGACAGCAATGAGCGTAGCTCCGATTTGACCGGTAAACGGATCAAGCGTGGACAACATGATTACGCCCACCGCGAGAGCGGCAAGCTGCGCCTGCCATAAAACCGAAAATCGCAGGCGTCGGCCTTTGACGAGCGCCCACCACATAACGCCAAGCGCCGCAACCGTCACACCCACGTGTTGCACTAGCTGAAACGAAGGCGAGAGCTTGATTGATTCCCCGAACGGAAAACCTCGCGACACGCCAAGCACGAAACTGAACAAGGCGATGCCCACAATCAAACGCACGAGAGTTGAACGAGGCTCGTGCGCGTACACGTCATCCGGCGACGGAGTAACGATTCCGCACGCCTCGCGCGCATCAAGCACCTTCTGAGCCTGAAGATACATGACCAGAATGACCACCGGCAAAAGCATGCTTATGAAAAACGCAGTCTTCGCCTCCACGTAGCCTATGAAAATGCCTATGACGGTGGAAATGGCCAACGACCCGAACGCGACCAGCAACGCCTCGCGCAGGCCAAGGCGTACGTAGAAATTGATCCACATGCCGCCGCCCCAAGTCAAACCGATCCCGGAGCAAATCGCCGCAACCAAGGTAAACGGAAGATCGGGCATAAGCGATTGCACGAAAAACAACAAGCTGCCCAACGTCATCAACAAGATCGACGTCCAGCCGAGCACCGTTTGCATTCGATGAGAGAACGGCTTTCGAAGCGCGATTGCTCCCAGCGCCACGATGCACGCGCAGCGCGCAAAGTTGATCTCAACAGTGGTTAACCCGGAATCAACCCAAATGTAGCGAGCATACAAAATGCATTGTATCCAAACGAGTACTAAACTGGTTCCAAAAAACGACGGGGAAAGGCGCTCTTGACATGCGCCCGAAAAGCTTCTCGCAGAGAACAGCTCCGTCATGCACCAGACCCTTCGAATACCGCGCGCACCAAATACTCCACGTTGCCTTCCGGGCCCGTGATGGGAGACTCCACCACGCCCGTCGCGTCGAACCCGGCATCCTCGAGCGCCTCGCGTACCTCGGCCACCGTGCGCTCGCGCACGGCCGCATCGCGCACCACGCCGCCTTCCGTTTCGCCCGCGCGCGACTCGAACTGGGGCTTCACCAAGCCGATGAAGATAGATCCCGGATGCGAAAGCCGCGCGAACACGGGTGCAAGCTGCGCCAGCCCGATGAAGCTGAGATCGGCCACCAGCATGTCGAACGGAGCGCCCAGACTGCCCGGATCGGCAAGCTTGATGTTCGTCCGCTCGAACACGCTTACGCGCGGGTCTTGCCTCAGCTTCCAGGCAAGCTGCCCGTAGTTGACGTCCACGCACGCCACAGAGGCCGCGCCCGCCTGCAGCAAGCAATCGCTGAACCCGCCGGTCGACGAGCCGATGTCGATGCAGCGCATGCCGGACGCGCTCTGCCCGAACGCGTCGAGCGCGCCTTGCAGCTTATGCCCGCCGCGCGAAACGAAGCGCTTGCGATTCTTCACCACCACGTCGGCGTCCGGCGAAACCTTCACGGCCGCACTAGTTGCGTACACGTCGTCCACCTTCACCTCATGCGCCAGCACCGCACGCAACGCGGCGTCCGCATGGGGAAAATAGCCCTGCTCCACCAGGAGCGTATCCAATCGAATTTTCTTCATGGGGCACAGTATAAAGCTTCACTCGCAAAGATTGAAACAAAGCGCGGAGTCAGGCAACCTGCCCGGCGCACGCAACCCGATTCTTCCCCTCGCCCTTCGAACGATACAGCGCCTGATCCGCCGCCTGGTACAGCGAAGCGAAATCGGTTCCCGAATCCGGACAGTACGCCACCCCCACGCTCACGCTTGTTCCCGTGGCTTCTTCGTGACCTTGCCGAACGTTCTCCACGAACCGCTGAGCAAGAGCAACCCCTTCCTCCCGCGACGCAAGCTTCGAGAAGAACACGACGAACTCGTCGCCGCCCAGCCGGCACAGCACGTCGCCGGGCCGCAATTCGCGCTCGATCGCCTGCGTGACGCTGAGCAGGACGCCATCGCCCACGCTATGCCCGTGCGTGTCGTTCACCTGCTTGAAGTCGTCAATGTCCACCATGGCGAGCGCCGACAGCACGCCTTCTTCACGAGCCTCGAGCAGCCATTCGATCAGGCTTTCCCCCGAACGACGGTTGAGCACCCCCGTCAGCGAATCGATAGTGCTGAGCTTCTCGAATTCCGCCCTGGTCACCACATCGTTCAGCTTGACCCGCATGAACGCCGCGTTTATCGCAATGCCCATGAAGCAAAACGATACGCTGTTCCTCACATCGGCCAACGCCAATTCCGGGCTTTTGAACATCGTGGCCAAAAAGCAGAACAAAGCCGTTGCGGCTCCGATGAAAAGAGCGATGCGCCACGGCCGATCAAGCACGAACAAAGGCAGCATCACCATGAACATGATGAACGTGATAGCCGCCGATTCGGTATCCCATACGGTTCCCATGAGTATGAACAAAAGCAACATCAGGCCCAAGAACGCGTAGTACGCAACCAGCACGATATCCAGGCGGCGGGCAAGAACGGTTCGCGTGCTCACGCAGCCCACGACGGAAAGCGCCGCAAGCGCATACGCGCCCGCGCCTTTGAATCCGAACGAGGCGTCAATAAGCTCCAGGAGCACGGCGCCGAACGATACGATCAAGCAGCCGAGGCACAAGCCCTTCATCATAGACAGATTCTGCTCACGCACGGCCTCGCGATAGTCCGAGAACTCAGGAGGGTTCACCAATGCCCGCACCCAACCCACCAGCATGGCCCCTCCTTCTTCGCGAATATGTCCGATGCGTTAGCTTACCTTAAAAGATCCGCACGAATCCGAAAGGGCACGTTTGTTTCGGCACCGAAACCAACCACCTGGCGAAATGCAGGAGCGTCCGAACGCAGCGCGGCAAGCGAGCGCAAGTTCATCCCGCGCCGCGTCCTCGATGCGTTGCGCCGAACGCGCCTTCCCGCAAGCGGACAACGGCGAAGCGAGGCGAACGAAGCGAAGGGGCAAGACGAAGGGGCAAGACGAAGAAACGCACCCCTGCCCTACCCCTTTCCCTTCATTTCGCAACGACGGCCGCCCAAGCAGGCGGCCGTCGAATAAGAGCTTTGCCATATGGGCTTTACGGCAGAAGCAGCTGCGCGATCTGCACCGCATTGAGGGCCGCGCCCTTGCGAATCTGATCGGCGACCACCCAGAACGCCAGGCCGTGCTCAACCGTGGGATCCTTGCGCAAGCGGCCAACGTAGGTGTCGTTGGTCCCCGCCAGAAGGCCCGGCATAGGATACGTGTTGGTAGCGCCGTCGTCCATGACGGTGATGCCCTCGAACGCTTCGAGCGCTTCGCGCGCAGCCTCCACGCTCACCTCGTCGGCGAATTCCACGTTCACCGACTCGGCATGGCAGCGCAGCACGGGCACGCGCACGCACGTAGGCGCAACCTTGACGTTCTGATCGCCCATGATCTTCTGCGTCTCGACGACCATCTTCCACTCTTCCTTGGTGTAGTCATCGTCCATGAACACGTCGATGTGGGGAATGCAGTTGAACGCGATGCGATGCTGAAACACCTCGACCGTCAGATCCTCGGAAGGCGTGCCGCCCAGGAAGTCCTTCGTCTGACTGTACAGCTCCTCCATGGCCGGCGCGCCGCCGCCGCTGGCCGCCTGGTACGTAGACACCACCACGCGCGTGATCGGCGACAGGTCGTACAGGGGCTTGAGCGCCACCACCATCTGGATGGTGGAGCAGTTCGGGTTCGCGATCACGCCGTTGTGCCAAGCCACGTCCGCAGGGTTCACCTCGGGCACCACCAGCGGCACGTCCTCGTCCATGCGAAACGCGCTGGAGTTATCGATCATCACGGCGCCAGCATCCACTACGGCTTGGCGCATTTGCTTGGACATGCCAGCTCCGCAGCTGAACAGCGCGATATCCACGCCCTGGAACGACTCGGGAGTCATCTCCTGCACGATCAGGTCGCCCGCCGGCACCTGTCCGCAGCCCAAGAACGGCAAAGCCTTGCCTGCCGAACGGGCGGACGCCAACGCGCGCACTTCGCTCGCGGGAAAGTCCAGGTCATGCAGCACCTGCAAGAACTCGGCACCCACGGCGCCCGTTGCTCCTGCAATAGCCACCACCGGGTTCGCCGGTATTTCCTTCGTCCAAGCCATCGGTAATCTCCCTTTCCCCTTGTTTCCAGGTTGACGTTCAGGTTGCATGCGTGTCTCTGCCGTTTGCGCGCGCCGCCCAGGTTGAAGCGGGGCTCCAGGTTGGCGCAGTCAGTCAGCGAGAGGGGTTGCGTCGTTCTGCCGAACGACGCAACCTTTATCGACCCTTGTTCATCTTCGCAGCGATTTCTTCGGCGCTCAGCTGCGTTTCCTCGAACACGCTATCGGAATCCAGGTCAAACGCCGTATGCAGGCAGCGCACGGCCTGCGCGGTTTGCGCGCCGTCCACCACCACGGACAAGCGGATAGGCGATGTGGAAATGGCCAGGATGTTGATCTGGTTCTCGCCAAGCGTCTGGAACGCCTTTGCAGCCACGCCGGGCGACGACTTCATGCCCGTTCCCACCAAGCTCACCTTCGCAATATCCTCGTCAACATCGTACTCACGCGCGTTGATATCCGGCAGGATGCGCTCCACCGTTTCGCACGCACGCTGCTGATCGGCGCCCGGACACGTAAAGCTGATGTCGGTGATGCCGTCAAGCGAGATGTTCTGGATGATCATGTCCACGCTCACGTTGTTGCCCGCCAGCGCCGAGAACACCTTCGCAGCCACGCCGGTCATATCGGGTACGCCGCGAATCGTGAATTTCACCTCGGACGTGTCGTGAGCTACGCCGGTGATGACGGCTTCCTCCATCATGTCGGTATCCTCCTTGATATAGGTGCCTTCGGCATCAGAGAACGCCGAACGGGAATGAATGACCACCTGGTATTTGCGCGCGAACTCCACGGCGCGCATCTGCAGCACGCCCGCGCCCGAGCTGGAAAGCTCCAGCATGTCGTCGTAGCTGATAACGTCGAGCTTCTGCGCGCGCGGGCACACGCGCGGGTCAGCCGTGTACACGCCGTCCACGTCCGAATAGATCTCGCACACATCGGCCCCGAGGCCGTGCGCCACCGCCACCGCCGTGGTGTCCGACCCACCGCGGCCGAGCGTGGTAATGTCGCCGTTCGCGTCGATGCCCTGGAATCCGGCCACCACCGCGATCATGCCGTTGCGAACCGCATCCATGATGCGCTCGTTGTGCACCTTCACGATTTTGGCCTTGGCGTGCGTTCCGTCCGTCTCGATGCCGGCCTGGCGTCCGGTGAAGCTCATGGCCTTGTAGCCGCGCGCTTCGATGGCCATGGCCAGAAGCGTCATGGAAACCTGCTCTCCCGTGGACAGCAGGCGATCCATCTCGCGAGCAGGCGGATTGTCGTTGAGCGAGGCGGCTAAGCCTACCAGCTCGTCGGTCGTCTTGCCCATAGCGGACACAACGGCCACGACGTCATGCCCTGCCTGCTTCTTCGCGATGAGCTTTTTCGCAACCATCTGGATGCGCTCAGGCGAAGCGACGGACGTGCCCCCGAATTTGCATACGATTAACGACATGGTGTTCTTTCTCGTTGCGATGGTCCAATCGGCTCATCACTATACCAAACAACCCAAGGTTGCGCCTGCGGAAAGCCCGCCGCCTGGCATCATTTTCACCGCGAAAGCGCGGCACCGAACCACCGCAGATACGCACGCGGCCGTATCGAAGGGGGTTTTGCGCGAAATGGAGGTCGCCGCGATCAACTATGCTGCGTTGGGGGTTTCGGTTGCCGAGCCAGGGTTTGGCGAGCCTTCCGAACATGGCTGCCCGTATCGGAGCCGGTCGGGTTGATGCTTCCGCTCTCGCCCGACACCTTGCAAGCGCGCTCGTCCCCACAAGAAACCCCGGGAGCCGGGGGCCGCCGCTTGGAAAACCTGGGCGCGAATCGGTACCTGCGACAATTCGAGTCGCGCCCAAAATTCCAAAGGGAGCAAGCCTCGAGGAGTTGCGCACGAAAAACCGCCCTCGCTGGCAGGTTTTGACGGTTAGGGGTTGCCGAGAGGAGCTCCGCTTATCTCCCTGCTTTGCTCGCTTTTTATTTTACCTGGTCAGAACATTGTGACGTCGGATGGGACTCCTAAGGACGCTCACGGCGCCAGACCAAACGACCTCAAACCGTCAAAAGCTGCCAGCGGCAGGGGTTTTTCGCGCGCAAGCGCCCACGCACGGGGTGCACGAGCGCCCCGCCCCTCCGACCTGGAAGGGAGCGGGGCGCTGCACGATGCGGCGGGAACTACGCCGTGATGATGGTGCCGGTCTTGCCCTCGAGGCCCGCGGCGGCGCACTCGAGGCTGGTGATGAGGGCCTTGCCCTCGGGGTAGGCGCGCACGTACTCGATGCAGG
>NZ_JAJNOQ010000006.1:0-164457 GCF_021044775.1 Paraeggerthella hominis
CAGGTTTCTATCAGCCTTCGCCGCGGCGCCCGTCCCCGGTGGCAACACCCCCCGGGCCTTCGCGAGAGGCAGGGACGAAGGGCCATCCGGGGCGGGTCGGCCAGCAACCCCGCAGGGTCCGCCTCATCGTAATCCGCTTGCGGATCGAGCTGGAAAAGAAAAGACCCGGCAGAGCCAGGTCTAACTGTAATGGGGGCGCGTGCCTGGAACGCGCCCCGGGGCATGTGCGGAGCGCTTTCGAGGCGTGCCCCGAGGCATGCTTTCCCAAGCGTGCCCCGAGGCGTGCCTCCCCCCAAACGTGCCCCAAAATCGCGGCTCTGCGCTCCATGAAGGCTTCCGTGCGCGCATAATTTTGAGCACTTGCATCAAAAGAGCAGGTGGGAAAACTCTAGTGAACCAGTCTATTATTTAAGGTGCGTTTTAGAGAACGCAGGCCCGCGATTTCGTACCAAGTGGAGGCATGCCCGCTGCTAAATTGCCGTCGGCGCGTGGTCGAGGGTCGCGTCGGTCGTCCGCCAGTTGACGCAGGCCATGAACGGGCGGTTTTCCGGGGTGGGTCGGCCTGCGCTCGGATGCGCGGCGCCCCCGCACGAACCCGCTCCCCCGCACGAACCCGCTCCCCCGCACGGATCCGCTCCCTGTGCAAACCCGCGTCCCGCGCGAACCCGCTCCCATATCCGCTTCGCACGCCCGCCGCTTGCCTGCGTTCGGCGGAATCGGTTTTGCAGCGAAAGCTTCTCGCTTGGTCAAATGCTGTTTGCTAGAGGGCCTTGCGCTTGAGGAGCGCCAAATCGGAATCAAGCGACATCAAGTTGACCGGGTGCGATTTAGGCAGCTTTCTCGCAAGGCGCGCAAACCGGAATTCAGCTTGCGAAAACCCCACTCTGATATTCGACCAAGACGGCACGCGTTCTGGGCCAAACCTTCTCTCGGGTGCGGTCAAACGTATGCCAATGGGATCCAACGGCGAAGAGACGTGCTGCCAAAAAGAACAGGACCCTGGCAAGGGTCCTGTTTAAAGGCGGGGCTTCTTGGAGCGCGGATTGTCGCGGATCCGCTCAGGCTGGAATTTATGAAAACAGCCCATACAAGGAGGTGCCAACGGCAACGAATGGGTGTTTCCAACGTTCCCGCCTTACATATACTATAGTTCCTTGGCTACTGATTATCAATATATAAGAAATTGATACTTACTATATTGATAATTGATAGTATAGTTGCTTCAAGTTGATAGCAACCGGATGGAGGCGGCATGGGACGATGCGCGACTGAGGATATCGTAGAGCTTATGAACAACGAATGCTTCTATCGACTGCGCAGCGTTATCGACAGAGGGTTGCTGCTGTTCGAAGATCTCGATCAATACGAGCTCCCGGAGGGGTACACGAAAGACGAGATTTGGTTGATCTTGACTGCCATTCGCAAGCAGGTTGCCATATTCGTTCCCGACGATCCGTATCGCGAGGCCGATTGCTGGTTCATAACCACAAGCGCCATGGCCTTCGACTCGAAGATGTTGGAGATGCGGTGCATGGCGGGCTTTCCGCTGGACAAGGCGCTTGCGTCCTTGAAAGGATCTCCGTTTGTCACGCGCTACATCGAGCGCACGCTTGCTCGGGTTCTGGAAACGGAGGGCGCGCAGGTATCCGACGATCGGATACACGAGATATTCCTAGGCGGTCCGCTGCGCAGTGATCTTGACCGTGTGATCAGCAACTACTTTGAAGTGAGCAGCGACGCCGACCTGCTTGCCGAGCGCGATATCACGTACGGACTGGTCGAAACGCTGTACTATCGATTAACCGAAGGGGTCGACGTTCGCAACGTGCCGCGCAGGGGCGAAGTGTGCCCGCTCGACGAACGCATTGCGCCGCCCACCTCGGCAGCCGCGATCGACGCCGTATGCCGCCGCGCCCGGCTTGACGACGACGAGTTCCGGTTCGGTCCCGTGCTGCGCATAATCAACGTGTCCTGGTTCTTTTGGAACTTCGACGTGTTTCCCTGCCTGAACTCGCTGGTGGGCGTTTTGCTCAGGAACATCATGGCCATCAAGTGGGGCTATCCGGTGCTGAGCTGGCTTCCCGTGGGATACTACCCCTTCGGGGAGTTGAACACGCCGCGCATGAAAGCGCTGTTTACCAACTGGTCGGTCGATTACGGGTTCGGTTTCGATTTCACGTCCTATTTCTCCACGTACGTCAAGCTGTACTTAGCGGAGCTTGACAAACTGGAAGCGTCGGTCGAGCAGTTCCAGCGGCTTAGCGACCTGATCGGCCGCATGTTCGGCGCCGATTTGAATTACCGTCAGCGCTCCATTCTTGCGACCTTGTGCAAAGAACCCGACGCCCTGTTGCGCATCGGGCCTCATCAGCGTACGTTTCGTGTGGCGTATGCAACGGCTCGGGGCGATTTTCTGGAGCTTGAGCAGAAGCGGTACCTTGTACGGGAGCAGCGGGGACGAGCGTTCGTGTTCCAAGCATGCCCGGAGCTGCGTGAAAAGATCGTCAGCCTTGGCGAGGCGGCTTTCGAAGAGCCGGGGCAGCGCGGGTGATTGAGGGACGCGACTTGAGCCGAGCGCGTGCGAAGCTTTCGCTGAACAGCGCGCCTCCCAAGATGAGCGCACCGCCGACAACCTGGATGGGCGCGAGCGATTCGTGCAGCAAGGCGGCGGCTAGAATCACGGCAGAAAGCGGCTCGAGGTAGCCCAGCACCGCTACGGTTTGCGCGGAAACGCCGCCGAAAGAAGAAAAGTACAGGTAGCACCCGAGCCCTGTGTTGATCAAGCCCAACGTAAGAATCCAACCCCATTCATCGGGTGCTATGCGAAATCCCAGATCGCCTTTCCAAGCCATGAACAAAAGCACAAGAAAGAAGCTGGTCACCAGTTGAAGGGCGGAGCTTGCGACGCCGTCCACGCGGTCGGCTTTCTTGCTGAAGATCACCATGGCGGCGTGCATGATAGCCGACATCCATCCGCAGAACATGCCCCAAGCGGAACCGCCGCCGTCAAGCGTTTGCGCGTTCACCAAGACGGCTCCAACAAGCACGGTGCAGAATCCTACCACGTTGGAAAACGTAAGCCGTTCCTTGAAGAGAAACGGGGAAAGTATCATTACCATAATGGGAGCGCAGTAATAGGCGAGCGACGAGATTCCAACGCCTACCAGGCGATACGCCTCGTACAGAAAAATCCAGCTTGCACCCATGGCTGCGCCTGACGCTGCCAGGTACACAAGGTCGGCTCCTTTGGGCAAGCAGGCGGGCAAGCGTCGGGCGGCAATCAGGACGCACACCATCAAAGCGCTCCCTATAAGGGTGCGCAGCAAAACGATGGCATCGCTTGGTAGCGTGATGTGGGCGGCAATGATGCCGTTCGAGCCGAATAGGATCAGCGAGGCGATGAGTTTCACGTACGAAGATTTCATACGCGTTAGTGTGACACGACTTCATCGGATGCGAAAGCGCGCATCGCTCGCAAGCGCGTTTCGGATTGCCGCCGGAACGGTCGGACTTGTTTCAGGGCTGGTTTGGTTGCGGAAGCGAAAGCGGCGCTGTTGGAGGAAGGCTGCTTTTCGAGCGTGCGTGCAGTGCAGCCGGTTTGCACGTGAAGCTCCGCGCATCGATGACCTGCCGTTTGCGTGCGAAGACGCCTCGCGCGCATGACGTTGTGCTACTCTTGTCCGAAAACAATGCGAGACAAGGGAAGTGATGACGTCATGGTGAACGAGAGGATGTACGGGCTGGGGAACGAGCCGTCGGCGATTCGCGAGCTGTTCGCGTACGGGCTGGTGCGCAAGGCTGAAATCGGCGCCGACAACGTGTTCGACTTCAGCATTGGAAACCCGAGCGTCCCCGCGCCCGACGCGGTGAAGCAGGCTGCGCTCGAACTGCTCGATCAGCCAGCCGTGTCGCTTCATGGCTACTCGCCTGCCGCCGGCGTGCCCGAGGTGCGCGCCACCATCGCCGAGAGCATCCGCCGCCGCTTCGACGTGCCCGCTTCGGCTGAGCACATTTACATGACCGTGGGCGCGGCGGCCTCCATCGCCATATCCCTGTCGACCGTCACGCAGCCGGGTGACGAGGTTATCGTGATCAGCCCTTTCTTCCCGGAATACAAGGTGTGGATCGAAACGGCTGGCTGCACGTGCGTAGAGGTTCCCGCACACGTGCCCGATTTTCAGCTTGACATCGATGCCTTGGCGGCGGCCATCGGTCCCAAGACCAGCGCCGTTATTATCAACACGCCGAACAACCCCGTGGGCGCCGTGTACTCGCGCGCGAACCTGGAGGCGCTTGCGAAGCTCCTGACCGAAAAAGAGGCTGAACTGGGTCGCGAGCTGTTCCTGATCAGCGACGAGCCCTACCGCGAAATCGTCTACGAGGGGATCGAGGTCCCCTACGTGCCGTCTTTGTACGCGCGCACCATCGTGTGCTATTCGTACTCGAAGTCGCTTTCGCTTCCGGGCGAGCGCATCGGGTACGTGTTCGTGTCCGACGCCATGGACGACGCGGACCGCGTGTTCGCCGCCGTGGCCGGGGCGGGTCGCGCGCTCGGCTACATTTGCGCTCCGGTGCTGTTCCAGCGCGTGATTGCCGCATGCGTGGACCAGCCGAGCGACGTGGAGGCGTATGCCGAGAACCGCAAGCTTCTGACCGACGGCCTGAGCGCGCTGGGGTACGAATACGTGGAGCCGCAGGGCGCGTTCTACCTGTGGGTGCGCGCGCTGGAAGACGATGCGCAGGCGTTCAGCGACCGCGCCAAGGAGCACGAGCTGCTGATCGTGCCGTCCGACAGCTTCGGCGTGGGCGGCTGGGTGCGCATCAGCTACTGCATCGCGCGCGAAACCATCGTGAACAGCATGCCGGCGTTCAAGGCGCTCATGGAGTCGTATCGCGGCTAGGACCTGTCGTGCAGCTTGGCGAAGCTTCGGCTTGCCGGGTTTTTCGATGCTGGCGAATGCCGTCGTGTTCCGTTGGCATCGAAGCGCAGCGGCGCTTGTTTCGTCTTCCGATCTTCAGGGGGCGCTCCGGGGCGAGGATTCGTCTCGGAGCGCCCCCCTTCTTACAGCAGTTCCAGCAGCTGGTCTACGGCTTCGGGCCTGGTTGCCCAGCTGGTTGCGAAGCGAACGACGGTGCGACCGTCGGGCGTGCGCTCCCAGAATCCGAACGAGACGTCGCGTGCCAGGCGATCGCGCGTGGCGTCGTCGAGGATTACGAACTGCTGGTTCGTGGGTGAATCGATGGCTAGCTGGTAGCCCTTGCTGCGGAATCCTTGGGCGATGCGCTGCGCCAGATCGACGGCGTGGCGCCCCATCGCTTCGTAGCGAAGCTCGCCCTTGTCCTCCTCGAAGAGCGTGGCGAACTGAATGCCCAGCACGCGCCCCTTCGCCAGCAGGCCCCCGCGCTTCTTGACCAGCGTGAAGAAGCGTTCGTCCAGCGGATGCCCGAACGCGGCCAGGTTCTCCTGGGATGCCGGGCGCGAGAACACGACGGCTTCTCCAAACAGCGCTCCCACCTTGGTCCCGCCGATGTAGAACGCGTCGCACAGGCGCGCGATATCGCGCAGGGTGACGTCCGATCCAACGGCGGCCAGCCCGTAGCCCAGGCGCGCGCCGTCCAAGAACAGGCGCATGCCGAAGTCGTGGCACACGGCGGCAAGGTCTTCCAGCTCGGGCAAGGCGTACACCGTGCCGTACTCGGTGGGGTGCGATACGTACACCACGCCCGGCGCTACCATGTGCTCGTGGTTGGCGTCGTTCCAGTACGTCTCGCACAGGTTGCGCACGTCGTTGGCATGCAGCTTGCCGTTATGGTGCGGCAGCGCGAGCACCTTGTGGCCGCAGGCTTCCACGGCGCCTGCTTCATGCGTGTGGATGTGTCCGGTGTCGGCCGAGATCACGCCTTCCCAGGGGCGCAGCAGCTGGTCGAGCGCCACTGCGTTCGTCTGCGTGCCCCCAACCAGGAAGTGCACCGATGCTTCGGGTGCGTTGCAGGCGGTTCGCACCAGGTCGCGCGCCATTGCGCAGTAGTCGTCGGTGCCGTAGCCGGGCGTTTGGTCGAGGTTGGTGGCTGCAAGACGTTCGAGGATGGCCGGGTGAGCCCCCTCCATGTAATCGCTGTCGAAATGAAGCATGGCGTGCGTTCGGGTCCTTTCTTGCTGGGAGGGCGCACGGCTTTGCCCGTTCCGCGGTTCAGCGGCGGCTTGGCAGTACGCGTCTTTTCGGGACGATGATCCGATGCGGCTCGAGCGCGAACAGCTCGGTTGCCGTTAGGGTTTCCTCGCATGATAGCGCACCGTAGCGGCAAGTTTCGGCGCAGACCCCGCAATCGCGGCAAAGGGGAGCGTCGAATTCGAGCACCGTGCCGCCGCCCGCCGCCTTGCCGGCCTTGCGCAGCGCGCCGGTAGGGCAGAACTGGGCGCACAGCGTGCATCCCGAGCAGTGGTCGACGTCGATGCTCAAGCGCGGTGCAAGGCTGCGCGGTATAACGGGGTTGTTGGCGGGCAGCCCGAAGCCGTGCAGGTTGTCGAGCAACTGCCAACGTCGGCGATCGGGTTTGGGGTCCGTTGCGGTGCGGTGCGGGTTGACCAGAGATTTTACAGGGGTTGGCAGCGCTTCGGCTGCCGCATCTGCCAACGTCGAGCGCGCCTGCGAAAGCAGATCGCGCCGCGAAAGCTGCCCGGCGGGGCTCTGTGCGTCCGCCAGGCTTTCGGCTTCCTCGCATGCGCATGTTGTTAGATCGATGCCCCAGATATGGGCGATGCGCTGGGCTTCCAGGGCGGCCTGGGGAAGCCGCGCCACGGCCTGACGATGTTCGCAGGAGGCGCAAGGAGCGCTCAGAAGGAAAACGCGCTGTGCGCCAGCGCATGCGGCATGCAGAATGAGTGCAGCGTCCACCCAGGCCAAGCAAGGCAGAATCAGGGTGCGCTCGACGTCGAGCCCCAGGTTCTCTGCGCCGCGCACGCAGGCGAATCCCATCGTTGCGGGGTTTGGGGCGAACGGCGGATCGTCCGCTTCGCCGTATTCGCACGCTGCACGCTGCTCTGCTTGGGCTTGCTCGCGGGCGGCGGATCCCGCCGCTGCGCACGCTGCGAGCAGCGTGTCGTCATCGTGCGGGGAGATTGCGATCAGCGCATCAACGGGGCAGGCGGTCACGCACGCCCCGCAGTACGCACAGCTTTGCAGATCGATGCGCGGGCCGGAAGCGGCGTCTTTGCCGATGGATTCGTATTCCCTGGCACCGCAGGTTCTCGCTTCTACGCGTGCTGCTCCTGTGGGGCAAGCGTCAGCGCAGGTCGTGCAACTGGCGTGCAGGTCGCGCTCGGAAAGGCAGCGTCCGCTCGTCAGCACCGCCAGTGGCGGCCGGTCGACAATCCGCTGCGCAACATCTATAACGTTCGGCATGGCGCGTCCCCCTTGCTTGCGCGGTTTCGCAACGCCGTTGCACGGGCGCTACGACGTGTAGTGCTGCATGTAATCCAAAATCTCCTGACGAGAGTGCAGGCCCGTCTTCGCGTAGATGCGCTTGATATGCGCATGCGTTGTGCCGGGGCTGATGAAGAGCTCTTCGGCAACGCGCTTTTGCGTGAATCCTAGCGCGTACAGGGCCAGTACCTCCACCTCTCGTTCGGAGAGCATGAACTGTTTGCCTATCTCTTCGGCGTTGTGCTGCATGGACGCTTGGCGCATGTCGGCAAGCGTTTCGTGCTCGTCGAGGCCCATGATCTTCGACAGCACGCTTTGCTGCTTCTCTTTCCGCTTGTCTTCCTTCTCGTTTTCCAGTTGGGCAACGCTTAAGAACTGCGTGAGGACCACCTGGGTTGACAGCACGATGGCCGTTCCCATGACGGCGCACATGAGCATGTCGTTGGCGGACAGCTCGTAGAACTCGATCAGGGCCACGCGCGTGACGGCGCGGCACCCCCAGCACACCATCCAGCCTGCGATGGCGTAGTAGTACGGGTCGCGCCAGCCGCAGCTCATGAACGCGATGATGATGTACCAGCTGAATGCCACCATGAGCGCGTTGAGTGTGGTGGTGAAGATGGCGCCGATGTCCAGCGCATCCGGAAACGCCGCATAGCAGATCAGCGCCAGGCATGCCAGCAGTTCCATCAGCACGAAAATCCCCACGGTCATGATGCGCTGATGCCGCTTCGCAACCAGGAAAACGATAGTGCCGCTGATGCCTACGACTACCAGGAATTCGATGAACCGCGTAACGGGCGTAAACGATATGGGCTGGCCGTTGGGGTATCCGCGCAGCATGCCGTCGACTACGGCCAGGCACCCGACGCCGATAGCGGTAGCTATGAGGAATCGCTTGCTGGTCAGCATGCTCTTTGCAAATCCGAAGTAGTCGCTAGGAAGCGTAATGGAGCGGATGTCGTGAGCAAGCGCCTGCTTGCGTGCCCAGCGGATGCAGGGGTATTGCGCTAGAGCGAGGGCGCACGCCACCAGGTTTCCCAAGGCGATGGGCATGAGCGTGCACAGATAGATTTCAATTTCGCTGAGGATGAGCGCGGCGAACACGTACACGGCGGCCGTGATGGTTGCCGCCCCGCGCGCTCGCAGCAGCCAGTAGAAAATGGCCCCCGACGACGCAAGGGTGCACAAGGTGCTCATGGCGAAATGAGCTTCCCAGCTTTGCACGCCGAACATTTCGAACGCGCCCAGAGCTGCAAGGCCAACGGCTTCGAAGAAGATGCAGACGTGCACGAGCGCGTTGGTAAACGACTTCTTTACCCTTCGCTTCGTAATGGCGATGTACAAGAAGAACACGCCCAGGAAAGCGAGCGCCACCAGCATGGCTCCGTCGGTGAGCATGCCCGCATCGGTGCTGGTGTAGCTTCCGTAGCTTGCTACGATCAGGCCGGCGCGACCGAATGCCAAGCCCACGATCGAGGGCAGCAAAGGCGAGAATTTCCGAAATTCATTGCGAGCGCCGTCTTCCTGCTCGCCTTCGAGCGGTGCCGGGGCGAACAGCGACACCTCGTCATGCTGATCAGCTTCTCCTGCAGCATCGTGCAACCGATCGTCCAACCGTGCCCTCCCCCGAAGCGATCCGTTGATATTCCTGATAACAAGGCCTTTCTTGCAAATTATCCCCAAAGAGGGTACGGAAGCCTTGCGTCGAGGCTCATCATAGCACAGTGTTCTATTCAGGTTTGTAACGGGTGCTTGAGGCTAAGGAGGCGGGGTCGTGGGAGATACGAGAGACGTATACCTCGAGCCGAACGAGCGGGCGGTTATCCGCACCGCCGATGTGTACCAGACGATTATCGACGACGGGGTGTCGGGGTATTCCGATACCCTGCTTGCCGTGGTGGCGAACTTCAGCAACGGCGGCGCGCCCGAGGGTTTCAACGCGCAGAGCATGGTGGGGAAGTCCAAGCGCGGCGAGGTCGCGTTGAGGCTGTTCGCTGTGGTCGATCCGGCAACGGGAACGCTTGCGCGCGTAGGGTTCAAGACGCGCGGCTGCCTTGCCATGACGGCGTGCGCGAGCGTGGTTTGCTCTATGATCGAAGGGAAGACCTTTGACGAAGCGCTTGCCGTGTCCGCCGAGGACGTGAAGGAAGCGCTCGACGGCGTTCCGTGGGACAAGGCTCATACGCCGGTGTTCGCCGTGGAGGGCGTGCGCGCTTTGGTCGGCGACTGGCTCATCCGCCAGGGGGCGACGCTGGATCGGCTGAATCGCGAACTGCCATGCGACGAATATTCGGTCACATGCATGCTGTGCGAGCACTGCTCGCTGCGCGATTCGCGCATTGACTTGCAGGTGAGCGAGGCATTGGCGAAAGCGGGCGTGAGGGCATGAGCGAGGTGCAGGATACGCTGTCGGCGGGCGCCGATTTTCAGGATGCGCCCTGCGATTGTGAAGCGGCTGAAGAAGTTGTCGATCAAGAAGCGGTTGCGTTGGAACTTGCCGAGCGCAATGCGCTTGCGGCCGTGTTCGACGACGTGCGAGAGCAGTCGTCCGACAGCCAGTTGGTCGAACCGACGCGCTGGGTTGACCTGGAGTTGGTTCCTGCCCATATGACGGCGGACGAATTCGAGATGTTCGTGTACGAGTACCTTGAAGACCAGCAAGCTGCTGCTCAGGAGCAGGCGAGCGAGGACGAACCTGCCGTTGTGTATCGAAGCGCCACGCGCGCAGTGGGGGTTCCTCCCGCGATTGTGGCGCCCGCGCCTGTCGAGGAGCCGGACGGCGCCGCTTCCGTGGATTGCGCCTGTTCGCCGGCGTTGGATGACGCCGTGCTCGAGGTTGCCGATGCCGGCAATCTCGAGGTTGTTGATGCTGCTGTCGATCTGGACGAAGCGGCTGCTTCGGAGCCTTCTGTGCAAGACGATCGCAGCCCCTTCGCCAATTTGAACATTCCCGCAGGTTATCGGCTGGTCGAGCTTGAAGGGGAGTGGGTTTTGGTTCCGACCGACGAAGACCCGGAGCCCGTCGAGCGCGTGGTCGATTGTACCGGGATCGTGGCTTTGGTGGGAGCGCGCAGCTACTATCTGTACGACAGCGGCCGCATGACCGACACGTTTGCGCACTGGGCGTTTTTGGCGGCCGAGGACAACAACGTGGTGACGTTCGTGGATTGCGTTCGCGAGGAATCCCGCGTCTACCCGCGTCCGCTGCCTGCCTCGAGCTTGAAGAACCCGCCGTTTCGGTTGACTGACGAGGAGATTGACCGAGCATGGGACGAGGTGCGCGAATCGGGCCTCTATCCCGATGTTCAGCAGACGCGCGCATCGAACGGCGACGTGTACTACTTCTCGACCGAGTACCTTACGCCCACATACGCGGGCTCTCTTGCCGAGTGGGCTTCCGTCGAGCGCTACATGAACGTGTAGCTCGCTTTGCGGGCCGGGCCGGCGGCGATGCGCCGTTGCCCCCGCGTCTGCCGCCGACGTGAACCCGGCTGCGCGCGGCTCGGGGCGGGCCGCGGAGCCTTGCGCAGCCGGGCTCACGTCGGCCCCTTCTCATGGCCTTGCGCACGAAAAACCGCCATCGCTGGCAGGTTCTTGCGGTTTGGGGTCGTCGGAAGACTCCTTGCTTTTGGCGGTAATAGAGCGATCTCGCGTTACGCCAGGTCAAAAATCTATAGAAAATTGCTAGGTGTTCGGATGCCTCTCATCGCACTTCGACAACGACCTCAAACCGTCAAAACCTGCCAGCAAACGCGGTTTTTCGTGCGCAACGGGGCGAAGGGGGGCGCGGGGCTTGCGGATGCGTGCCCCATGCGGGATGCGGGCCCCGTGCGGGATGCGCATCCCCCCGCAGCAGCGTGGGCGCAAATCGGGGCCTGTGGCAAAAACGGAGAACCTCGAGGGCGCCCGCACGAACGGCGCGCCGGTAAAAGGCGTGGTCACATTTGAAGTGCGGATGAAAAGCGGCTTCATTCGGTTTTGCGGGCGTTCGGGATTGTCTCAGCCCCCCTCGCGCCCAACTTTTCCACCGCCCCTCATCTGCCATTCCCGCTACCCTGTTACACAGCGAGGCCCCGGAGCAATTCCGGGGCCTCGTGCTTGGAGGGAGGGGGAGAGGGGTACGGGCATCTGGCTTGCGCCAAGGTGCCCGCATGCGAAATGGCGTTACGGCAGCAAGTTCAAGCCGGCAAGTTCTTCCTTGACGTCGGCCATGCCGTAGTAGTCCAGGCAATCCTTCGTCGGGCAGCCCAGCTTTTCGTCCCAGCCGAACTTAGCGTACGTCATTTCGAGCGCCTTGTTCCAGTCGTCGCGATCCATTTTGTCGGTGCCTTCGGTGAAGGGCTGCTTGTCGGGATCCTTGGTGAACACCCACTCGGTGATGACGTCGTGGACGTTGCGCATGTCGTTGCAGCCTATCGTGCCGTCGGGGTCCATCATGCCGCGCACCGTTGCGGCACGCTGCAGCGTCATGATGCGCGCGCCCGCTTTGTACAGGTCATCCGTGGACACCTGCTCGCCGGTGACGGCGGTGAAGAACTTGGCTTCCAGATCCAGGTCGCCGCGGTAATCGCGCGTCTTCGAGGGGCTCATGGACATGGGCCACACCCAGTTGCACAGCGTAAGCGAGTCGTGCAGCACGTCGGTCACGATGCTCCACCAAGCGAAGTTCGCCTTGTGCTCGTTCATGGGGGTGTAGTTCTTGTCGGCGTCGATGGCGTCCTCGCCGCCCCAGATCTCGGCAGCTATCTGCTTCTTTAGGTCGAAGGGCAAGCCGCAGCCCTGGAAGTTGACGGCGGAGTGGATCATGTCGTCGCGGTTGAACATCATGTTGTACACGCCGCCCACCTGGCCGAAGCATTCGATGGCGTGGTGCACGGGCCAGCCGCGGTAGTTGATCAGCGCGGAAGCCGGCTTGTCGAACCATCCCATGTCGTCCCAGCGCTTGCACCACACGATGGGGCCGTGCGCGATGTAGGACATCTCGTTGTCGCCCTTGGCAATGTGCTGCAGCACCTTCACCATCAAGCTGGGATCGTTGCTCTTGAGGCCCTCCCAGTCGAACAACGCGTATTCCTCGGGCGGCAGCACGCGCTCGAAGATGCCGGTCGCGTAGCAGTGCGCGATGTCGCGGTACAGCTGCGCGTAGTTGCACCACAAGCCCAGGTCGTCGACCGTAGAGCCCATAGCCTGGTTCCAAATTACAAAATCCTCGGAGCCGTTTTCAACGGTGGTCTTGTCTCCCAAAATCTTGATCATGTACAGGAACGGGAAGTTCGGCACGCAGGTGTTGCCCGTGATCTCGAAGCCGCCGTTGTCCTTGCTGCCGGGTACGCGCAGGTCCGAGTAACAGTGGATGGGGCAGCTGTGGCAGCCGTTCATCTTGATGGTGTACTTCTCGGCTTCAGGGCCGTCGTCCTTTACGGACTTCATGCAGCGGTAGCCCACCGTGTTCAATTCGCCGGGCTTGGGCTCGCCGGTTTCGATGGGGCCGCCTTCGGCCTGCGCCCAGTACAGACCCTTGCGCGCCGTCCAGCGGGAGCCCTTGTCGTAGTACTCGGCCCATTCCTGCTGCGTGGAGGGAACCACGTGGTTGTTGTTCGATCCCACGATATCGCGCAGCATGTAGTCGGACAGCTCCGCTACCGTTTGCGGGTCGGCTACGTTCACGCTGCCGTTGCCTTCGACCACCAGAGCCTTGATCTTCTTCGATCCCATGATGGTGCCCACGCCGGCGCCTGCCGAGTGGTTGCGCGAGTTCATGAGGCATGCGTACGGAACCAGGTTCTCGCCGGCGGGGCCGATGGTGGCCACGCATGCGCTCATGCCCTCGATGCGGTTCAGCGTTTCGGTGGTGGCGCGGGTTCCCATGCCCCAGATGAAGCTGGCGTCCTTGATTTCCACCTGGTCGTCTTTGATGTGCAGGTACACGGGCTTGCTGGAAGCGCCCTCAAGCACGATGGCGTCGTAGCCGGCCAGCTTGATCTTCGCGCCGATCATGCCGCCGCAGTGCGCATCGACCGGAAGGTGGTCGGTGGTGAAGGTGGACAAGAAGCTGATGGTGGTGCGGCCGGCCAAGGGCACGCCCGATGCCGTCAGGGGGCCAACGGCGAAGACGATCTTGGACTCGGGCGCCAAAGGATCGGTTCCTGCGGGAACTTCGTCGTAGATGATCTTGTTGGCAAGGCCCATGCCGCCGATGTAAGCCTTGTAGGGGTCGGTCGGTTGCGTCGTGATCGCGCCCGTGCTGAGGTCGACGCGGAGGATCTTACCGGCCCATCCGTACGATTTTTCGTCAGCCATGTTTGCATCTCCAAATTCTTGATAGTCGGCTCTTTGTTGTGTGAGAACCCAGGGGATGCGTGCGGAACACGGTGACAGAATTCGTCGCCGCCCAGTATGCCTTGCTCTTCTGAAGTGCGCGTACCCTGTTTGAGGGTATTTCGCAAAAATGCCCGATTAAAGCCAAAAGCACCTCAAAGAGGGTAGGGACGTTTGCGTAGGGTAGGCATACTGCAATTGTTGTGTGAACCAGGAAACGCAGAAATGCAAGGATAGCGCGGGACGGGCCTCCCTGGGCGCAAAGGAAAGCGCTCGCAGGGCGGCGAAACCACTGAAACGAGACTCACCATATATGTGAGGGGGGAGTATCAGGCTATGTCAGATACCAATCTGAACAACAACACCTCCGAGGAACAGCGCGCTCAGGCCAAGGAGCCCGCAGCGGCTGGATCCGCTGCGACGCCCGCCGCGTCCGAGGAGACTCCGAAGAAGAAAAACATCACGCGCCGCGACGTGCTGGCCATGGCCGGTTGCGGTGTAGCCGGCTTGGTGGTCGGTGGCGTGCTGGCTTCGTGGGGCGTGACGTCCGCCTCGATCGCCTCGGGGCGCATCGACATTCGCACGACGCCCACCAAGATGATCGTGACCGACCGTGCCCGCTGTTCGGGCTGCCAGCGTTGCGAGATGATGTGCACGCTGAAGAACGACGGTCGCGTGTGCCAGCACATTGCTCGCGTGCGTGTGTGGGAAAACTACAACTGGGGGGCCGGCCCCGACACCGGCGACGGCGTGTTCGGCGACGGCAACGGAGCTTGCGAGTTCACGGTGGAGCATTGCAAGCAGTGCGCCGACCCGCAGTGCATGAACTACTGCCCGGTTCACGCCATCTACTGCGACGAAGAAAGCGGCGCGCGCACGGTAGACGTCAAGAAGTGCATCGGATGCGGCATGTGCCACATGGCGTGCCCGTGGAACATGCCCGTGGTGGACTCCGAAACGGGCGTCTCGACGAAGTGCATTTCGTGCGGCCGCTGCGCCGAGCAGTGCCCCAATGGCGCCATCAAGTTCATCGACTGGGAAGACATTGCTCAGAAGGTCATCGATCAGGGCGTCGTGAGGACGGCGACCCTCGTGCAGGGATAACCCCGGTTCATCTGTTGTTGATGCGCGACAAGCGCATGATTCAAGGAGAGGAGGAAAGGCGATGATGAAAGACGAGGCCATGCTTTCGGTGCTGTCGATGTGCTTTGCGCCGGTTGAGGAAGCCGAATGGAAGCAGGCGTCGACCGGTGCCGCGTGGTCGGATTTCCTTGACGCCGCGCGTTGCGCCATGCAGGACGATCGAGCCTTCGGGGAAACTCCCAGCCCTATCGCCAATGCGCGCAGGCGTTGCCCGTTGCAGGAATTTCTTTCCGTCGGCGAGGTGAACGCCTTGTTCCGTCCTCCTACGTACCAGGAAAAGCGGGCGTTCGCGGCTCGGCATTTCGTTGGCGGGCTTCCCGAGTCGGCTTTGCCCGTCGAGTCTTTGTACCGACCTTGGACCAGCGCGGCAGGATCTTCGCCGTTCTCGCGCAATACGGGTGGATTGTACTGGGGGGATTCGGCGCTGTACATGCGCGATCTCATCGAGCGCTTGGGCTTTCAGGTGCCGCCGGAGTTTTCGGCGTGTCCCGATCATCTAGCCCTTGAGCTTGATCTTGCGGCAACGCTGCTGCGTTTTGACATGCGCGACGAAGCGCGACTGTTCCTTGTGGAACGGCTTGGCTGGCTTACGGCGTATCGGTTGCGGTTGCTGTCGCTTGAAGACGATGCGAGTTTCTACATTGGCCTGATCGACGTGCTCATGGGGATATGGGCGCAGGTTTCGCCGACGGAGATGAGCGCATGACGGGTGTCGAGCACATCGAATGCACGTGCATGCATATAGAGAGGAAACAACTATGTCAGAACACGCTATAACCAGGCGAGGCTTTCTGGCTGGGAGTGCCGGGGCGGTCGCGCTTGCGACGGCGTCCGGGTTCGTGAGCTTCGACGCGTGGCAGCAGGCTCACGCTGACGAGCCGACGAACGGGGAGACGAAGACGGTCCACACGCTGTGCAATGCTTGCTCGAGCAAGTGCGGCTTCTCCGCCTACGTCGTGAACGGGCGTTTGACGAAGCTTATCGGCGACGCCGACCATCCCTACGCCAAGGGCAAGCTGTGCGCCCGCGGCTACGGCTATTCCCAGATTGCCTATTCGAAGGATCGTCTGACCGATCCGCTCAAGAAAAACGACAAGGGTGCGTTCGAGGCCATCACGTGGGATCAAGCATACAGCGAGATCGCCGAAAAGGTGAAGGGCATCATCGCCTCCGACGGCCCTCAGGCCCTGGCCATGGTCCAGGACCCGCGCCCGTCGGGCAAGTACTACACGAAGCGCTTCATGAACGCGCTGGGTTCGGCGAACGTGTACACGCACGGCGCCGCCTGCAACCTGTCGAAGGAAGCCGGCTTCACGCAGGCTATCGGCGCGGGCAATTACTCCAGCGATGTGGCGAACTCCAAGATGACCATGTTCATCGGCCGCAGCTACGCTGACGCCATTCGCCCCAGCTCGGTGGCTTCGTTGCAGAAGGCTCATGACAAGGGCGCGCATATCGTGCTGGTGGACCCGCGCTGCAACAACTCCATCAAGTTTGCCGACGAGTGGGTGCCCATCAATCCCGGCACCGACCTTGCCCTGGTGCTTGCTATGGCAAACGTGCTGGTCACGCGAGACCTGTACGACAAGAACTACGTTGCCGAGAACACCGTGGGCTTCGATCAGTGGGCGAAAGAGCTTGAAGCGTATCCGCCTTCGTGGGCCGAAAAGGTCACGGGCATCCGCGCCGAGACGATCGATCGCTTGGCGGTGGAATTCGCCCAGGCCGCTCCTGCGGCTTCCATCGAGCCCAGCTGGCGCGGCGCGTTCGGCTGCTCGTACGTGAACTCCGGTGAGACGGCGCGCGCCATTGCGCTGTTCAACACGCTATTGGGCTGCTGGAACCAGAAGGGCGGCGCGCTGTTCACTTCGAGCGTTTCCGCTGGCGACGTGGACAAGGCGCAGTTCCCCAGCGTTCCCAAGCCCGAAGGCAAGATTGCCGGCTCCGAAGAGTATCCGCTGGCGCTTTCGGGAATGGGCACGAACCTGTTTGCGGCGCAGCAGGCCAAAGAAGGCGTGTTGAAGGGCATGTTCTTCTACAACTCGAACATGGCTGCCGGGTACTCCAACACCGCGTACCTCAACGAAGCGCTGTCCAATTTGGACCTGATGGTGGTCGTGGACGTGCAGATGTCCGAAACCGCCATGCTGGCCGACTACGTGCTGCCCGACACCAGCTACCTGGAGCGCTTGGAGCTGCCCGAGTTCATCGGCGGCAAGGTTCCGGCGGTGTCGTTGCGCGATCAGGTGCTCGACAAGATTCATCCCAATACCAAGCCGGTCGATCAGATTTTCAGCGAGCTGGCCGACGCGTGCGGCGTGGGAGAGTACTTCCAGTTCAGCGTGGACGAACTGGCTGACGCGCAGCTGAAGACCGTGGGCCTTTCGCTCGACGCGCTCAAGCGAACGGGCACGGCATACTTCCCCGAAAAGGAGTTCTCGTACGGAAACGCTCCCAAGTGGAAGACCCCCTCGGGCAAGGTCCAGTTTGCCAGCGAGGCGTGCGAGAAGGCGGGGCTGTCCGCGGTTCCCGTGTGGGTGGAGCCGGCAATCATGCCGATCGGAAACGAACTGCGTCTGATTGGCGGCAAGCAGGCTATCCACAGCCACACGCAGACGGCGAACATCGAAGACCTCATGCAGATCACGAAGGACTACGATCTGACGCGCGTTTGGATCAACGCCGACGTGGCCGACAGCCTGGGCATTGCCGATGGCGACGAGGTGGAGGTTTCGAACGATCAGCACACGGGTCGCGTTCGTGCAAAGGTGACGCAGCGCATCAATCCTACGGCGCTGTACATGCCCAGCCACTACGGCTGCTCGGTGCCCGATCAGCATACGGCGTACAACGTGGGCTTGCGCCAAATGGATTTCGTGCCCTTCCACATGGAGCCCGGATATGGGTCGGCGATGACGCAGGAAGCGGTCGTCACGGTTAAGAAGGTGGGTGCGTAATGGCTCGCTACGGAATGCTCATCAACACGAAGAAGTGCATTGGCTGCTACGCCTGCCGCGTGGCCTGCCAGCGCCAGAACGATCTGTTGCCTACGCAGCACTTCATTCGCTACGAGGAACAGGAAACGGGAACGTATCCCAACGTGGGGGTGGAGACGGTGCCGTTGCAGTGCATGCACTGCGAGGACGCTCCCTGCGTGGCGGTGTGCCCGACGGGCGCTGCGTTCATCGGCGCCGACGGCGTGGTGGGCGTTGACCACGGTCGCTGCATCGGATGCAAGTACTGCATGGCGGCGTGCCCCTACCAGGTGCGTTCGTTCAACGAGGAAACGGGAACCGTTGACAAGTGCCGCTTCTGCACGGTGTCGGCCGAGGTGACGGGCACGAAGATGTGCTCGTGCGTGGAGGCGTGCCTGACGGATGCCCGCATCTTCGGCGACTTGGACGATCCCGAGTCCAAGATATCCAAGGCCATTGTCGCGGAGGGCGCTCAGCCTATTTCCGGCGACTTGACCAAAGTCAAAGTATTCTACGTGAGGTGATGAACGATGACGTTTGAACCGATTTGGGGCTCCATCATCGCATGGTACCTGTTTCTCGCCGGTCTCGGCGGCGGCGCGTTCGTCACCTCCGCCTTCTTGGGCTGGCGTCATCCCGAAGCGGTGAACATGCGCAAGATCGGCCATATCGTGGCTCCTGTTGCGGTGGTCATCGGCTTGGTCTTGCTGATGTTCGACGCCGAGGGCGGCCTGCACAATCCGCTGCGCTTCGCGCTGCTGCTTACGAACTTCGGGTCTGTTATGACCTGGGGCGTGGTGTTCCTGGCTGGCTTCACCGTGCTTGCTCTGGTGGCGCTTTTGCTGGACATCCTGAAGAAGAACGTGCCGGTGTGGCTTGACATTGCGGGAACGGTGTTCGGCGTGGCCGTAGCCATGTACACGGGTGCCCTGCTGGGCGTGTGCAAGACGTTCCCCTTGTGGAACAACGCGCTGCTGCCTGTTTTGTTCCTGGTATCGGCTTTGTCGGCCGGCGCAGCTTCCGTGCTGCTCATCAGCATTGTGAAGCATGCCGACGAGTTCAACCGCGTGGGCGTGCTGAAGAAGTTCCACTTCTGCCTGCCCATCATCGAGTTGGTTTTGGTGGCTGCGCTGCTGTTCATCACGTCGAGCAACTCGGTTGCAGGGTGGAACTCGGTGGTCAGCTTGGTGTCCGGAGGATATGCGGCGCTGTTCTGGTTCGGCTTGGTGCTGATTGGCTTGGTGATTCCTACCGCCCTGGAGACGTGGCTGCTGTTCTTCAGCCCGAAGGAGTTCGAGGAAAGCCGCAAGGCGCATTGGATCAGCTTCGGCTCCGATGCGGGCGTGCTCATAGGCGGCTTCCTGCTGCGCTACCTGGTGGTTGTTGCTGCGCTGCCCCTTACGATGGTCGTGCCTGCCCTGTAGCCCGAGGCACACGGCAAACGTGCGTGCGCGCCGCTTTCTTGGGAAGGCGGCGCGCTTTTTGTCGGGTCTGCAGGTTTGGCCCGCGCGCTGGGCGAGCGTGCGGAAGAGCTTCGGCCGACGCTGGGTCCCTTGCGTTTCGGGGGTTCTTCTCGGGATGGTTTCTCTTCGGAACCGCTTGGCACAATGTAAGGTTGGTTTTCTTGTATTGCTTTATAATGGGAACCTTCAAACGAAGGGAATGAGCATAAGCACTACGACGGCATACGAACGTGAATGGTCACCGGTGGGCCTTGCTTTGTCATGCGTGCTGGCCGCATTCGGCTTGTGCTTGCACGCCGACAACCAACTGCTTGCCGTGTACGCTCTCGAGGGCGTTGCGGGCCTGTTCGCATGCTCGTTTCTTATCGGGGTGGTGTCGCTTTGCATGGCGGTGCTGGTTTCGGCGCACGATGAAGAGCAACGACGCTGGTCGATAGGCATTGGCTTGTTCGCCAGCATTGTCGGCGTAGGGTTTGCCCTGCTGACGGGTCTGTTGCCTGCGGCGGTATGCGCTGCGGGATCGGGGCTGTTCCTGGGCTTTGGCCTTACCTGCCTGCTGCGCCAGTGGGGGCGTTATTACCGGCTGTTCACGCATCGCGGCGCGCTTCTGAACACGGCGCTTTCCTTTTTGGCGGCTGCATGTTGGTGGTTCGCGATGGAATTTGCCGGAACTCCCTTTCTGTTCTGCCTGGGTCTTCTTGTTCTGGCCGTTTGCGGAGGGCTGCCGCTTCTTGCGCGGGAGATCGTGCTTGCCGACGAGGTGCGCGCCGGTCTTCGCGACGACTACGTTGCGCCTAAGCCTATCTCCACCATGTCTCAGGCCATGCGCAACGGATGGGCTGCCGTGCTGGGCCTCATGTTCAACTTCTTCATGATCGGAGCGACGTTTTGGCCGTACGCGGGTGGATTGTCCGCAACGGGAATTTCCCCGAAGCCTTTGGCGTACCTGCTTGTGTTCGCGCTGGTGTGGTGGGTTGTTTCTCGTACGCGTGAAATTGTCGGCGGCGCTATGGAGTCGTTCTACCGTGCGGCGCTGCCGTGTTCGGCGCTGCTTCTTCTGGCGTATCCTCTGCTGAGTTCGGTTGATGTTTTGCAGGGCTCGGTCGCGCTTCAAGCGGTTTCGTATCTGGGCGTGGCCGTGTTCAATATTTTGGGCCTGGTGGTGCTGTTTTGGACCGCCAAAAGCTCTGAGGTGGGCTTTTCTCGCGTGTTCGCCATGTTCTGCACAAGCTGCGCCGCAAGCGTTGCGGCGGGGATGGTTGCGTTTCAGTTGCTGGGCGACGGCGCTCAGAAAATCGCGTTGCTCATGTTGGCTGTCTACGTGGTGGTTGTCCTTCTTGCCCAAGTTAGGGCTCGTATCGTCCGGTCTATGGCGCAGTAGGTTGCGTGCGCTCCGCCGGGCGCGAAGGTATCGGCTGGCTGCCCGGTTGCCTGGCTGGGCGCGGCGCGCGGCTTCTCGCTCGGTGGCGGGCGCGTTCGGCCTCTTTCCTTGCGCACTCTGTGAATTCGCGGCAACGCGTATGTCTTAAATGATTGATCAGCGGTATCATAAATGCAGATGAACAGGGGCGTCGCATGCGGCGCTCGCGGTTACAAAGGAGGAGTTTTTCATGGATGCTCGCGTATACGAACTGCTGAACGACCAGATCAACAAAGAGCTGTACTCGGCGTACCTGTACCTGTCTTTCGCCGACTACTACGAAGAAGAGGGTCTGGAAGGCTTCGCCAATTGGTACGAGATTCAGGCCCAGGAAGAGCGCGATCACGCGATGATCTTCCGCAACTACCTGCATGAGAACGGCCAGAGCGTGAAGCTGCTGGCTATCGACCAGCCCGACAAGGAGTTCTCGAACTACTTGGAGCCGCTGGAGGCTGCTCTCGAGCACGAGAAGTACGTGACCAGCCTTATCAACGACATCTACAGCGCTGCTGCCGATGCGAAGGACTACCGCACGATGAAGTTCCTCGATTGGTTCATCGAGGAACAGCAGGAGGAAGAGGACAACGCCGACAAGATGATCACGCGCATGAAGCTGTTCGGCTCGGATGCCAAGGCTCTCTACGACCTGGATCAGGAAAACGCCGCGCGCGTCTACACCACGCCGTCGCCGCTGGCTAACGCATAGCCGCAAGCGATCTGCCTTTGCTTGTTGGACGCCCCCGCTTCGCCGGGGGCGTTTTTTCGTTCTGCATCCCGGGTGCCGAGGGC
The DNA here is from genome assembly GCF_021044775.1 of Paraeggerthella hominis. Lineage (NCBI taxonomy): Bacteria > Bacillati > Actinomycetota > Coriobacteriia > Eggerthellales > Eggerthellaceae > Paraeggerthella > Paraeggerthella hominis. The sequence continues at coordinate 21,536 of NZ_JAJNOQ010000006.1, forward strand.
GGGCTTCATGCGGCTTGGATGGCGGGCTCCGATCGCGTTTTCCGAGCCTTTCGCTTCTCTTCGCCGACCTTTCTGTCGAGCTCAAAAATGAATAAAATCCCCCTCTTTTTGTATATGAGTAGTAAGGTCCTCTTGATGACGGACAAGGGTCCGTTAGGTAACAATTTCGTTGTTCACCTGCACAAAAACCCTGGAAAGGGTTCGCTTTTAGGGTAAAAGAGAGTACAATCGCGGTGTCCGACAGTTGAATAGAAACGCAATACGAACGATAAGACTATCTTCGCCAAGTAAACAGTCTCGTGCGGTTATTATTGCGGACATCGTGAAAGCGATGGGCTAGTAGGAAAAGCAGCAAAAGCCAAGCGATACTGTCGGTATTCCTTTCGATGAGGCCGGGGCGCAACCCCCGGCCTCATTACGTATTCCCCTGTTTGCGGCTCTCGAAAGCAAAGCGTTACGGTTTGCTTTCCGATCGTCCAGCCCTCGGAAGCCCCACAATCGTGTGCCAAATAGGTAGAGGGGGTTTTCTGGGTATGCGGTAAGGTGTACGGTAATGGTTCTGCGAAATGATCGAAAGGAAGTACAAGTTGCAACAGGCTTTGCTTTGGGCCGCCGCCGGTACCGGATTCACGTTTCTCATGACCACGTTGGGCGCCGCTTCGGTTTTCCTGTTCCGAAAGCGCGACAGCCTGCTGTTCCAGCGCATCTTCTTGGGGTTCGCCGCGGGCGTTATGATCGCGGCTTCAGTATGGTCGCTGCTCATTCCGGCTATCGAGCGCGCTGAGGAAGCGGGCCAGATCGGATGGATCCCCGCAGCTGGCGGATTCGCTTTGGGCGTGGCGTTTCTTATGGCGCTGCATCAACTGCTGCCTCATCTGCATCCAGGAGACAGCAAGCCCGAAGGCTTGCCCAGCAAATGGAATCGACCCACGCTGCTGTTCACGGCGGTAACCTTGCATAACATTCCCGAGGGCATGAGCGTGGGCTTGCTGTTTGCCATGGCGGCGCAGAACGGCGGCGATCCTGCAATGTTCGGCATGGCTGTAGCGCTGGCTATTGGCATCGGCATCCAAAACGTGCCCGAAGGGGCGGCCGTGGCGCTGCCTATGCTGCAAGAGGGGATGAGCGCGCCGAAGGCGTTTGCGCTGGGTACGTTGTCGGGTCTGGCCGAACCCGTATTCGGCATTCTCGTGGTGCTTTTCGCGGGGCTTATCTCGCCGTACATGCCGTGGATGCTGGCGTTCTCGGCTGGCGCCATGATGTACGTTGTGGTGGAGGAACTCATACCCGAGGCGCATCTGGGCGACCACTCCAACGCCGGCACCCTTGGCGTGATGGCCGGCTTCTTGGTCATGATGGTCTTGGACGTGGCGCTGGGGTAAGGCGCTGCGAACAGGCATGAAAAAGCCCGCAAGCAAAGCGGGCTTTTTCATGTGCGAATCTCGAACAAGGTTGCGCTACTGCGCCGGAGGGGTGGGAGGCTGCTGCTGGTTTCCGGGCTGCTGTGCGTAACCGTACACGGGCTGCGCCTGGCCGTAGGGCACCATGGGCGCGCGCCTCAGCTTGTTGATGTACACGGCGGATACGATAAGCAGCACCATGGTAATAAGGTTGCCGCACAAAAACGAGAATACGGCGCCTGCGATGGCCCAGCCGAAAGCTCCGCCCAGTTTGTCCACGTTGTTGTAGTTGCGCATTCCCAGGATTGCCGCCACCAACGGAACGATGGAGCAGATTATCAACCAGCCCATGAACATGCCGAGAACGCCCAGGCTCAGCATGGCTAGGACAACGACCTCGTCGCCGCTCAGAGAGTCCGCGCTTATCCCCGAGCCGTTGTCGATCTCGATAGCAGCGGAACTCGCGACGCTTGGATCGCTGAGCGCTACGCCGCCGATGCCCAGAAAGATCATGACCAGCAAGGAGCCGGCAACGGCAAGTATGGACAGAATCAAGACGGCAATGCTCAGCCCACGAACTACTTTCGCATCAGAGTTAGGCATGGCAATTTCCTTTCGAACGGTGTACGGTACACGCGTATGTACTATGCTTGCTATTGTACGCTAGGCGGCAAGCCTGCTGCGCTCGGGGCGCGGTAACGGTTCAGTCAAAAGAAAGTTGGTCATGGTCATGGAGAACTTTGAATTCGTGTCGCCGACTCATTTCGTATTCGGCAAAGACGCAGAACTGCAGGTGGGGACAAAGTTGGCCGAACGTGGCGCCCGAAAGGTGCTGCTGCATTTCGGCGGCAAAAGCGCTTTGGCCAGCGGCTTGATCGATCGCGTCAAAGAGTCTTTGGAGGCGCACGGCATCGAGCACGTGACGTTGGGGGGCGTTCGTCCCAACCCTGAAATCACGTTGGTGCGCGAAGGCGTAGCGCTATGCAAGCAGCACGAGGTGGATTGGGTACTGGCTGTGGGCGGCGGGTCGGTTGTTGACTCGGCGAAGGCGATCGCGGTGGGCGCGCGCTACGAAGGCGACGTGTGGGATTTCTTCGAGTCGAAGCGGCCGACGAACGACGTGCTGCCCATTGCCGTGGTGCTGACCATTCCGGCGGCTGGCAGCGAGGCGTCGAAGAACACGGTGGTCTCGAACGATGCGTTGCAAATGAAAACAGGGTATGCGAACAACGCGCAGCGCCCGAAGCTTGCGTTCATGAACCCCGAGCTCACGTTCACCTTGCCGCCGTTCCAGACGGCTGCCGGCTGCACCGATATGTTCTGCCACTTGCTCGAGCGCTTCTTCGACGACGTGGGCGCGGTTCCGGTGACGGACAATCTGTGCTTGTCGCTTATGAAGACGGTGCGCGCCGAGGCTCCGCGTGTTCTGGCCGATCCCGACAATTACGATGCGCGTGCGAACGTCATGTGGGCGGGCATGCTGTGCCATCAGGGTTTGGCGGGCGTTGGTCGGCATGAGGACTGGGCAACGCACGGCTTGGAGCACGAGCTTTCCGCACTGTATCCGGAGATTACCCACGGCGCGGGCTTGGCCGTCATGTTCCCGGCTTGGATGGAATTCGTGTACGACGCGAACCCGGCTCGCTTCGCCTACTACGGGCGCGAGGTGTTCGGGCTGGCTCCCACGGGAGATGTGGCCGCCGACGCTCTGTCGGCTATCGACGAAACCCGTTCGTTCTTCGCGTCGTTGGGCATGCCGATGACCTTGGACGAGCTGGGCGTTGAAGAAGCCGATATCGATAAGCTGATTCCCACGCTCAAAGAGAACAAGGGCGAGCCGTTCGGCAGCTTCAAGAAGCTGAGCATGGACGACGCAAAGGCCGTCTATCGCATCGCTTTTGCATCGGGCGACGAATAGCATGTGATTGTCGGGGGCCGCATGCGGCCCCCGACTTACATGAAGCAGCTGGCTACGATCACGATGGCGGTTGTGAGCAGGCCCGCCACCGCGATGGCCACGCCGCTCATGGCGCCTTCGAGCTCTCCCATTTCGATAGCTTTGGTGGTGCCAACGGCGTGTGCGCAGGTTCCGATGGCCACGCCGCGTGCCACGCGGTTGCGCACGCGGAACACGCGCGTCATGAGCGGCGCGAATATGGCTCCCAGAACGCCGGTTACGATAACGGCCGCCACCGTGATGGAAGTGATGCCTCCAAGCTGCTGGGAAACGGCGATGGCGATGGGCGTGGTGACCGACTTGGGAACGAACGAAAGCGCCATGTCGTCGCCCAAACCGAGCAGTTTGCACAACCCGTACGCGCTGACCATGGAAACGATGGAACCTACCAAGCAGCCGGCGAAAATAGGTGCGAAGTGCTTCTTCAGGATCTGGCGCTGCTGGTATACCGAATATGCCAGCGCTACGGTTGCGGGTCCCAGCAAGAACGAGATCACCCGGACGCTTTCCTCGTAGGATTCCAGAGGAATGCGAAAGATGCTCAGCACGGCGATGACGAATACCACCGTGACCAGGAGGGGATTGAGAAGCGGGGAGTTAACGCGGCGGTACAGCAGGACCGAAAGCTTGAACGTCGCAACGGAAAGCACGGTGCCCACAATAAGCGTGAGAATAAGCGGCGCCATGCTCTACCTCTTTTCCCATCGATCCATCAGGCGCGATACGAACACCACGGTTCCTGACGTAGCCAAAAACACCAGCACGGTTGTTGCTACGCAGACCAGGGCAAACTTCGCCACGTTTCCTTCCAGCAGAGAAACGCACCCCATGATGGCAACTCCGGCGGGAATGAAGAACAGCGACATGTTGTCGATAAGGCACGTGCACGCATCGCCGACATGCCGCGTTTTCAGGAGGCCCGTTCCCAAAAGCGCCAGCAGCAGCACCATGCCCACGATGTTTCCAGGCAGGGTGATGGGAAGTACCGAGGCGAGCGCGCAGCCTGCGGCGTACACGCCCAGAAGCAAGACGAGTTGGGCGAGAATTTTCGCGATGCGCTTTGCGGCGGCGCCGGTTTTCGATCGCCATGATGCGGCGTTTTTCGGGGACGTAGACGCGTGTCCCGAGGCGTCGCGAGAGACGCCTTCGATGTGCTCCATGGTTCGGATCCTCACGTGATGTGCGGATCCGATGCCCGCGCGCGACGACGACGTGCGGCGCCCGCGGGCATCGGATCAATGCGAAGCGGCTAGTTCCTGTCCATCATAAAGCGAAATGCTCGGTTGTCCATGGAGGCTTTCTGGAGATAGAAAAACGATCCCTTTCGCACAAGGCGATCGGGACCGTCGGGCAGCGTCGAAAGACGCGGTGCTTGCGGGCGCTTGGCGTTCTAGTCGTCGGCTCCTACCAGGGAGTTCATGATTCCCGACACGATGCTGATCACGATGGATGCCACGAACGCGCTGCCGAAGGTGGCAATGGCGAACCCAACTTGGAAGATGCCGTTTGCAAGCCATGCGGCTACGTACAGCAAAAACGTGTTTACGATCAGATAGAAGATGCCCAGCGTGATGACGGTGATGGGAAGGCTCAGCACCTGCATGAGCGGTTTGATGCTGATGTTGACAAGCGCCAACATCAAGCCGAAGATGGCGATTCCCACCCATGCCTCGTTGCCGCCGATGATCTCGATGCCGGGAACCAGCCATACGGCCACGCCGACGGCGATAGCGGTGACCAGCCAGCGGATGATGAAGTTCATGGGAAGTCCTTTCACGTACGGTGTCTCGCAGACTACTATACCGTGCGTCGCTGAATGCTTCTTAAAAGAGTTATAGATCCGTTACCGCTTACGCTGGCGTTGTCCTTCGGTTTTGAGCGGGCTTATCTGCACGCAGGCCCGGCATGCTCATGCCGGGCCTGCGTATCAAGCGAGCGTTGGGTTAGAAGCGCAGCGACAGGCAGCTCAGGCCGCCGTCCAGCTTGCGGTACTCGGACGTGTCGACAGTCAGCGTCTGGTAGCCCGCGTCCTGCACGGCTGCCAAAACGGTCGGGTAGCCCTCGGGCACGATGACCGTGCCGTTCACCCAGATGCAGTTGGCGGCGTAGGCCTCGTCCTCGGGAATCTGGATCTTGTTGTACTGAGCGAAGTCGGGCTTCGTCACGAATTCGCCGGACACCAGCATGTTGTTGTCCTCGAGGTAGTTCACGCCCGTCTTCAGGTGCAGGACGAATTCCAGCGGCACTTCGGAGCCTTCGAGGCCCCAGCCTTCCAGGATCTCGAAGAACTGGCGGATGCCCTCTTCATTGGTGCGAGCGGAGCGTCCCACGTAGAAGTGGTCGCCCACCATCATGACGTCGCCGCCGTCCAGCGTGCCCGGGGCAACGATGTGCTTCACGTGCTCGTCATCGAAGAACTGGCGAACAGCGGGCTCGATCTCGTCTTTCTCGCCGTTGCGGCTGGCGGCGCCAGGGTTCGCGATGATGGCGCCCTTGCGCGTGATGACCGCCGGGTCCTCGACGAAGCAGGAGTCGGGGAACTGCTCGAGCGCGGGCAGGACGGTTACCTCGACGCCGCATTCCTTCAGGGCCGCAATGTAGTCGTCATGCTGCTTGCAGGCCAGCTCGTAGTCGGGCTTGCCCAGCTCGGGTGCGGAGGTGATGCCTTCGACCATCGATTTGGCGGGGCGGCGGACGATGACGTTCGTGAACTTGGTCATTGCGAATCCTTTCGCGCGGTTCGGTGCTGCCGGTATTCCTTATGGTGCAAACTGTAGCTTGGATATTGTATACAATCAAGGCGTATAAGGAAAAAGTTACCGCCCGGACACGACGCCTTGGCAACGCGCTCGGACGGCATGACGGTGCAAAGCCCGGTCGATCTTGGGGAAAGCAAGCGAGCACGCGTGAAGCGGGCGTGCGTGAAAAAGGTCGCCACCCCGGCGTTTGCGCCTGGCTGTTTTCGGGAATGTCTAAGGGCTCGTTTGCCCTGTTCTTCGCAGAGGGCAGGGTTGCGCGTATGATATATTGGTATGCAGTGCAGCAGCGTGACAGGCGGATTACATGACAAACGAGTACCGGTCGCTGAAGGGCCATGTGTACGACTACATCGTTGATCTTATTGACGGCGGTGCGCTGGCCGACGACCACAAAATCAGCGAGCAGCAGATATGCGAGGCGCTAGGCGTGAGCCGTACGCCGGTGCGCGAGGCGCTCATTCAGCTTGCCTCCGACGGTTATCTTGAAAACGTTCCGCGCAAGGGGTTTTACGTGAAAAGCGTGACCGAGGACAGCGCTCGGGAGATTGTCGAGGTCATCGGGCCTTTAGACGGGCGGGCGGCTCTGCTTGCGGTGGACCGCATGACCGACGAGGACCTTGCCCAACTGCAGTTTCTGCACGGTTCGATGGAGCTGGCCATCGAGAAGCGCCTGTATAAAAAATACGACGATCTTCAGCGCGACTTTCACGCCTGCTATATGGAGAAGTGCGGAAACGCTCGCTTGGTGGAGCTTATCCGGCAGTTGAACCGCTGCTTCATGAAGCGCGAGTACGCCCGCGTTGCCGAATCCGATTTGGACGGCCTTTTGCGGCAGGCAAACGACGAGCATGCCGAAATCGTGCGCTTGTTCGAAAGCCGCGACGGTGCCCGCCTGCAACGCTATATCCGCGATGTTCATTGGAGTGACGACAATGCAAAATTCCTCGTTTGGCAGTAAGGGCGCATGCGCAAGCGTGTTGGAAGATGCCGTGCCGCATCCCGAATGCCCCGTTGAGCGCCAGTGCGGTGCGTGCCAGCATATCAGCGTGGCGTACGCCGATCAGCTTGCTGCCAAAGATGCGCAGGTTGCGAAGCTGTTCGCGCAGGTGGCCGATCCGTCTGCGCTTCTGCCTATTTTGGGAATGGAAGACCCCTATTACTACCGCAATAAGGTGGCGTCTCCGTACGCGCCCGGTCGCAAGCTCCCTGCGCCGGGCGGCAAGGGAAAAGCCGATCGCTCGAAGGAAGGTCGAGGCAAGAGCGGCAAAGGCGGCAAGAACGGCAAGGGCGCAGCTCCCCGGCGCGAGATCTTGTGCGGCATGTATGCCGCAGGTACGCATCGCATCGTTTCCACCGATGCCTGCCTGCTGGAAAACCAGCAGGCCAAACGCATTATCCGGGCCATTCGCGATCTTATGCCGCGCTACGGCATAACGCCTTACGACGAAGACAAAGGGGTGGGGTTTTTGCGCCATGCCATTGTGCGCGTGGGGCATACAAGCGAAGAGGTGCTGGTTACGCTGGTAACGAACGGGCGGGAGTTCCCGGCGTCGCGGAATTTCTGCCGCGATTTGGTCAAGCGCTGCCCCGGCGTCACGACGGTCGTGCAGAACGTCAACGAGCGTCAGACGAATGTCATCTTGGGGCAGCGCGAGCAAACGCTCTATGGCCCCGGCTTCATATTGGATAAGCTGTGCGGACTGAGCTTCCGTATTTCTTCGCAGTCGTTTTACCAGGTCAACGCAGTTCAGACTGAAGTTTTGTACCGCCGTGCCATCGAGCTGGCCGAATTCACCGGCAGCGAGAGCGCCATCGACGCCTACTGCGGCACGGGCACCATTGGTTTGGTGGCGGCAAAGCACGGCGCCGCGCAGGTGACGGGCGTGGACAGCGTGGCTTCGGCCATTCGCGACGCGCGCGAGAACGCCCGGCACAACGGGGTGGAAAACGCCCGGTTCGTGGTGGGCGACGCGGGCGATTTCATGCGCGAGCAGGCGGCTGACGGCCAGCGCGTAGACGTGCTGCTGATGGATCCGCCGCGCGCCGGCGCGAGCGAGGAATTCTTGCACGCTGCCGTGGCGCTTGCCCCGAAACGCATGGTTTACATTTCCTGCAACCCTACAACTCAAGTGCGTGACCTGGCGTTTCTACGTGACCGAGGCTTTACGGTCAAGGTTGTTCAGCCAGTTGACATGTTCCCCCATACCGATCACATCGAGACGATTGCTCTTATCGTGGCTCCCGCAAACAGAAACCTCCCTTCCAGCTTCTGAGCCCTTGGGGAGGAGTATGATATCGCCAAGACGCTTGGCGTCCTGTTGGACTTGAAGGCCCCGTTTGGGCTTCGCCGCTTTCGAGTGGGTTCGATCGGCGGGATATGCGAGAAGGGGAGCGAACGTGAGCGAATCGAACATCCTGCGTCAGCGCATTGCTGCCGCCATTTCCGAGCGCGACTTGGCGAAGCCGGACGCCCCGGTGCTTCTTATGGTGTCGGGGGGGTCGGATTCGACGGCGCTGGCATATTTGGCTCGCGACCTGCACGACGAAGGGCTGGTGGGCCCGCTTGCCATGTTGCACGTGAATCACAAGCTCAGGGGCGAAGACGCCGATGCCGACGCGCGGTTCGTGGAAGAGCTTGCCGAGCTTCTGGCCGTGCCGCTGTTCTTGTGCGAGGTCGATATAGCGCGCGAGGCGCAGCGCACGGGCGAGAACGTGGAGGCCGTCGCGCGGCGCGAGCGCTATCTTGCCGCGAACGAAGCGCTCGAAAGCCTGTGCCTGCACGCGTCCGCGCCGCTTGCGGACGGGCGTGTTTTCACGGCTCACACAGCCGACGACCGCGTGGAGAGCTTCTACATGAGGTCCATCGTGGGTACGGGGCCGGGCGGCTTTCGCGCGATGCGGTACCGAAACGGGCCGGTGGTTCGTCCGTTGCTGGACGCGACGCGCGATGATCTTCGGGCGTATTTGGACGACCGTGCACAGGCTGGCTTGCCGGTGGCGCGCGACGATTCGGGCGCGCTGTGGCGCGAGGATGCCACGAATGCCCATACCGACCGGTTTCGCGCGTACGTGCGCCACGAGATCGTGCCGCGTGCGAAAGAGCGAAATACCCAGCTCATGGAAGTGCTGTGCCGAACCATGAACCTGATCGCCGACGAAGACGACATGCTCGAGAGCTTGGTGGACGATCTGGTTGAGCAGCATGCGTCCTGGATCGAGCATGTTCCCGGGCAGTCTCCCGATTTCGACGCCGGTTGCGTTCTGGCTCCCGAGCTGGGCGAACAGCCCGCTCCGTTGCTTCGTCGCGTGGCGGTGCGCATCTTGCATCACATGCTGGGACCCGAAGCGCGGGTGGAGACTGCTTCCGTGGACGCCGTGCTGGCCGCATGGGGCGAAGCGCGCCCAAGGGGCGGGTACGTGGTCAACGTGCAGGGCGATTTGGCCATCAGCGCCAACAAGCAGGGCGTGCGCATAGAGCCCATGGCTGCGTTTCGTGCGCGAAGGAAGCGGGTCTAGCGCCTCGCGCGCCTGCGTCCATTCGGGCTTGTTGGCGAAGTGCGCCGTTTTCTTGTGCGCTTCGCCAAGGTGGTACAATACCCGTCATGGAAAACGAACAGAACACCTCATCTCAAGAGTCCGCAAGCGCCGAGGCTCAGTCGGCTGCGCCTTCTACCCAGCCTGCACTCACCGTCGACGTCATTTTGGCCAGCGGGTCGCCGCGACGCCGCGAGCTGCTGGAACGGGAAGGCGTGGAATTCACCGTCCGCGTGTCCGAAGTTGACGAAACGTTGGAGCCCGATTTGCTTGCCGACCCGCCCGAAGCGGCTAAAAAGCTGGCAGAGCGCAAAGCCGGAGCCGTGGTTCAAGAGGTCCTGTCGGGCGATTACACGGGCATGGCCGCCGTTTTGGGCGCCGACACCATGGTGGTGTGCGAGGGCGAGATTTTCGGGAAGCCCGTGAGCCTTTCCGACGCGAAGCGCATGCTGCGTCGACTGGCCGGCACCACGCACGAAGTGATCACCGCCGTATCCGTATGGCTGGTCGCCGCGCCCGAGCCCGACCAGGTATCGCTGGGCTTCCGCACGTTCGTGGACAGCGCTGCCGTGACGTTTCACGAGCTGAGCGACGACCAGATCGTCGAGTACCTGCGCAAAGGCGAATCGTTCGACAAGGCTGGCGCGTATGCCGTCCAAGGAGCCGGAGCCGATCTTGTGAAGCACGTGCAGGGCGACCTCGACACGGTTATCGGCTTGCCGGTAAAGCGCTTGCTCGAAGAGTTCCCGGACTTGAAGACTTCGCTCGCCTAGCGCTTCAACGACGGACGGTTGCTTATAAAGCCCCAGTTCCTGCGGCACAATGTAATTATCGTGGCATGTGGGGCGGCGTTACCGTATTGTCTCCTTTTGCTTGGAGGGCAATGGTACACTAACCGAACTCATGGTAAGCGTTGACGTCCTTGCTCACGTAATGCGCATTCGCGCATGGGCGGTCAAGGATACGAATGGAAAGCGACGAAGAGGCCGAAACCGTGCATCAAGACATTGCGGAGATCCTGTTCACCGAAGACGATCTAGCCCGGCGCGTGGGCGAAATCGGGGCGGCGATCACGAACGATTACGCGAAGGTCGCCGACGAGGGCATCGTGCTCGTGTCGGTTCTGCGCGGCGCTGCAATTTTCATGGCGGATCTGGCTCGTGCGATTGAGCTGCCGCTCGAGATGGACTACATGGCCATTTCGTCGTACGGCAACGGCGCGAAAAGCTCCGGCGTGGTGCGCATCCTCAAGGACCTTTCCTCCGAAATCGAGGGGCGGCACGTTATCGTGGCCGAAGACATCCTCGATTCCGGCCTTACTTTGAAGTACCTGTTGAAGAACCTGTCGTCGCGCGGTCCTGCCTCCATCGAGGTTGCGACGTTGCTGCGCAAGCAGACGCCGGCGCAGGCGAAGATTGATTGCAAGTATATTGGCTTTGAATGTCCCGATGAGTTTATCGTAGGCTATGGGCTCGATTTCGCGGAGCGTTACCGCAACCTTCCCTACATCGGCGTTTTGAAGCCGGAGATCTACTAACCCGAAAGCAAGGCTTTATGGCACAGCAAAACAAACAATCACAGTTTCAGCAGCCGAACCCTCGGACGACCGTCATATCGGTCATCCTGTTCATGATCATTGCCTTTTTCGTAGGGCAGCAGTTCATGAACATGTCCACGTCGGGGTCTATGCCTACCGATCGCCTGATCACCTCGGAGTTCGTTCAGGCCGTCGAGCAGGACCGCATGACGAAGGTGGTGTACAACGCGGGCGACTACACGGTGTCCGGCACGTACTACCCGGCTATCACCGCGGGCTCGACTGCGGCCGACGCGTTCAACGGGGCTTTCCAGGCGCTGAACGCGAAGATGGCAACCATCAAGAATCCTGAAACGGGCAAGGCCTTGGGCGGCGTGGGAACGTCCGACTTGAGTTCCGTGACCTTGGGCAGCGAGCATAAGTTCACGTCCACGTACGCAGGCGGCTCCATCGGCGAGCTGATGGCCGCTCACCCGAACGTGCCGTACGAGGTGCAATTGCCCAGCCCGTGGGCCAGCATTCTGTCCACGCTGCTTCCCATCATCCTGATCGGCGGCCTGCTGTTCTTCTTCTTCAATTCCATGCAGAAGGCGAACAACTCCCAGATGAGCTTCGGCAAGGCTAAAACCAAGAAGAGCATCGAAGAGCGCCCCGACGTCAAATTCTCCGACGTTGCCGGCGTGGACGAGGCTGTAGAGGAGATGCAGGAAATCAAGGACTTCCTGGCGAATCCCGCCAAGTACCAGTCCATGGGCGCGAAGATTCCGCGCGGCTGCCTGCTGGTGGGCCCTCCGGGCACCGGCAAGACGCTGTTGGCGCGCGCCGTCGCTGGCGAAGCGGGCGTTCCGTTCTTCAGCATTTCCGGCTCGGACTTCGTCGAGATGTTCGTGGGCGTGGGCGCGTCCCGCGTGCGCGACCTGTTCCAGCAGGCGAAGGAAGCTTCCCCTTCCATTATCTTCATCGACGAGATCGACGCCGTGGGCCGTCAGCGCGGCACCGGTTTGGGCGGCGGTCACGATGAGCGCGAGCAAACGCTCAACCAGTTGCTGGTGGAGATGGACGGTTTCGAGGCCAATGATTCCGTGGTGCTGATCGCGGCGACCAACCGTGCCGACGTGCTCGATCCCGCCTTGCTGCGCCCCGGCCGTTTCGATCGCCAGATTGTGGTGGACGCGCCCGACGTCAAGGGTCGCGAGCGCATCCTGCAGGTTCACTCCAAGGACAAGCCTTTGGGCAGCGACGTCGACCTGGCAAAGGTGGCGAAGCTCACCCCCGGCTTTACCGGTGCGGATCTTTCCAACCTTATGAACGAGTCTGCGCTGCTGACCGCCCGCCGTGGCAAGAAGATCATCACCCAGCAGGAAGTCAGCGAGTCGATGGAGCGTGTTATCGCAGGTCCCGAGCGCAAGGGTCGCGTGTTGGACGAGCGCACGAAGCACACCATCGCGTACCACGAGAGCGGACACGCCCTGGTGGGACACCTGCTGCCCCATGCCGATCCCGTGCATAAGATATCGATCATTTCGCGCGGCCGCGCGCTGGGCTACACGTTGTCCATTCCCAAGGAGGACAAGGTGCTCAACTCGCTGGGCGAGATGCGCGACGAGCTGGCCGTGTTCATGGGCGGTCGCGTGGCGGAGGAGATCTTCTGCGACGACATCACCACGGGCGCTTCGAACGATCTTGAGCGTGCTACCAAGATGGCGCGCGCCATTGTGACGCAGTACGGCATGAGCACCGAGCTGGGCACGCAGGTGTTCGGCCAGCCCAATCACGAGGTGTTCCTGGGCCGCGACTACGGCAACACGCAGGATTACTCCGAGGAAACGGCGCGCCGCATCGACGACGAGGTTGCGCGCATCATGAAGGAAGCGCACGATCGGGCGTACGACATTCTGGTGAGCCATCGCGAGCAGATGGACCTGATGGCCAACGTGCTGCTGGAGCGCGAAACCGTGGAGGGCGAGGCGTGCTTGGCCTTGCTGGACAACACGTGGGACGAATACCTGAAGCACGAGGACGAGATCATCGCCAAGAAGGAGGCGGAGGAGCGCGCCGCGCGCGAGCGTGACGAGAAGCTTGCCGACCCCAATTGGAAGGAAGAGCCGATCGAGCCGGGCGATCAGGATCCGAACCCGCCGTTCCGCGCGCCCGCTGCGCCGGATGCGGTGGCGCCCGCTGCGCCTTCGAACGACCCCGCTGCTCCTGCGCCGTCTGACGCTTCTGCGGGTCAGCCCCAGTCCAACGATGAGAAAGGCGACGGAACCGCACGATGATGTGGCGTTGCGCTGACTATACGTTTGATACCAGGATGCCCATCGTGATGGGCATCCTCAACGTTACCCCCGACTCCTTTTCGGACGGCGGTATGCACGATGCGCCCGAGGAGGCGCTGGCTCATGCGCGACGCATGATGGACGAAGGGGCCCGCATTATCGACGTGGGCGGCGAGTCCACGCGCCCGGGCGCGCAGCCCGTGTCCGAGGCTCAGGAGATTGCCCGCGTGCTGCCCGTGGTGCGCGCGCTTGCATCCGAGGGCGTGTGCGTGAGCATCGACACGCGACATGCGGCCGTGGCTCGCGCGTGCCTGGAGGCGGGTGCGGCCATCGTCAACGACGTGTCGGGATTCACCGATCCGGCTATGGTGGAGGCCGTGAGCGAAAGCACGTGCGGGCTGGTGGTCATGCACATGCAGGGCGAACCTGCCACCATGCAGGACGACCCCACGTATCGAGATGTCGTGGTTGAGGTGCGCGACTGGCTGCGCGATCAAGCGGCCATGCTGGAGGCCAAGGGCATCGCGCGCGACCGTATATGCCTTGATCCTGGTCCCGGATTTGGGAAAACGCCGCAACAGACGCTGGAGCTGGTGCGCAATTTCCAGGAGCTGGCGCGCTTGGGCTACCCCGTGATGGTGGCGGTTTCTCGCAAGAGCTTCCTTGGATATGCGTACGGCATCGAAAACCCTGCCGATCGTGACGCCGTGTCCGCTGCTGAGGCGCTCATGGCTTGCGAGCTAGGTGCGAGCGTGGTTCGTGCGCATAACGTGAAAGCTACCGTGGAAGCGCTCAAGGACCTGCGTCCGTACGCGCTGATCGGGCTGGGCTGCAACGTGCCCTTGGTGGCAAGCCCGGGCGAGGAGCGCGAGGGCAAGATCGCCATGCTCAATCAGGCTATCACCGAGATGTGCTCGCTGCCCGACACGCAAATCATCGACATATCGAGCTTTTACGAAAGCGAGCCGGCCTACTACCTTGACCAGGACGTGTTCGTGAACGCCGTGGTGCTGCTGCGAACCGGAATTGCCCCGAAAGAACTGTTGGGCTACCTGCAGGCGATCGAGAACAGCCTGGGCCGCGTGCGCCAGATCGAGAACGGTCCGCGGACGTGCGACCTCGACATTCTGGACTATCAGTTGTACGTGGTTGATTCGGAAGTGCTCACGTTGCCCCATCCTCGTTTGCTCGAGCGCGATTTCACCGTGAAGCCGCTCCTGGAACTGCATCCCGGTCATGTGCTGGCTAACGACGTTGTGGTGACGGACGAAGGCGTAACAGTGGGGAAGGCCGCCCGGTTGTGAGCCAGCTGACGCTTCGCGTGCGCGACCTTGATCGTGTCGCTTCGACGAACGACGAGGTGAAACAGGCGCTTGAGGCGGGCGAGGGCGAAGGCCTGGTGGTGCGCGCTCGCGTGCAGACGGGCGGCTACGGTCGGCAGGGCCGTACGTGGGTCAGCCCCGAGGGCGGGCTGTACTGCTCGTGGCTGCTTCGTCCCGAGGTTCCTGCATTCACGCTGCCGACCTTGAGCCTGGTCGTGTCGATGGCCGTTCGCCGGGCGTTGGCTGGCCTTTCGCCTGACGCGGTTCAAGCTGTAGCGATCAAGTGGCCAAACGACGTGGTGCTGGTATCGACGACGGCTTCCTGCGCTAGCTCGGCGCCCTCTGCGACGCCGATCGCGATGGACCGTTCGACGTTCAAGAAACTGTGCGGCATCTCGCTGGAGGCGCATGCGGGCGGGGTGTGCGTGGGAACGGGCGTGAACGTCATTCCGCCGGTCGAGCGCGCCGAAGTGGGGGGCAAGAACGTACCCGCGTACGTTGCCGACATTGTTTCAGCGTTGGCGCACGAGGATCCCACGGATGCGCTCGACTGCGTGTTCGATGCAATCGCAATCGAGTTTTCCCTGCTCTACCAGCTATGGACGCGCGATGGATTCGAGCCGCTTGCTGGCGAGTACAACGAGCATGCGCTTCTTTCGGGCAAGCAGGTGCGCCTGGTTGATCGAGAAGGGACGCTTATCGCGGAAGGGACGGTTGCGCGGGTTGATTCTTTCGGCCGGCTCGTGTTGTGCGACGACGCCGGCCTGGAAACCCCCGTCACTTCGGGCGAAGCCCATATCGCGTAGGGTCGCCCTTGCAGCGGCGATTGCGGCGTCGCAAGCGCATTGTCGCCCGAAACGTACGCTTTCTGCTCGAAAACCGTACGTTTCGGGCGACAATATGGATGGCGCCGGGACATTGAGGCCGTTGGGTCCTTCGCGCGTTCCGCGCTTTCCGCTTCCGCATCCGATCTCCGAGCCTTCGTGGAGTATGCATACGGTTCCTCGTAATGTGCTCGAAAGGGAGTACAATAGAGCGTTCTCTTTGTACGAAATGAGCGAAAGGCAGCATCGAAGGCATGGTAGCAACGAGTGAAACGACGCCGTCCGGGTCTCTTCAGACGGCGCCTCCGCAGGGTTCCGGATCGCCCGAACGAAAGCATCCGAAAGAAGATAAAGTCACGCGCATGGGCACGGCGTCCATTCCTCGCCTGATCGTGGAATTTGCCATCCCCTCTATCCTGGGCATGTTGGTGAACGGCGCATACAACCTGATCGACTCCATTTTTCTGGGGCAGGCCATGGGCGAGATCGGTCTGGCTACGGCAACGGTTGCCATGCCTATTATGACGGTGTTCATGGCTATCGCCATGCTGGTGGGCAATGGCGGCAACGCATTGGCCGCGCTGCGCATGGGCGAAGGCAAGCGCGACGAAGCCGAGCGAAGCTTGGGCAACACCGTTTCGCTTTCTATCGTCATGTGCATCATCGTGGCCGTGATCGTGCATATTCCGATTTGCATAGACGGGTTGTTGAAGGTGTCCGGCGCAACGCCGGAAGATTGGGAATATGCGCGCTCGTTCATCCAGATTATCTCTCTGGGATTCATTTTCCAGTGCATCGGCATGGGCGTGAACAACTTTATCCGTACTGCCGGTGCTCCTAACCGTGCGCTCTCCACCATGATTATTGGCGCGGTGGCCTGCACGGTGTTCAATTACTTGTTCGTGATGGTGTTTGGCTGGGGCGTGCAGGGAAGCGCGCTCGCCACGGTGTTCGGCCAGGCAATCTCGTGCGCGTGCGTGCTGTGGTACTTCATCTTTACTAAAAACGTTCCCATGAAACTGCGCTTGCGCAGCATGCCCCTTCATGGTCGAACGGTGGGTCTTATCATGTCGCTGGGTTTGGCAAGCTTTGCGGTTCAAGCGGGCATGGCCGTGGTCAACTTCGTGTTGAACAACCTGCTGAATATGTACGGTTCCATGAGCGTTTTGGGTGCGGAAGGGGCCCTTGCATCTATCGGCGTGGTGCAACGCGTGGCCATGTTCGCCGTTCTGCCGTTGATTGGAGTTGCCATCGCGATACAGCCCCTGCTGGGCTTCAACTACGGCGCCCACCTGTTCGAGCGTGTGAAAAAGACGCTCTGGTACGGTATTTTCGGCGCTACGGGCATAGGTTTGGTGCTGTGGGCCCTCGTGCACATATTCCCGGAAGAGATCGTGGGCTTTTTCGGCATCGTGGATCCGAACTTGCAGAACTTCACGGTGTTCGCGCTGAAGGTGCAGCTTATCATGCTTCCGTTCATTGGGTTCCAGATTGTGGGATCGAACTACTTTCAGGCTACGGGTCAGCCTGCGAAGTCCATCTTCTTGTCGCTGACGCGTCAGATTCTGTTCCTGGTTCCGCTGCTTGTTTGCCTGCCGATGGTTTTGCCGGGTTGGTTCCCGCAGTTCACCAGCTTGGATGCGCTGTATTTTGCCACGCCGATCTCGGACTTCCTGTCCATTTTTGTTACGGTTGTGTTCATCGTTGTGGAAATGGGTCGACTCAAGAAGCTCGAGGCGGGCGAGATCAAAGCCAAGTTCTAAAAAGAAGCGCGGTATCGGACTGTTTGAACGATACCGCGCGTTCATGTTTGCAGCCGTGCGCTTGCTTCGGCTCGCTTTGCGCGAATCGGCGATTGTCACCCTTGCGATGACCTCTTGATTCACAATTAGGGCAACGTGCGCTAGCATAGACGCCTTGCAGTATCGAGTTGAGATGAAGGAGAGTCTTCGCATGGAAGAAGCACGCAGCAAGGTGCAGAAGAAGGGCGCGGCGTCCCGCACGCGTTCGATAGCGTTCGTCGGCCTTTCGATCGCCATCATGGCCGTTTCCGCTTGGGTGACTGTTCCGCTGGGTCCGGTTCCGTTCACGTTGCAGATGTTCGCGTTCGCGTTTGCCATTCTGGTGCTCACGCCCAAGCAATGCCTTGCCGCGATTGCCGGCTATCTGGTGCTGGGCGCTATCGGGTTGCCGGTGTTTTCCAGCATGCGCGGCGGCATCGGCGTTCTGGCGGGTCCCACGGGCGGTTACTTGTGGGGATGCCTGGTGGGCGCAGCAGTGGTGCTTCTGGTGCTGCATGCGCTGCGCGGTCGTTTTGAGGGTGACGGGAAAGTTTCCGTGGTGAAGGGGCTGGTGCTGGATGTTGCCGTTTGCCTGGTGTTTCTGTGCGTGGTGTACGTGTGCGGCTGGGCGCAGTTCATGGCGGTGACCGGGACCGATCCCATGGCTGCGTTCATGACTACGATTGCTCCGTTCGTGGTGGTCGACGTGCTGAAGATGGTGGCGGCTGCCATCTGCGCACGTGCCGTACGCACCGCCGTGCCGCAGCGATAAGCGCGACGACAGAGCGCGCGTATCCGCGATGCGGATTCGCGCATGGAACGGGGAGGGGCGAGGTCGTTGACCTCGCCCCTCCCCGTCTATCTCACGCTAGAAGCGCAATTTCCTACGCTTGGTAGACGACGGCGCCCGAGGTGAAGCCGCCGCCGAAAGCCACAAGCACCACGATGTCGCCCGGTTTGATGCGCCCGTTTTCGTATGCGTCCGCCAAAGTCATCGGCACGCATGCGGCCGATGAATTGCCGCGATGGGCAATGGAAACCTGGAAGAAGTCAAGCGGACGCCCCATTTTCTTCGCAGCGTATTTGATGATGCGCTCGTTAGCCTGGTGGGGGACGACAAGCGCCACGTCATCAAGCGTCAGGTCCGCGCGTTCCAAAGCGGAGAACACGGCGGTGGCCATGGCGTCTGCCGCGAACTTGAACACCTTCGGCCCGTCCATGCGCAGCACCTGGCGCGGTTCGCCGGCTGCAATCAGCTGTGCTATGCCCAGTTCTTCATCGATGGACGTCAGCGATCGATCGTTCGATCTCGCATCGTTGTTCACGCCGTCCGCATCGAAGGGAACCGGGGAGTCGTAGGCGGCAGGGCATGTGAGCGCATTGGAAGGATCGTCCTCGTTTGCAATGAAGCTGCTCAAAACGCCCGCACGGTTCTGATCCCATTCCACCACGGCCGCTCCGGCACCGTCGCCGAACAGCACGCACGTGTTGCGGTCATCCCAGTTGGTGATGCGCGACAAGCGCTCCGACCCTACGATGAGCGCCCGGCGAATGGGGTTGCGCCCCTTTGCGCCTGCGATGTTGGGCGCGCATGCCGCCATCATCGATTCTGCGACCGAGAGGCCGTACACGAATCCTGAGCATGCGGCGTTCAAGTCGAATGCCGCGGCGTTCGAGAGCCCCAGGCGTTTGCGCAGCAGCCCCGCGCACGAGGGGACCATCACGTCGGGCGAGATGGTGGCGAAGATGACAAGGTCGATTTCGCTGGCGTCCACGACGCGCTCCGCGTAGCCGCCTTCGCTCCAGCCGAGTGCCTGACGCGCGGCGCTTTCGCTCAGGTCGGTGCTTGTTTCGTCAGAAGCGATGCGTCGGCTTTCGATGCCGGTGCGCGACGCGATCCATTCGTCGCTTGTGTCCACCAGCGTTGCCAATGCGTTGTTGTCGACGTCTAGCGTGGGAAGCGCTTTCCCGCATCCGATGATCGTGCAGCCCATAGTGCTCCGTTCCCGGCCGCCAGGCAGCCGTGCCTGGCGAGCAAATACTTTGATAATCAAACTAAAAGCAGTATAGCATCGGCGCCGAGGTTGCATCGGGCGGTGCGGCTTGCTTTACGGAAACATCAGGCTACCTTCACAATGGGATTCGGGCAAGGTGCGCTTTGAGGCGCGCTTTGAGGAGGGGGCGGCGGCGCGCGGCTTGAGGGCGGATGCGCTTTCGGCTGCGCTCCGCGCGGGCTCCCTGCGTGCGGTTCTGCTTCGGCTTCGCGCGTCCTGTCAAAACGAGCGAGTTTTGCTGGTCCTCGAACCAGGATAAAAGCTGCTGACGGCTGCATGAACTGGGGCGATGCAAAACGCGCCCCAGAAGCTGCTCCCTCAGGGGCGGAAAATCGCCGCAAAACTCGATTGTTTTGACAGGAAGCGATCGGGCTTTCGCTGCTGGGTTTGCTCGGCGCGGTCTGGGGGCATCGCCGAGCGCCGCATGCTGCACGCCGTGGCGGCCGCAACGTGCGGCTTCGGCATGTTAGCGCTTTGCGCGTCGCACGGCCCCGATGCCATGTATCCCGCATCTCGCATCCCGCGCTTTGCGCGCCGCACGGCCCCGATGCCCGTGCATCCCGCATCCCGCATCCCGCGCTCTGCACGGACTCGGCGCGCCCGCGTTTCGTCCCGCGCGCTGATGCGCCCTAGCGCGCGGCGTCGGCGAGCGCCTGGAACAGGGGAGCGTTGTCGTCCAAGTACTCGGGGTGCCACTGAACGCCCAGGAAAAACGTGCGCGTGGGATCTTCCAAGCCTTCGATCAGCCCGTCGTCGCTGACGGCCGACACGCGAAGCGACGGTGCGACCTCGGATACCGCCTGGTGGTGCATGGAATTCACGGTGATCGTGCGTTGCGGGCCCTTGACCTGCGGATCTGCCTGAAGCGCGCGTCCTAGCGCGCTGTCGACAACAAGGCGAACGCTTTGCTGCGTCACGTCGTAAGGCGGCTTTTGCTGATGCTTTGCCGTAGTCAGGCCGCAGGCGTGCACGTCTTGGTGCAGCGTGCCACCAAGGGCTACGTTCATGACCTGCATGCCGCGGCAGATGCCCAGCGTGGGAACGTCGAGTTTGTGCGCGAGTCGGGCAAGCTCCAGCTCCAGCGCGTCGCGCGTGTCGAACATGTAAGTTGTTTCGGGAAGCTGTTCGTGGTCGCCGTATCGGGTCGGCGCGATGTCGCCTCCGCCGGCAAGCACCAGCCCGTCGATGCGTTCGATAAGCTCGCGTGCGATGCGTTCGTTGTCTTCGTCCGTGCCGTCTATCGGCGGCAGCAAAACAGGCACCGCTCCCGTGGCGGCAACGCGTCGCACGTACTCTGCCGTAACGCGTTCGACGGGAACGCGCTCGTCCTTTTGCTCTTCCACCACGAAGGTGGTCGTTATGCCGATGATCATGCGCTCGTTCCCCTTCCGGCGCGGGTTGCACCTTCTTTGCGTTCTTAGTACAGCGTTCGCCTGAGCAGCTCGAACAGCGTTTCGCAGGAAAAATCTCCCCGTTTGACGGAGGTGAGCATGCTGGCCCATACGAAAACGCACAGGGGTTCCGGCGCAAGGGGACCCTCGAGCCGTTCTTTGACGATGCGGGGATCGCGCTCGATTGCGTAGATCAGGCCTTTTCGGATGTGCGCAAAGCACGCTTCTTCGCGCAGGTGTGCGGCGGCAAGATCGTGCGTGTTGAGCGTGGATACCTCCGCCAGCCAGTCGTTGCGAAACTTCTCGAGGGCAACCGAAAGCTTGGCGGCAAGGTCTCGGCAGAGATCCACGAAGTCGCCGTTTGCAGCGGCCAACGGCATGAAACAGGAAAGCGATTCGTTCCAGAATTTTCCTACCACATCGTTGACCAGGTCGGACTTTGTGGGATAGGAGTTATAAACCGTGCCAACGGCAACGTCGCAGGATCGTGCGACCTCCCGGATGCTCAATCCCGAAAGGCCTTTCGTGCTGGCCAGCTCGAATGCTGCATCCAGTACCTGTTGCTTGGTGATGACGGGCTTATTACCCATGGAAGCCTCCCGTACGAAGGGTAGTCGGTGCGCGAACGACCCTCATTGTAGAGGAAGGATGCGAACGCGGGCGTGAAGAAACCGTGGCGATCTTCCAGACTGCTTGCCATGAGCGGGCCCTCTTTCTAATATGAACCTTGTTCATTAATGAACGAGGTTCATGTATATAGACGGGCGACAGCCCGATAACGAAAGGAGCATACAATGAGCTGGGATTTGATTGCAGCGAGCACCGCTATTACGTTTGCGCTGATCCTGTACACCATCGGCGTGTTCGGCGAGCGTCGGTCGGGGACGCTGTCGCTCCGTCACGTGGTTCTGTTCTGGGCGGGTCTGACTTGCGACACGACGGGAACCATGCTCATGAGCAACATCGCGCAGCAATCGGGCGCATCGGGCTTCGGCGTGCATGCGATCACCGGCATGCTGGCCATCGCGCTCATGTTGATTCACGCCACTTGGGCAACCGTCACCTACGTTCGTCAAAACGAGCGTTCGATGCTGCGATTCCACACGTTCAGCACGGTGGTATGGCTTGCTTGGCTGGTTCCGTACATTATTGGCATGCTGGTGGGCATCCCCGCCATTCACTTGCAGGCCGTGTGCGCTATCGGAACGAGCGTCGTGATCGTTGCCGTTCTTGCGTTCGTGCTTTTCCGTTCGACGCGCCGCCATGCCCATCACCCGGCACGCTAGCGTTTTCGCGCAGCTTACCGTCCCGGCTGGTCGGTGCGGATGTCGGCTGGGATGGACGGCAAGGCGATGATGAAGCAGGCGCCGCCGTCGGGCAGGTTGATGGCCTCGACGGTGCCGTCATGCGCTTCGACCACGGATTTCACGATGGCCAGGCCCAGCCCCGTGCCGCCCGTTCCGCGGCTTCGCGAGGCGTCGGTGCGGTAGAAGCGGTCGAACAGGAGTTTCGGATCTACGTCGCCGAAGCCGGTGCCGTCGTCTCTCACGGCGATGATGGAGTTGCCCCTCAACCCGAACAGCTCGATGGTGATATGGCCGCCCAGCTCGATGAATCGGCTTGCGTTCTCCACCAGGTTCGTGACGGCCTGCTTGAGCCTGTCGGGATTTCCCAGCACGTCGGGCGCTTCTCCCATGATCTCGGTGTGCGCCTGCCGGTCGCGTAGGATGGGCTCCAGCGCATCGACCACGCCCGAGGCAAGCTCCCGAAGGTTCACGCGCGAAAGCTCGAAGGGCATGCTGTCGTCTTCTATACGCTGAAGGGTGAGCAGATCGTGCGTCAGGCGGCTGAGGCGCTCGCTCTCGTTGATGATGATGGAACAGAACTTATCGTGCAGCTCCGCAGGAAGGTCGGGGTCTTCCAGCATTTCGGCGTTGCCGCGGATGGCGGTCAGGGGGGTCCGCAACTCGTGGGCAACGTCGCTGATGAAGGCAGCTTGGCGACGCTCTTTCAGCGCCAGATCGTGCTGCTGCGTCTTTGCCGTTTGAACAAGCGCACGGAAATCGTTTGCCAAATGGTCGGCCTCCAGCATTCTGCCATCCGCCTCGATGGACACGTCCATGCCGGATCGGTACGCGGCGGTTTTCTTGGCCAGCATGCGTAGCGGCTCTGACAGAAAATGACCGATGACCAGGCTTAAGGGAAACGTAACCAGCAGGACGGGAATCAGCAGCAAAAACGCCCTCGGCGGAGTGCCGAAGGCGAGAAGGCAAACCAGGAGAACAACTGCGCTGGCAAGCAGCGAAAGCAAGGTTGCCAGCAATGAAAAATATGTCTGTAGCCTTTTTATTGCTTGAACCTGTATCCGTATCCGCGTACCGTTTCTACCAGGCCGGGATCGTAACCGGCGGACTCAATCTTATCACGCAGACGCTTGATGTGCGTGTCCACGGTCTTGGTTTCGGTCAAGTATTCCCAACCCCAGGCGTCGCGGAGCAGATCTTCGCGCGAAACCACTTTTCCGGCGTTCTTCATCAGGCTGGCCAGTAGCTCGAATTCGCGCGGCGTAAGCTCGATTTCGCCATGCTGGCCCGATGCCGTGTGGGCGTCTTCATCCAGGGTAATACCGCTTGCGGTGACCGCATGGTTGGCTCCGGGGAAATCTCCGCCCGATCCGCGGCGCAGCAGCGCGCGCACACGTGCGATCAGCTCGCGCACGCCGAAGGGCTTGGCCAGATAGTCGTCCCCGCCAATTTCCAGGCCGACCACTTTGTCCAGCTCGGTGTCGCGCGCCGAAAGGAACAGGACGGGGACGGTGGTCTTCGAGCGCAGGCGACGGCACAGCTCGTAGCCGTCCATGCCCGGGAGCATGATGTCAAGAACGAACAGGTCGTAAGAGTTTTTCGTGGCCAGCGCCAGGGCGTCTTCGCCGTTGTCCACGACGTCGGTGTAGAAGCCCTCTTTTTTCAGAGCGTAGCTGACGAATTCGGTTATCGACGGCTCGTCGTCTACAACGAGGATGCGATGCGGGGTGTCGTTCATGTGGTGCCTTTCTATCAGATAGGTCCCGTGGCCGCTGCCTGACAGATGAGCGTAAGCGGGTTGCTATAATGACGAGAGCAACTATAAACATTTCGGGCGCCGTATAAGGAGACTGTCAGAAACATGTTACTTGCTATCGACGTGGGGAACACGCAAACGGTATTCGGCATCTACCAGGAAGGGGCTCTTCGGTTTCGGTGGCGCGTGGCCACCAACAAACGCCATACGTCGGACGAGCTCCGCGTCAAGCTGGTGCCTTTGCTGAGCTCCGAGGGGATTGCGTTCGACGACCTGGACGGCGTGGCGCTTGCTTCGGTGGTTCCGCAGCTGACGGCGGCGTGGTGCGATGCGACGAGGCGCATGATCGGCAAGCACGCGCTGGTGTGCTCGGCTGAAACCGCAGGGAATTTGTTCGAGGCTGACTATCCCAACCCGCACGAGATCGGCGCGGACCGCGTGGCCGACGCAGTGGCGGCGAAGGCGTTGTACGGCGCGCCGGTGATCGTGGTCGATTTCGGCACGGCCACCAACATGGAGGTAGTGGACGATCAGGGTCGGTTTGTGGGCGGCGTGATTGCCCCGGGCATCGAAACGTCGTCGTCGGCGCTGTTCGATCATGCGACCAAGCTGGGCGCCATCGACCTGGTCGATCCCCATACCGCCATCGGGCACAACACCGAGCAGGCCATTCAGGCGGGCATCGTTTACGGCGAGGCCGATCGTGTGGACGGGCTGGTGCGCCGTATCTTCGATCAGCTGGGCTACCAGACCACCGTGGTTGCTACGGGCGGGCTTGCTTCTCGCGTGGCCGCCCAGTCGCAGACCATTACGACGACCAATCCCGATCTGACGTTGGAAGGATTGCGCTTGGTGTACGAGGCGTCGGCGGATCAGGCGGAATGCGGATTGTGCGACCGCATTGCCCTATCCTAAGACCTTCGACCGCATGCCCGCCGTTTTATGCCGCTGCGCACGCTATACTTCATGATTCCGAAAAGTCCAGACCAAACCAAGAAAGTGAGGGCCCGACGTGTTGAGTGACATTGAAATTGCCCAAGCGACCACCCCCGAGCACATCAGCGCGATCGCCAAGAAGGCGGGCGTGCCGGAGTCGTACCTGGAGATGTACGGCACCAACAAGGCGAAAGTCGACTACAACTTGCTCGCGGACGTGGAGCACGCGCCGGGCAAGCTCATCCTGGTCACGGCCATCAACCCCACGCCGGCCGGCGAAGGCAAGACCACCACGACGGTAGGTTTGGCCGATGCGCTGGCCCTTCAGGACAAGAACGTGGTCGTGGCTCTGCGCGAGCCTTCGCTCGGTCCCGTGTTCGGCATCAAGGGCGGCGCGGCGGGCGGCGGATACGCCCAGGTCATTCCCATGGAGGACATCAACCTGCACTTCACGGGCGACTTCCATGCCATCGGCGCGGCCAACAACCTGCTGGCGGCTCTGCTGGATGCGCACATCCACAACGGCAACGAGCTGGGCATCGACGTGCGCAAGATCACGTGGAAGCGCGTGGTGGACATGAACGACCGCCAGCTGCGCAACATCGTGGACGGTTTGGGCGGCAAGGCGCATGGCGTGCCGCGCGAGGACGGCTTCGACATTACGGTGGCCTCCGAGGTCATGGCCATTTTCTGCCTGGCCACTTCCATTACCGATCTCAAGGAGCGCCTGGGCCGCATCGTGGTGGGCTACACCTACGACGACAAGCCGGTTACGGCGCACGACCTGCATGCCGAGGGCGCTATGACGGCGCTGCTGAAGGACGCCTTGAAGCCGAACCTGGTGCAGACGCTCGAAGGCACGCCGGCGTTCGTGCACGGCGGTCCCTTCGCCAACATCGCCCACGGCTGCAACTCCATCATGGCCACGCGCATGGCCATGGCGCTGGGCGATTACTGCGTGACCGAAGCCGGCTTCGGTGCCGACCTGGGTGCGGAGAAGTTCCTGGACATCAAGTGCCGCTTGGCGGGCCTCAAGCCCGACGCCGTGGTCGTGGTTGCCACGGTGCGCGCGCTCAAGAATCACGGCGGCGTGGCGAAGGCTGACCTCAATGAGGAAAACCTGGAGGCCCTGGAGGCCGGCCTGCCCAACCTGCTGCAGCACGTGGAGAACATCACGAAGGTGTACAACCTGCCGTGCGTCGTTGCCATCAACGCGTTCCCGACCGACACCAAGGCCGAGCTGGACCTGGTGGAAGCCAAGTGCCGCGAACTGGGCGTGAACGTCGCGCTGTCCGAGGTGTGGGCGAAGGGCGGCAAGGGCGGCCAGGCGCTGGCCGACGAGGTGGTGCGCCTGTGCGAAGAGGGCGACGCCGAGGGCCGCAGCGCCGAGACGTTCGAGTTCTCTTACGACGACGACCTGACGCTGGCTCAGAAGATCGAGGCCATCGCGAAGCGCATCTACCACGCCGACGGCGTGACGTTCGAGCCGGCTGCGAAGAAGGAGCTGGCGCAGCTTGAGGCGCTCGGGTTCGGCAACATGCCCGTGTGCATGGCCAAGACCCAGTACTCGTTCAGCGACGACCAGACCAAGCTGGGCGCGCCGCGCGACTTCACGGTGACCGTTCGCCAGGCGAAGGTGTCTGCAGGCGCTGGTTTCGTGGTGGCCCTGACGGGATCCATCATGACCATGCCCGGCCTGGGGAAGAGCCCGGCTGCGTTCAAGATCGACGTGGACGAAACCGGCAAGATTTCCGGACTGTTCTAATCGTGTTCCGCCGTTCTCCGAACGGCGGAACACGCCGACGCTGCGGGCTTCCACGGCACTCCATCTCGACCCTTTTTCGCTTGCCCTCACGTGCGAAGCACGCTCGGCCGCGAAACGGGCCGATCTGGGGCACCGTGGAAGCCCTCGCTGATTTACTACGCCAACCTGGGCGACCAAAGCTTCGGCGGGGCGCTCGCTCTCCGTCATCGGGCGGCCCTCTCCGCTCCCTCGCGCTCCCTCCGCCGTGGAATTCCTGCCAAACCGGCCTGTTTTTGGGCGGCAGGCGCTGTTCGGATGCGGGCTTTCTGGCACAATGACCGTTTCAAGAAAAGGCGCGTAGAGCGCGTTCGGAACGTGTTGCCGTCGCGCACCCGGTTTCCGGTCAGCTGGAATGCGCTTTGGACTTGCCTGCGAGGAGGCCCGAATGGATACGAAGTTCATCGAGGAATTGGCTAGCTCCGCTCCAACGCCGGGCGGGGGAGGGGCTTCCGCGTACGTGGGCGCGCTGGCTTCGGCCCTTGCTTCCATGGTGGGGAACCTGACCGTGGGCAAGAAAACGTACGCCGATGTGGAGGCCGACGCGTACGTGACGCTGGAAAAGCTTGCCGCCGTGCGGGAGCGTTTGATCGAGCTGGTGGACGAGGATGCGCGCGCGTTCGCGCCGCTGGCCGCTGCGTATCGCATGCCCAAGGCGACGCCCGAGGAGCAGGCGGCGAAAAACGAAGCGCTGCAAACCGCGCTTGTGGGCGCATGCGACGTCCCCCTGGAAATTATGCAGCGCATTGCGGAGGTGGTCGAGCTGACCGACTTCCTGGCGTACCACGGCAGCCGGATGGCCCTCTCCGACGCCGGCGTAGCTGCGGCGTTCGCGCGCGCCGCCGTGGACGGGGCGAGCCTCAACATATTCATCAACGCCGCTTCGATGGATGATCGCGACCGGGCCGCGCGCTATCGCGACCAGGCCAACGCCGTTGCCGATTCCGTTCGTGCTCAGTGCGACGATCTGTTCGCGCACGTCAAGCAAGCTGTTTCGTAAAGGAGCCTGATCGTATGGCCATTCAGCTGAGAGGGAAGCCCGTCGTCGATCGCATGGCGCAGGATATGAGCGTGCGCATCGAGGTTCTGCGGCGGGAGGGAATCGTTCCCACGCTCGCTCTTGTGCGCGTGGGCGCGCGTCCCGACGACCTGTCCTACGAGCGCACGGCCGTCAAGCGCGCGGAAAGCCTGGGCATCGCGGTCAAGCCGTACGTGCTGGACGAATTCGCTCCGCAGGCTGCCTTGCAGGCAACGCTCCAGTCCATCAATTACGACAAGACCGTGCACGGGTGCCTCATGTTTCGCCCCTTGCCCAGCTTCATCGACGAGAAGGCCATGTGCAACGCGCTTGCTCCGGCGAAGGACGTCGACGGCATATCGCTTGCCTCGCTGGCCTCCGTGTTCACCGATGCGAGCGACGGGTTTCCGCCGTGCACCGCTGCGGCCTGCGTTGAAATGCTCGACCATTACGACGTGCCCCTGGTGGGCAAGCACGTGGTGGTGGTCGGCCGCAGCCTGGTGGTGGGCAAGCCGGTGTCCATGATGCTGCTGCGGCGCAACGCCAGCGTGACTATCTGCCATTCCCGGACCGAGAACCTGCCGGCCATTTGCCGCGAGGCCGACATCGTTATCTGCGCGACGGGGCGCGCGCGGGCGTACGGGGCCGAGTTCTTCAGTCCTGGTCAGACGGTGCTCGACGTGGGCATCAACTTCGATACGCACGGCAAGCTGTGCGGCGACGTGAACTTCGACGAGGTGGAGCCCATCGTGGGCGCCATCACGCCGGTGCCGGGCGGCATCGGAACCGTGACCACCTCGGTGACGATGGCTCATACCGTGGCTGCCGCGGAAGCATTGCTGAGGTAGCGCGATGCGGGTTGAGATCGACGAGGCTCGCTGCATCGGGTGCAGCAGGTGCGCAGACGATTGCGTAGCCGATGACCTGCGCATTCAGAACGGAATCGCCCAGGTTTTGGGTCGGTGCATCCTGTGCGGGCATTGCGTGGCCGTGTGCCCGACGGGTGCCGTGTCCATTTCCGGCTACGATATGGCCGACGTGGAGCCCGCCGAGCCGCTTTCTCGCTTCGTCGACGCGCACGATCTGCTGCAGGCGATCAAGTCGCGGCGCAGCATTCGGAGGTATCGGCCTTGTGCGGTGGAGCGCCAGAAGATCGACCTGATCTTGCAGGCCGGACGCTACACCGCCACGGCTAAGAACGCGCAAGGGTGTCGGTTCGTGGTGGTGCAGGACGGCCTGGACGAGCTCAAGCGGCTGGTGTGGGGCGGCATCGAGGACGTGCTCGCTTCGCCTGGATCCGATCGGCCCCGATGGGCTGCGCAATGCGCTCTGTTCCTGGAGGGCGTGAAGGCGGAACCCTCGCGCGACTTTCTGTTCCGTAACGCCCCCGCGGTGGTGTTCGTGGCGGCTGATCGCGCGGACGACGCCGGTCTTGCTTCGCAGAACATGGAGCTTATGGCCGCATCGCTTGGCCTGGGCATGCTTTTCAACGGGTACTTGTGCCGTGCGGCCGAGGGGCTTCCGGCGGTGAAGTCGTGGCTGGAGGTGCAGGATCGCCCGCTTCAAACGTGCATGCTGCTGGGATATCCGGCGGTGACGTACCGTCGCACCGCTCCGCGCCTGCCCGGCGACTTCGTGGTGAAGTAGCGCTTCTGCGCGCGTTCGGGACTTTCGGGGCAGGTACGCGCGCCTTGCATGGGGATATTCCGAAACGGCTCCCGCGTCTTGCCGGGTTGTCGTATCATACGGGGTATGGCTAACGGGTTAACATACACGCGCAAGACCACGTCGTCCGAGGCGACGAAGCAGCTTGCGGTCACGCTGGCGCCGTATCTGCACGCTGGCGACGTCATCGTGCTTACGGGCGATCTGGGCGCGGGCAAGACGCAGTTCGTGCAAGGCGTGGCGGCTGGCCTGGGCGTTCGCGACCAGGTGACCAGCCCAACCTTCAATATCTTGCTCACGTATCCCGGCGGCACGCTGCCGCTCTATCATTTCGATCTGTATAGACTGGACTCCGCCGACCAACTGGAGGACACCGGCTATTACGAAACCATAGATGCCGACGGCGCGTCGTTCATCGAATGGGGCGAGAAGTTTCCCGAGTCGCTTCCGTACGGGTATCTGGAGGTGTGCATTTCGGTGGATTCCGAAGGGAACCGCTCCGTGGAGGCGCATGCGTACGGCGATCGGTCGCGCCAGCTCTTGTTTCTTTGGGCGAAGGACTCCAAGTCGCGCCTTATGAAGTCTGCGAGGTAACCAGGTGGGTGAAGCTGCTCCGCGTCCGCAGGGCGCGTCTGCGCGTGCAACGTACGTGCTTGCATTCGACACGGCTAATGAAGTGATCGCCATCGGGCTGGGCGCGCTGCATTCCGAAAGCCGTACCGTCGAATTGGTCGCGTCGGTCGAGGCGGAGGCCCGCCGCGCGTCGAATACCCAGCTGCTGCCGCGCATCGACGCGGCTTTGGCCGAAGCCGGCGTCTCGCGCAAGCAGATCGCCTGCGTGGTCGTCGGGCGCGGGCCGGGGTCGTTCACGGGCGTTCGCATTGCCATGGCAACGGCGAAAGGCGTCGCTTCGGCGCTTGAGGTTCCCCTGATTGGCGTGTCGTCGCTTGACGCGGTGGCATGGAACGCGCAGGCCGACGGCGCGCGCGGCGCCTTGGCGGTGGTGGCGGACGCCATGCGCAAAGAGGTGTATCCGGTGCGCTACACCTTGAACGACCAGGGCATCGAGCGCTTGGAAGCCGATCGCGTGGTGAAAGTCGAAGCAGCTGCGGAAGAGCTGACGGCAGCGGGCCTGTCGAATCTGCTGATTGCCGGAGATGCGCTGCGCAAGTACGCGGACCTGTTCGATCCATGCGGATCGGCGCTTGCCGAAGCGCTCTGGACGCCTACGGGGCGGGGCCTTTTGCTGGCGCTGCAAGCTGCATGGCGTGCGGGCGATGCGGATCCGTTCGACGCGGTTGCGCACGATCCGGCGTTCGCGTTGCCGGTGTACACGCGCTTGTCGGACGCGGAAGAGAACGAGCGCATTCGCCTGTCCAAGAACGATCCGCGCAATTTGACGGCTGGTGTGCAGGACGTGGCGCCTCGGCGAGACCAGCGCGCCAGCATGCACGATACGGCGATTTTGAACGCGCGTCCCGATGCGAGCGGCATTACCTACAAGCCGCTTGACGCTGCCCATGCAGCCGATGTTGCGGCTTTGGAATCGACGGTCATGGGTTCGGATGCTTGGAGCGCAGCGCTGGTTGCAGACGAGCTGCCGCGAGGCGATCGCACCTGGTGGGCGGCGTACAGCCAGGATCATTTGATCGGCTATGCCGGCGGATGGGTGGTCGACGGGCAGGTGCAGATCCTCAAAGTGGGGGTGGATCCGTCGTGGCGTCGGTGCGGCATCGCTCGCGAACTGCTTGCGCGCGTGGCGTCCGATGCGCGCGATTTGGGCGCTTCGACGTGCTCGCTTGAGGTTCGCGCGGGCAACAAGGGCGCGCATGCGTTCTACGAGGCGCTTGGCTTCCGGTCGATCGGCACGCGTCCTCGGTACTATTCCGACGGCGAAGACGCGCTCATCCTGGAGGGCCCCTTGCCGCTGGCCCAGCACGACGTTGCGGGCATGGCGCTGCACATCGACGAAGCGCGCGCTTCGTCGCCTGCGGGCGCGTCCTCTTGCGCGGAGGCTTCCGATTTCGTGCGCCCGCTCATTTTGGCCATCGAGTCGTCGTGCGACGAGACGGCAGCGGCCATCGTGGACGGCGCGGGCACGTTGGTGTCCGACGTGGTGGCTTCCCAGATAGACTTCCACGCGCGGTTCGGCGGCGTGGTTCCCGAGATCGCCAGCCGAAAGCATATCGAAGCCATTTGCGGCGTGTGCGACGAGTGCTTCGACGTTGCCGCTGATCATCTGGGCGTTTCTCGGTTGAAGTGGAGCGACCTCGACGCTGTTTCCGTGACGTACGCACCGGGGCTGGTCGGCGCGCTGGTGGTGGGCGTCGCATTCGCGAAGGGCGCTGCCTGGGCTGTCGAAAAGCCGTTCATCGGCGTGCATCACCTGGAAGGCCATCTGTATGCGAACAAGATCGGCGCGCCCGATTTCGCGCCGCCGGCTGTGGTGTCGCTTGTGTCGGGCGGCAATACGCTGCTTGTGCACATGAAGGATTGGGGCGATTATGAAACTTTGGGAGCCACGATCGACGACGCGGTGGGAGAGGCGTTCGACAAGGTAGCGAAGGCGCTTGGCCTGGGGTATCCGGGCGGCCCTGTGATCTCGCGCGAGGCGGCCAAGGGCGACCCGCGCGCTATCGCGTTTCCGCGCGCCATGATGCATTCGGGGGATTTGCGCTTCTCGCTTTCGGGGCTCAAAACCGCCGTGGTCACGTACATCAACAACGAACGCGCGGCGGGCCGCGACGTCAACGTGCCCGACGTGTGCGCCAGCTTTCAGCAGGCGGTTGTGGACGTGCAGGTGAAGAAGGCCGAAATGGCTTTGCGGCAAACGGGCGCGCGCACGTTCTGCCTGGGCGGCGGCGTGGCGGCGAATCCGGTGCTGCGCGCTGCGTACGAAAGCTTGTGCGAGCGCTTGCGCGTACGCCTGGTCATGCCGCCCTTGAGCGCGTGCGGCGACAACGCCGGCATGATCGCGCTGGTGGCGCTCGATCGCTATCGGCAGGGCAAGTTCTTCGGCTTGGACGCCGATGCCCAGGCCCACGCCAACTTGGACGAGCCGTACTAGGAAGCCTGTCCTCCAGGTTTCTCCTTTGAGGTTGCGCGTCGCTCGGGGCTTGCGGGCCTGCTGCGGGCGCGCGGCGCGCGGCGCGGAACGGTCGGAGCAACAATTGCGTGATGGCGAGACGTCTGCCGCGCCGCGCCCGGCGCGCGCCGCGGGGTCGAGGGATTTCGCTTCGCGCTTGTTGTCGGCGCTCGCCGTCGACGCCGTCGGCGGCCCGAGAACCACGCTTCGTTTGCTCGAAACGGCAGCGTACGCGCGGAAAATCGCCCTCGCTTGCCCGGGATCGGCGCCTTGCGCACGAAAAAACGCTCCCGCTGGCAGGTTTTGACGGTTTGAGGTCGTTTGAGCCGACCGGGTAAGCGCCCGCGAAAGCGCAGCACAGCAGCCCAGCGCTGTGACCAGGCATAACGAAAGGCAAGCCGAACGGCAACGGGGGCGGCGCCAATCTCGACGACCTCAAACCGTCAAAACCTGCCAGCGAAGGCGGTTTTTCGTGCGCAACCGGGTGGCGAGGGGGCGGAGGGCCGCGGCTGGCGGCATCGCGCCGCGATGGCGGCGAACCGGTTGGCCGGCCGCGCCGCACGATCGCCCCCGCGCCCCGCGTTCCGTCTCGGTGTGCCATGCTGCGCCCCGCGCCCGCCGCGCCCGCGCTGCATCGAGGGCGCGTTCCCCGTGCGTCGCCTCGCTCCGCGCAACCAGCTCGTCAGTCCTCCGGCCCGCGCCCCCCCCGCGCCCCGCGCCGCCCCGCCCGCCCGCGCCGCAACAGCGGACCAACCGCAGCTCGCTTCAGCTTTCTCGATCGTCTTTACCCCATCTTAACGTTCACGCCGACATCTTTACGCCATGCTTGCGCGCTCCCTTCTATGCTGAGTATGTGGCGGTGTCCTGGCGCGTACTGCTAGCCCCGATCGAACGGGGGTTGACCTGCCGGTTTCTGCTGTATCGCCACACGAGGGTTTCGCGCGGCACGGGTCGCTCCTCTTGGGTGCAGCACCCGCGCGGAACCTGCGCAACGTAAAGAAGAAGGAAGGACCACGATGGAATTCGTAACGGGCTTCGTTGGCGGGCTGAGTGTGCTGCTTGCGTTCTACTTGTTCTGCAAGCTGCTGAAGGGCGGCGACGGACGATGACGGGAAATCTCTTTGAATACGGCATCTACCTGGCGTTGCTGGTTGCCCTTGCCATTCCCCTGAGCCTATACATCAACAAAGTCATGGCGGGCGAGCGCACCGTGCTGTCGCGCGTGCTCGTGCCTGTCGAGAATGCGATATGCTGCTGCATCGGCATCGACAAGGCCGAAGACATGGGCTGGAAGCGCTATCTTGCCAGCGCGCTGGTGTTTTCCGCCGTCTGCTTGGTTGGGCTGTTCGCTCTTTTGCTGCTGCAAGGAGTGTTGCCCCTGAATCCCGAAAAGCTTCCTGGCCTCCCGGTTGACCTGGCATTCAATACCGCAGCAAGTTTCGTTACCAACACGAATTGGCAAGCGTACAGCGGCGAAAGCACCCTCAGCTACTTCTCGCAGGCGTTTGGCCTTACGGTTCAGAACTTCGCGACGCCAGCGGTGGGCCT
Organism: Paraeggerthella hominis; assembly: GCF_021044775.1. Classification (NCBI taxonomy): domain Bacteria; kingdom Bacillati; phylum Actinomycetota; class Coriobacteriia; order Eggerthellales; family Eggerthellaceae; genus Paraeggerthella; species Paraeggerthella hominis. Next base: position 55,484 of record NZ_JAJNOQ010000006.1, read on the forward strand.
GGCCGTCCTGTTCGCGCTGTTTCGCGGCTTGGTGAGCGAAGGGGGCGAAGGCCTTGGCAACTTTTTCGTCGACGTGTCGCGCGCCATCCTGTTCATCTTCATTCCGCTTGCCCTGGTTGCGACGATGATCAACGTATGGCAAGGCTCTCCCCAAAACATCGACGAGTACCAGACGGTTCAGCTTTTGGAGCCGGTTGGCGTGAACGCCGAGGGAGAGGTGGTTTCCGCTAACGACCCCAACGCGGTTGAGACGATCGATCAGGCTGTGGTGCCCATGGGGCCGCAGGCCAGCCAGGTTGCCATCAAGCAGCTGGGCACGAACGGCGGCGGGTTCAACGGCGCCAACTCTGCAAGCGCGCTTGAAAACCCGACGCCCCTCACGAATCTGGTGCAGTGTCTTTCCATGTTGCTGGTTCCTATGGCATGCGTGTTCAGCTTCGGGCGATTCGTCATGGATCGCCGGCAGGGGCGCGCGATATTCGCGGCCATGTTCATCCTGCTCATAGGGGCGCTGGCGGCAATCGCCTTTTTCGAGCAGGCGGGAACGCCCCAGCTTGCGGCGGGCGGCCAGGTGTACATGGGCTTCGACGGCCAGTCCGGCGGGAACATGGAGGGCAAGGAGACGCGCTTCGGCGTAACCGATTCTTCCTTGTGGGCTGCGTTCACCACGGCGGCTTCGAACGGCTCGGTCAACGCCATGCACGACAGCTTCACGCCACTTGGCGGCATGGTCCCCATCGTTTTGATCTCGCTGGGCGAAGTGGTGTTCGGCGGCGTGGGATGCGGACTGTACGGCATGCTGGGATTCGTGATCCTGACGGTGTTCATCGCCGGGCTGATGGTGGGCCGAACGCCCGAGTACCTGGGCAAGAAGATCGGTCCGAAAGAGATGCGCATGGCCGTGATCCTGTGCATCACTACGCCGCTGCTCATCCTGGCGGGTGCCGCCATCATGAGCCTTGATCCCGCTACGGTTGCCAGTTTGGGAAACCCCGGCGCGCACGGGTTCTCCGAGGTGCTGTACGCGGCCGTTTCCGCCGGCGGCAACAACGGATCGGCGTTTGCCGGGTTCAACGCCAACACGCCCCTGATCAACACGGTCCTTGCCCTGGAAATGCTGGCGAACCGGTTTATCCCCCTGGCGGCGGCGTGCGCGCTTGCCGGCGGGTTCGCTCGTCGGCGTACGGTGGCTGCCAGCGCTGGCACGTTGTCCACCAGCAATGGGCTGTTCGTGTTCCTGTTGGTGCTTATGGTGGTGCTGATCGGCGCGCTGACGATGCTTCCGGCGCTTGCGCTGGGCCCCGTTGCCGAGCAGTTGACGATGGCTTTGTAGGAAGGTTGGTGAAGGCAAGATGACTGCTGCACAAGGCAAGGCCGCGCTGCTAGGCTCCCGCGGCGCCAAAAGCGGTTCGCGAAAAGACGCAGCGATGCGCGAGCTTGCGAAGCGCGCCGTGGCCGATTCGTTTGCGAAGCTCAAGCCGAACGAGCAGGCGAAGAATCCCGTCATGCTCATGGTGTACCTTTCGGCCGCCCTGACGTCGGTGCTGTTCGTTCTTTCCCTGTTCGGCGTGGCGGACGCGCATTCGGCTTTTACCCTGGCGGTTTCGGCGGTCCTGTGGCTGACGGTGCTGTTCGCGAACTTCGCCGAAGCTCTCGCAGAGGGTCGCGGCAAGGCTCAGGCCGACGCTCTGCGCGCCGCCAAGCGCGACATCGACGCGCACAAGCTCAACGAGGCCATGGTGGCCAAGGGCGCGCACGTCGACGATCCCGCCGAGTACTTTCGCCTCAATGCCGACGAGGTAAGCTCGGCGCTCCTCAAGAAGAAGGACGTGTTCTTCGTGTCCGCCGGCGAGCAGATTCCCGCTGACGGGGAGATTGTCAGAGGGGCGGCTTCGGTGGACGAGAGCGCCATCACGGGCGAATCCGCCCCGGTCATCCGCGAGGCGGGCGGCGACCGCTCAGCTGTGACCGGCGGCACTACGGTGCTGTCCGATTGGCTGGTGGTGCGCGTGACCGCCGATGCGGGGCACAGTTTCCTCGACCAGATGATCGCCATGGTCGAATCGGCGGCACGCAAGAAAACGCCGAACGAGATCGCGCTCGAGATCCTGCTCATTGCGCTGACTATCGTGTTTCTGACCGTGTCGGTGGCGCTGTTCGCTTTCAGCGGGTTCGGCGCCAACCAACAGGGCATGGCGAATCCTACGTCCATCACCTCGCTCGTTGCGCTGTTCGTGTGCTTGGCTCCCACTACGATCGGCGCGCTGCTCTCGGCTATCGGCATTGCCGGCATGAGCCGCCTGAACCAGGCGAACGTGCTGGCCATGAGCGGCCGCGCCGTGGAGGCGGCGGGTGACGTGGACGTGCTGCTGCTGGACAAAACCGGCACCATCACGCTGGGCAACCGCCAGGCGGCCGAGTTCGTTGCGGTCGACGGTGCCGACGAGCGCGATCTGGCCGATGCGGCCCAGTTGGCCAGCCTGACGGACGAAACGCCGGAAGGCCGCAGCATCGTGGTGCTGGCGAAGGAGCGCTTCGGCATTCGCGCGCGGGTGCTGGAGGGATCGGGCATGGCGTCGATCCCGTTCACGGCTCAAACGCGGATGAGCGGCGTGGATTTCGACGGCCATGAGATTCGCAAGGGCGCGGCCGATGCGGTGAAGAGTTACGTGGAAGCGGGCGGCGGGCGGTACAGCGCCCAATGCGCGCTTGCCGTCGAGCGCGTTTCGCGCGCGGGCGGTACGCCGCTGCTCGTCGCGCGCGATCATCGCGTGCTGGGCGTGGTGTACCTGAAGGACATCGTGAAGCAGGGCATCAGGGAGAATTTCGCCGACCTGCGCACGATGGGCATCAAGACCGTCATGATCACGGGCGACAATCCCCTGACGGCTGCGGCTATCGCTGCCGAGGCGGGCGTGGACGACTTCATTGCCGAGGCAACGCCCGAAACGAAGCTCGCCGCCATCCGCCAGTACCAGGCCGAAGGGCACATGGTGGCCATGACGGGCGACGGCACGAACGATGCTCCCGCGCTTGCGCAGGCCGATGTGGCCGTTGCCATGAACAGCGGCACCCAGGCGGCGAAGGAGGCTGGCAACATGGTCGACCTTGATTCCAGCCCCACGAAGCTGCTCGACATCGTGCGCATCGGCAAGCAGCTGCTCATGACGCGCGGAAGCCTGACCACGTTCTCCATCGCTAACGATATGGCGAAGTACTTCGCCATCGTTCCGGCGCTGTTCGTCCCGCTGTACCCTGCCCTCGATGCGCTCAACGTCATGCACCTGACCAGCCCGACAACGGCCATTCTGGCTGCGGTCACCTATAACGCGCTGATCATCGTGGCGCTCATTCCGCTGGCGCTCAAAGGGGTGAAGTACCGCGAGGCAACGTCGCAAAGCCTGCTGACGCGCAACTTGCTGGTGTACGGCCTGGGCGGAATCGTGCTTCCGTTTGTGGCCATCAAGGTTCTTGATATGGCTATCACGGCGCTGGGCATTGCGTAGCGCAGGATCGTTAGACGAGAGGAGATCATTATGTTGCATGTGGGAAACGGAGCGAAGCTGTGGGGAAGCGCAGTGCTGTTCTTCCTGGTGGTCATGCTTTTATGCGGCGTTGCGTACACGTTTGCCTGCACGGTTTTGGCTCAGCTGGCTTTCCCTCATCAGGCTAACGGGTCTACCATCGAAGTTGACGGCACCGCGTACGGCAGCGAGCTGGTGGGCCAGCCGTTTGCGGGCGAAGACCATCTATGGGGGCGCCCTATGAGCCCCGACGCAAAGACGTTCACCGACGATCGAGGATCCAAGGTGCTGTGGTATGCTCCGTCGAACCTCAGTCCGGCTGGCGACGAGTTCGCTGAAACCGTGCAGGCGCGCATCGACGCTCTTCGCGCGGCCCATCCGGAACAGGGCAACAAGCCCATTCCGAGCGATTTGGTTACCGAGTCGGGCAGCGGTTTCGACCCGCATATCTCTCCGGCGGCGGCCGAGTATCAAGTCGAGCGCTTGGCCAGGACCACGGGCAAAAGCCCCCGCGACATTCGCGCTATCATCGAGCGTTGCACGGAGCAGCCGCAAGGGGGAATTTTGGGAGACGCGCGCGTGAACGTGCTGAAGGTGAACCTGATGCTGGACGGCATCTTGCCGGTTCGGTAACGCACGTCGCACCGGCGGCGGCAACGTAGGTATGATGAACGGTGGGGCGGGCGCGACGTGCGTCGGCTCCACCTCCGGTTGGAAGGAACGCTATGGCTGCATCGATGGGCGATTTGGAGACGCGCCGCGACCCCGATGCTATTCTGCGCCAGATCGTCGAGGGGGAAGCTGCCGAGGGCGACGCGCGCGGCAAGCTCAAGATATTCTTCGGCTATGCGGCGGGCGTCGGCAAGACGTACGCCATGCTGGAAGAGGCCCATGCGGTGCTCGACAAGGGTTTCGACGTGGTGGTGGGCTACGTGGAGCCCCATACAAGAGTGGACACCATGGCGTTGACGGAAGGCTTGGAGCAGATTTCGCCGCGCGCCGTCACGCATCGAGGCATCACCTTGCGCGAATTCGACCTGGATGCGGTGCTTTCGCGCCGCCCGCAGATTGTGCTGGTGGACGAGCTGGCTCACACGAACGCCCCCGGGTGCCGCCATCGGAAGCGCTATCAAGACGTCGAGGAGCTGCTGCGCGCGGGCATCAGCGTGTTCACGACGGTGAACGTGCAGCATCTGGAGGGCTTGAACGACAAGATCGCCGCCATCACGCACGTAAGCGTTTCCGAGCGCATTCCCGATCGCATTTTCGACCAGGCGGCTTCGGTGGAGCTGGTGGACATCGAGCCGGACGATTTGATCGATCGTTTGGAGTCGGGGAAGATCTACCTGCCCGACCGTGCGCGCACGGCGCTCGGCAACTTCTTCTCGCGCAAGAACCTGGCGGCGCTGCGCGAGATCGCGCTTCGCCGCATGGCCGATCGCTTGACGCGCAAGGCCGAGTGCGGCGAGTCGGGCGCGCGCGTGGAGGCGGGCGAGGACGTGCTGGTGTACGTGACTCCCTACGCCGGCAACGTGAAGGCCATTCGCGCCGCGGCCAACATGGCGGAGTCGTACCATGGCGCGTTCACCGCGGTGGTGGTGGAGTCGTCGCAGAGCAAGAAGCTCGACGCCGAACGGCGCGGGCGCCTGCGGGCGAACGTCGATTTGGCCGAAGAGCTGGGCGCGCATGTGGTCACGCTGTTCGGCGACGACATAGCGCAGCAGATTGCGCAGTACGCGGAAACCGCAGGGGCGACCCATATTGTGGTGGGAAACGCCATTGGCGGCTTCCGCGCGCTGGGGTGGGGGCCGGAAAGCCTGGTCAACCGGCTGATGAAGCTTGCGCACGGTGCCGTGGTGGACGTGGTGCCCACCAAGGACCTGCCCGCTCAGTACGGGCGGCTGCGCGAGGCGACGGGCTTCCATTTCACGGTTGCCGATATATGGCGGGCCCTCGCGTCGGTCGCGCTTGCCACGGCCTTGGGCCTGGTGATCTACGAGCTGGGCTTGGCGGGGTCGGTGGTTCTCATGCTGTATCTCATCGTGGCGCTGCTCATGGCCACGCGCGCCGACGGATTCTTCTACGCGCTGTTCGCCTCGCTCGGCAGCGTGTTCGCGTACAACTTCTTCTTCACCGTGCCGCGCTTCACGCTGCACGCCGTTGGGCTGAACTACCCGTTCATCTTCGCGTTTTTGCTGGTGGGGACGTTTGCTGCGTCGTCTTTGGCCATCCGCATGAAACGCCAGGCCGAAAGCACCGCGCGTCGCGCGTACCGCATGGAGGTTCTGCTTGAGTCGAGCCGCAAGCTTCAGGGCGCGTCGACCGCCGACGAGTGCTTTCGGTTCGCGGCCGAGCAGGTCATCAAGCTGCTGAACCGCCCCGTGGTGATGTACCGGATGCTCGGCGACGGAAGCCTGGCGAACCCCGAGCTCCACGATGTTCCGGGAACGATAGGCGGCGCGACGGATACGGCCGTGCTGGCTTCCCCCGCCGAGGCTGCGGTGGCGGCGTGGTCGGCGTCGAACAACGAGCGCGCGGGCGCCACAACCGACACGCTGGCCAACGCGCACTGCCTCTACCTGCCCATTCGGTCGAAAGACGTCGTGTTCGGCGTGGCTGGCGTTGCCATGGACGACATCGACGGGGAAGAGGATTTCGGTGCGTTCGAAAAGAACCTGCTGCTTGCCATTCTTGACGAATGCGGGCAGGCGACCGAGCAGATCCTGTTCGCCGACGAGCGCCGCCGCATGGAGATGCGCATGGAAAAGGAAACGTTGCGCGCGAACTTGCTGCGGACGATCTCTCATGATCTGCGCACGCCTCTCACCAGCATTTCGGGGGATGCGGACATGCTGCTGCACGATGAGGACGCACTGACAGCGCAGCAGAAGCGGCGTCTGCTGCGCGATATTCACGACGACGCGCGTTGGTTGGTCACGCTGGTCGAGAACCTGCTGTCCATCACGCGCATCGACAACGGCACCATGCAGCTGGCGGTGCAGCCCGAGCTGGTCGGCGATGTGGTGCAGGAGGCGCTTCGGCATGTCGATCGGCGCATTGCGGATCGTTGCGTGCGCGTCGATTTGGAGGACGAGCTGCTTATGGCCGAGATGGACGCGCGCCTGATCGTGCAGGTTGTGATCAACCTGGTGAACAACGCCATTGCCTATGCGCCCGAGGGAAGCTGCATCGCTGTGACCGCACGCCGCGCCGTCGAGGACGGGCTGCCGCGCGTGCGGATCGCGGTTTCGGACGAGGGTCCGGGAATCCCGGACGAGGACCGCAAGCACATCTTCGATATGTTCTACAATGGCTCTACGGGCAAGCCCGGCGGCAAGAGCGGAGATTTCAAGCGCGGCATGGGCCTGGGCCTTTCGCTGTGCCGCTCGATCGTCGAGGTTCACGGCGGGACTTTGCAAGTGCGCAACAGGAAGCCTTGCGGCAGCGAGTTCTGGTTCACGCTGCCCGCGGTGGATGCTGAAGATGTGGTCGCTCGATCGGTGGAGGCGGTACGTGGCTGAACGGTATCGGATACTGGTTGTTGAGGATGATGCGGCGGTGCGCCGTTTGGTGACGACGACGCTCGAGCTGCACGACTACGCTCATCGAGAGGCGCGCTCGGTTGCGCAGGCGCTGTTGGAGCTGTCTTCGCATCCCCCTGATCTGGTCATACTTGACCTCGGATTGCCTGATGGCGATGGGGTCGACGTCATTCGCACCTTGCGCGGATGGTCGTCGTTGCCGGTGATCGTGCTGTCGGCCCGCTTGGAGGATGCCGACAAGGTGGAGGCGCTCGACGCCGGAGCCGATGACTACCTGGTGAAGCCTTTCTCGGTTGACGAGCTGCTTGCTCGCGTGCGCGTTGCGCTGCGCCGTCTTGATCGCGAGCGCGCCATGCAGGAAGGTGCCGAGGATCCGGTGTATCGCAACGGCGGCCTTACCATCGACTACGCTTCCACCTGCGTGCAGCGCGATGGGCAGGAGGTGCACCTCACGCCGTTCGAGTACAAGCTGCTGTGCCTGCTGGCGCGCAACACGGGCAAGGTGCTCACGCACAACTTCCTGCTCAAGGAGGTGTGGGGAAGCGCTTTGGCGTCCGATCGCTCGTCGCTGCGCGTGTTCATGGCAACCCTGCGCAAGAAGATCGAGCCCGACCCGGCCAACCCCCTTTACATCCAGACCCACGTCGGCGTAGGCTACCGCATGATGCGCGTCGAGTGAGACGCTGGCTTCGTCTTCCGGCTCCGTCTCGAGCCCGTTTTCCCGCTTCGTTGCAAGCCGCCCTGCTCGGAAGGCGGTGCGCACCGGTGCGCATCAGCGCCGATTCGACAGCGAATGGTCTGCTTGCTGCACGATTCTTCCCCTAATGTTGCGTTCGAGTGCATGCCGAAGCCTTTCTGCCGACAGCGAACAACCTGCGACCAGGCGAAACGCGCGATCGCATCGAAGGTTGCCTCTTGGCAGGTCCTTCGAACGCAACATTAGGGGAAGAATCGTGCATTTGAGCGCGCAAGCGGTAGCATCGAACCGCCGTTGATGTGCAGTTGCGTTTCGGCGTCGGTCGGACTTGGTGCTCGAGCGCGTCTCGACTAGCTCAGCCTTCTTTCGATCTAAGCGTCAGCCGGCCTTTCGCAGGCTTTAGGCCTCCGGCTTCTTCGCTACGTGGACGGCGGCGATGCCCCCGGTGTAATTCTTCCAGGTCACATCCGTGAATCCGGCGCGCGTCATCATGTCGGCCAGCCCTTGTTGGTTGGGGAACGCCTTGATGGAGCGCGACAGGTACACGAAGCCCTCGCGGTCGCCGGTGATCAGGCCTCCCCAGAAGGGGATCAGGTGCTTCAAGTAGAAGTTGTACAGGGCGCGCCATACCGCGTTCGGCGGCGTGGAGAATTCCAGGCACACGAGCGACCCGCCGGGCTTCAGCACGCGGAACATTTCGGAAAGCGCCCGGTCGCGCTCGGGCATGTTGCGGATGCCGTACGCCATGGTGATGACGTCGTAGCTCGCGTTGGCGTACGGAATGCTCTGCGCGTCCACCACCTCGAAATCAACCGGCACGCCGTCGGCCTTGCCGTCGGCGTAGTGCATGCGTGCAACGTCGAGCATCTCGTCGACCAGGTCGGTGCACTGGATGTGTCGCGGATGCTTCGCCCGCGCCACGGTGAAGGTCACGTCGCCCGTGCCGCCCGCGATGTCCAACACGTCTGCGTTGGGGCTGATGGGAGCCTGGCGCATCATGCCGGACAGCCACGCCTTGTAAGCGCCGAAGCTCGAGACGGCGTTGAAGCGCTCGTACTTCTTGGCGATGGTGGAGAAGATGTCTTTCACGCGCTCGGACGAGATGTCCGCAGGCGCTTCCTTGCCGGTGGCGGTGTCGATGCTCACAGGTGATGCTCCATTGCGATCGGGAATCGTGCGAGAGCACAGTATACGCCAGCCCGCCTGCCCCTGGGTTACGGTTTCAGCAAGAAGCGTGAAGTCGCTGGGAAACGCGGGCGCAGACCCGTATAATCTCCCCTTGCACATTCGATCAAGGAGTACCGTTGCACACCGACACCACGCACCTCGAAGCATCTCCGGCGCAAGACCCCGTATTCGAAGCGGAGCAGCGCCATCTGAGCGAAACGTACGCTACGCTGCGGTCGATGGCCGCCGATCTGGTGGCGAAAATGGACAAGAACAGCAAAGACGTCGCCGCCGACAAGCTTGCCATGGTGGACGAGCTGTCGGTGAACCTGGCCAGCTACGCTGACGCCATGGAGACATACGCCGATTTCGCCACCGTGAACCGCGTGATCGACGCGTACAACATGACGCAGAGCGTCGATGCCGAAAAGCTCAACAGCATACGGCTGCTACTCGGCCAGCCCTACTTTGCGAAAGTGGTCCTTCAGTTCAAACCGGGCGAAGACCCCAAAGAACTCTACATTGGCACTGCGGGCGTGTCCGACGATTCCTACCGCCGCCTGGTGGTGGACTGGCGCTCGCCGGTGGCCGAGGTGTACTACAACCAGGATAACGGTCCCACTTCGTACCAGGCCAACGGGCGCACCATCAACGTTGACCTTAAGCTGCGTCGGCAGTTCGACGTGGACAAGGACCGCCTGAACGCGTACTTCGACACCACGGTGGCCATCCAGGATTCGCTGTTGCTGGCGTCGCTGTCCAAGCAGCGCTCCGCCAAGATGCAGTCCATCACCGCCACCATCCAAAAGGAGCAGAACCAGGTCATTCGCCATGAAGACGTGCCGGCTCTGCTGGTGAACGGCATTGCCGGCAGCGGCAAGACCTCGGTGCTCATGCAGCGCATCGCCTACCTGTTCTACCAGCAGCGCGAAAGCCTGGATCCTAGCCAGGTGTTCCTGATCACGCCCAACCCCGTGTTCCAAAGCTACATCGACAACGTGCTGCCCGATCTGGGCGAGCGCAACCCCGAATGCCTCACGTGGAACGAGTTCTTGCAGCAGCTCATGCCGCCCGATCGCACGGGCGGGCAGGTGAACGTGGCGCTCGACCGGCTTGAGCGCATCGATGCGGCGTGCGCGGGATTCGCGTTCGACCCGCACGACTTCAAAGAGGTGCACTGCAACGGGGATCGCCTGCTGTCCGTGGGGCAGATCCTTCAGGTGGCGGCTAAGTTCAAGAACATTCCGGCCGGCCCGCACCTGGTGTCGCTCATGCGCGACGAGCTGGCGCACCGTCTGGACACGCGCCTGAAGCAGATAGCGACGTCCGATCGAATTCTCGACGAGCTGTCGGCCTTGAGCCCCGACGAGCAGGTGGCGCTCTTCCGCGAAACGTTCGACGCGCAGGACGAAGACGAAGCGCGCGTTTGGGCGCAGCAGTACGTGGACGATCGTTACGCTGCCGCGCGCAAAGCCGTCGAGAACGACGACTGGCTGCGCATCGACCGCATCGGTATGCGCCTGCTCGGCGTGGAGAACCTGGTGCCCGTGGAATGGCTGTACTTGAAGATGGCGCTCACGGGGCTGGGCAATCCGGATGCCAAGTACGTGATGATCGACGAGGTGCAAGACTACACGGCGGCCCAGCTTACGGTGCTGGCGCGCTATTTCCGCCGTGCCCACTTCTTGCTCCTGGGCGACCAAAATCAGGCCATCGGTCCCGATACGGCAACGTTTGACGACGTCAAAGCCGTATTCCAGAAAGCCCGCGGCTCGGTGGAGGAATGTCGGCTCATGACCAGCTACCGGTCTTCGCCCGCCATCACCGCGCTGTTCGCCGGCCTGCTTGCGGACGAGGAGCGCCTGCGCATCTCGTCCATACGCCGCCAGGAGGAAGCCCCGGCCATCATCGAGTGCGCCACCGAAGAGGAGCGCGATCGGGAGCTGGTGCGCGTCATCGAGGCGGCGTCTGCGGACGAGGGCCTTACGGCGGTGATCCTGCCGCAGAAGCACCAGGCGAAGCAGCTGCAGAAGAAGCTGGGGGACGGCGCGCCTCCGCTCATCGACGCCGATGCGACGCTGCCTACGAGCGGCGTTGTCCTCACGTCGCTCAAGCTTGCGAAGGGCCTGGAATTCGACCACGTGATCGTGCCCGAAGCAAGCGAGCGCACGTTCCCGGACGATCCCTTGTCGCGCCGTCGGCTCTACACCACCGTGTCGCGCGCCACGGGAAGGATCACGCTGTTGGCGCAGGGGAAGCTGACGCCGCTGTTGAGCAGGGACGGGATCGGCTAGCGCGGCGCAAAGCGCCGGCGCGCCGGTCGGGCTGGCTTGTCGATGACAAAACAGGGCGCCGCGACGATTTTTGCCGCGGCGCCCAGGCGGACGATCCCGCCGTCCAACTCGCTATCGAATGCCATGCAGCGGCGGATGCGCCGTTAGCTGGCAGGGTTCTCCGTTTTGCGGTCGCGCAGCTTCTCGAGCTTGCGCGCCTCGCGCGCGCCCTTGACGCCGCCCGCGCCTTGAAGGCCGCCGGCGTCGCGCGGCACCGTACGCGCGATCTCGCCGCGCGCCAGCGCTTCCTCGCGTTCGCGCTCCTCCGCCATCATCTGCTCGAGCAGGGGGTCGTGCTCCACCGTGCGCAGTGCTTCGGCCCGGATGGCCGCATGCCGTCCCGCTTCGATGCCCGTGCCCGCACGTCCGGCTTCCAGATGCGCGTTGGCGGCATCGAACGCCTCGTTCGTGTTCTCCTGGGAAAATCCCGGCGCCACCACGCTGCCGAACGCGGCTACCTGCGCGCCCGTATCGTCCGAAAGCGCGCGTCCGTCGGCGATGCCGTCCACGGCAAGCCCCTTGAACGTGCAGTTGGCCGTTCCGTCGGCGTTCCAGGCGGGGGAGAGCACGCCGTTCTCCTGATCGGGGTAGTCGAAATCGCTTGCTGCAGGGCGCCACGTTCCGGTCAGCTTCGCCAGGGCGTTGGCGGGCTCGTTGGTGAACCAGAGCTTCGCCAGGTGCTTCGCATGCGTGGGCTTTACATCGAACGCCCAGTTCAACTCCGATTTTTCAGCAACCGTGTTCTCGGACAGGCGCTCGAACTCCTCCTTGAGCGTCGCCAGCCGCGCATCGATGCGGCCGGTGCCGTTGTACAGGACGTCGTCCAGGCGGTTCATCTGCTCGCGCGCCTCGCGGATGCGCTTGTCGGTGGCGGCGGCCATGCCCGGATCCAGGATGCCGTGCTCGCCTTTGATGCGGTTGAGGTCGAGCGCTGCGTCGTAGGTGGCGTCCACCATCTCGTCCACGGACATGTAGATGCTCTCGTAGTTCATGATGTGCTTCCACGAGGGCAGGATCATGCGCTCGCGATGCTCCTCGAACGTGCGGGCGCGCAGCTTGTAGCCGTACTTTTCCGGGTTGTCGAACGCGATGGATCCCACGTCCAAAAACGGCGCCATGGGGCTGGTCAGCACTACCAGGCGCGGATCGTAGTTCACGCGCTCGTACAAATGCTGCACGTACGCGCCTGTTTCGCGCACGCTGGCCGCCGTTTGCTTGGGGATGCCCGTCATGAAGTACAGGTCGAACCGTTCGCAGTTGGGGTGCGAAAGCGCGTCCACGATGGTTTCTTCCAACTCGGCCATCGTGTAGTGGCCCTTGCCGAACGCCGCGCGAACGTCGTCGTCGTGGCTTTCCGCCGAAATCTCCACCGACCAGTTGCCCAGGTTCTTGTCCAGTAGCTGGTAGAACTCGTCGCCGCCCGGCGGCGGGCCGAAGAACTCGAACCCGATGGGGTTGTGCACCTTGCCTTTGAGCCCCGTGATGAACTCGTGCGTGTAATCCTCGCCGGCTTGCAGGAAGTCGTTCAGCACGAAGATGGGGCCCCAGATATGGTCCTGCACGTGCTGGATGTCGCGGATCAGCAGCTTCGGATCGCGCCAGGCTACGCGCCGGCGACCGAAGTGGTTCTTGAACGCGTAGGCGCTGCCGCCGCACGTGGCGCAGTTGCGCGCGCAGCCGCGGCAGGTCAGGCTGGCGGTCACAGGGTAGCTCAGCCAGCCCTTCATGGGCAGGTAGCTGGTCATGTCGTGGTGGCGCAGCACGCCCTTCATGGGGTAGTCGTAGTCCATGGATATGGCGTTCATGTCGTCGGGAACCCAGCTCAAGGGGTTGATGTGGATGGAGCCTTCGGCATCTTTCCAGGTGAGGTTGGGAATGTCCGACAAATCGCCCAGCGGCGTGTGCGTTTTGGCTGCACGCGCCACACGCTCCACCAGCATGCGCATGGGCTCTTCGGTGGAGTCGCCGCGGAATACGAAGTCGATGCAATCGTACTCGATCAGGTCTTCGTGGAAGATCGACGACGACAGTCCGCCGAAGCTGATGGGCGTGCGCGGGTGCAGCCGCTTGAGGATTTTCGCCACTTCCACCGAGCCGTGGCAGTGCGGCATCCAGTGCAGGTCGATGCCGAACATGTGCGAGTCCAGGCGCGCGAGGTTCTTCTCCACGTCGAAGTTCTTCTTGTGCAGCATCATGGAAGCCAGGTTGTAGATGCGCGATCGCAGACCGTGTCGTTCCAGGTACTCGCACAGCGTGGTCAGCCCCAGCGGGTACATTTCGAAGATGGGCGTGGAGGGCACCATGTCGGACACCGGTCCGTACATGATGGAGCGCTCGCGAAAGTCGTAGGTTGCGGGCGCGTGGATATATGTCATGTCTAATGTTTGCATACTGCCGAGAAGTATAGCGCGCCTGCCGATCGTTACCTTGTTGAATTTTGAGGTGCACGCGGATTATTTTTCGCGCCGAATAATGGGTGCGCGAAGTTTGCCGAGTGAGTTTTGCGCGCGCATGCGTGTCGCGTTGCCGAAACGGGCGCCCGCTGTCAAAACGGACGAGTTTTGCGGGGATTTTTCGCCCTGACGGCGTGGGTTGCTGACAAGCGTTTTGCATCGTGCCTGGTCATCGAGATGCGATGTGGCTTTATCCTCATTTGAGGACCAGTAAAACTCGCTCGTTTTGACAGCGGCTGGACTTCGGAGCCCCGGACTCGGGGGATTTAAGGTTCCGAAAGCCCGAAGCTCTGGAAATCAAGGTTCGGGGACTCCAAGGTTTCGGGGGTTTGGGGATTCGGAACCCCGGACTCCGGGGATTCGGCACCAAGGCTCTAGGGGCCCAGCCCCAGCCCAGCCCCAACCCCAGCCAACCCAGCCAGTCCCAACTCCTTCGCGCACCCCGCCTGGCGCCGAGGGCGGCACCCCGCTGCGGTCCCTCCCCGAATCGCCGCGATTTCGCGTCCAGCGCAATCCTGCCTTCTGCCGCCAGGATCACGCGCCTCGCAAAGGTCCTGCACCTCGCCGATTGGCCTGTGTGCTTTCGCGGAAGAGCGGTTGGAGAATGCTATGATAGCCGTTACACGAAAATGCATGAATTACGGGAACCATGGGAGAAAGGGCGGAGCAGCTATGCTCTTGTGCGCACAGTACGTTCTTCCCATCACGTCCGAGCCGCTGCATAACGGCGCGGTGCTCGTTCGCGACGGGGCTATTCGCGACATCGGCTCGATCGACATGCTCAAGCTGCGCTACCCCGACGAGGAAGTGGTCGACTTCGGCATGGCCGCCATTATGCCGGGTCTTATCGATTTGCACACGCATCTTGAGAACGCGGTCATGCGCGGAATCGTGCATGACGTTCCCTATACCACGTGGATCATGTCCATGATGGAAAAAAGCGCGAAGATGGACGTGAGCGACTGGTACGACTCCGCTATCCTGGGCGGTTTGGAAGCGCTTTCCAGCGGCATCACGTGCGTTGCGGACATCACGGCAACGGGCGCGGCGTGCACGGCCACGCAGAAGCTGGGCATGCGCAGCGTCATCTACCGCGAGGTGGGCGCCATGGACAAGCGTCGCGTGGACTACGCGATGCGCCTGGCGGAAAACGACATCATGCACTGGCGCGAGGAAGTGGACGGCGACCGCATCACCATCGGCGTGGCTCCCACGTCCATGTACGCATGCCATCCGTCCGTGTTCGGCAAGATATCCGAGTTCGCTCGCCGCGAGAACGTCCCCGTCGCCATGCACATGGCGGGCAACCGCGAAGAGTACAACTTCATCAAGTACGGCTCCTCGCCGTTCTCGGTGCACACCATGGACCAGAAGCGCGGTTTCGTTGAGATTCCGCCGTGGCTTCCCACGGGTACCACGCCGGTTCGTTATGCGCTGAACTGGGGCGCGTTCGAATCCGACAACGTGCTGGCCATTCATTGCGTGCATGTTGACGACAAGGACATTCAGAAGCTCAAGGAATACGACGTGGGCGTGGCCGTGTGCCCGCGCTGCAACGCGCAGCTGGGCATGGGCGTTGCCCCCATCGACAAGTTCATGCGCGCCGGCTTGCGCATGGGCCTGGGCACCGATTCGCCTGCCGCAACCGACTCCACGGACATCCTCATCGAGATGCGCATCGGCATGTTGGTGCAGCGCGCTGTGAACGTGGGCACCTTCCTGGATTCGCAGACCATGCTGGAGATGACCACCATCGGCGCGGCGCGCGCGTTGAAGCTTGACGACAAGATCGGCTCGCTGGAAGTGGGCAAGCGCGCCGACATCGTGGCGCTTGACCTGTCGGGTTCGCATCAGACGCCCACAAGCGATCCGGTTTCGGCCGTCGTGAACGCGTGCAGCGGCTCGGACGTGCTCATGACCATGGTCGACGGCGTTTCGCTGTACGAGAAGAACAAGTGGAACGTGGGCGTGGAGGTTGCCAAGAACATCGCCCGCGTCATCGAGATCCGCGGTAAGTTGAGGGTATAGCACATGGGAACGAATCAAAAGCTGACGGCAAAGCAGAAGAGCGACCGCATCAAGGCCGCTCAGGAGCGCGAGCGCAAGGACAAGGAGCGCCGAGAGGCCGCCGAGAAAACCAAGAAGCTGTTCACGATCGTGATATGCGTGATCTTGGTTTTGGCGCTGGGCATCCCAACGGTGGCCCTTGCGTTTTTGGGGACCGGCTCGTAGGCGCTGGTTTCCGGGTTGTTCGGATGAAGGCGGGGCGGACGCATGTGCGTTCGCCCCGTGCGTTTTTTGGCGTTGGTGCGTGCGTACGCGCCGCAGGAGTCGGCCGGTTTCGGTTCCGGGCATGTGGCGCGTACGTTGCTTCCTGGGTGCGAGTTCCGGGCGCATCGTCGGTGCGGGCGTCCCGTGATTTCATGACTTCGATTGTTGCCGCTGCGGCGATCACGGTGCTCGTCGTGCCCGGTACGCCCCGATGCCGGGGAGTTCTCGCACACTTTTTATTGCCAAGTAGACTCCTTTGCCTTACGCGGGCGCGGTTGTGATACTATAAATCGTTGCCGCGCAGAGGCGCGGCGTTGAGAAGATGATAAGACCGCACAAAGGGGTTTGCTTTGTTTGGTATCGGTGGATTCGAGTTATTCCTCATTCTGCTGTTCGGGTTCCTTATTTTCGGGCCCGATAAGCTGCCAGCAATGGCTAAGACGTTGGGGAAGGCAATCAGCAAGTTCAGAAGCGCTCAGGAAGAGATGAACAAGGTCATCAAGACGGAAGTCTACGACCCCACCTCTGACGAGCCGTTCAAGAACCCGCTCGAGGCCCTGTCGAAGGTGTCCGAGATCGGCAAGGACGACAAGAAGGAAGAGAAGACCGAAAGCTTCTCGGAGCGCAAGGCTCGTTACGACAAGGAGCGCGCGGCCAAGAAGGCTGCCGAGGCCGAGAAGGCCGCGGAGGCGCCGGCTGCCGCTGCTGCGACGGCCGCGGCTACGACGGCCGCTGCTGCGTCTGCGACGCCGAAGCCCATCGCGAAGCCGGACGGGTCGTTCGAAACGCCGAAGCCTGTCGAGGCTGCTGCCGCGCAGCCGGCAACCGCCGACGCCGCCTCCAAGGCCAAGCCCTCGCCCGACGAGCTGTACGGCACGAAGCCCGCAGCCAAGGCGTCGACGCCCGCCGCGAAGGCCCAGCCCGCACCCGCCGCCAAGCCTGCTGCAACCGCGACGGCCGCCAAGCCCGCAGCTGCCAAGCCGGAAGCCAAGGCCCCGGCGAAGTCCGCCGCGAAGAAGCCTTCTGCCGCTAAAAAGCCCGCAGCTGCCAAGACCGATGCTGAGAAGGCCGCCGCACGTTCCGCTGCGGCGAAGAAGGCCGCCGCTACGCGCGCCGCAAACAGGAAAGCCGCTGAAGCTGCCAAAGCTGCGGCCGAGAAGAACGAGAAGGGGGAATAAGCCATGCCTATCGGACCGGCACGTATGCCCCTGTTCGACCACCTGGGCGAGCTGCGCATGCGCTTGGTGCGCATCATCGCTTGCTTGGCTATCGCGGTGGTCGTGTTCTACATGGCGACGCCCATCATGGGCCAGTTCTTGCTGCTGCCTATTTCCGAATTCTTGCCTCAAGATGCAAGCGGGTTTGCATCGTTGCAGGCCATCGACCCCTTTGAGGCGTTCTCGACGCGTTTCAAGATTTCGCTGTGGGCCTCGCTTGTTGCCTGCGCTCCGGTGATCTTGTGGCAGATCCTCGCTTTCTTCCTGCCAGCGCTGAAGCCGAGCGAGCGCAAGTGGTTCATCCCCACGTTTGCCGCCGCCGTGGCCCTGTTCATCTTCGGCACGGTGTTCTGCTACCTGATCATCCTGAACCCGGCGTTCCAGTGGCTGACGGATCAGGCGGCAGGCCTGGGCACCGTCGCGCCGCGCATGTCGTCGTACATCGACATGATCATCAAGTTCGAGCTGGGCTTCGGCGTGGCGTTCGAGCTTCCCCTGGTCGTGTTCTACCTGGTCATCTTCGACGTGGTGCCCTATAAGAAGCTGCGCGGCAGCTGGCGCATGGTCTACGTGGTGCTCATGGTTATTTCCGCCATGGCCACGCCCGATGCCTCGCCGGTCACCATGCTGCTCATGTTCGCTGCCATGATCGGCATGTACGAGGTCAGCCTGCTTATCTCGCGCATCGTTCTGAGCAAGCGCATCAAGAAGCAGAACGAGGAGATCGAGCGCGAAGAAGCCGAAGAGGCGGCGCAGGATGCCGCATTGGCCAAGACGAAAGCAAAGAAGGCCAAGAAGTAACGGTTCTCTGATACTGCGTTTGTTTATGACGGCCTGTCGCGTTTGCGGCAGGCCGTTTGCGTATTCCGAGTGGCGTTCGCGCCAAGGCTTCGCATCTTGGCTTCGCGCGCCGCGAACATTCGGATACTATGGGCGGGGACGAAAAACAAGTGCGAAGGAGCGGCATGCACGAATTAGGGATCATGACGGGCGTGATGGAAGCGGTTCAGGAATCGGCGAAGCAAGCCGGGGCCACCAGCGTGCTCAAGGTCAACCTTTCGGTTGGCGAGATGACCGAAGCCATTGAAGACGCGCTGGTGTTCGCGTTCGAGGCGCTGTCCGAGAACACCATGGTGCAGGGCGCCGAGCTTCAGATCACCATGGTCAAGCCGAAGTCGCGCTGCCTGGAATGCGGTGCTGAGTTCGAGCACGACCGGTTCCACCTGCTCTGTCCCGAGTGCAACAGCTTCACGACCAAGCTCATTGCGGGTCGCGAACTACAGATCGACAGCATAGAAGTGGATATTCCCGATGAAGGCGAAGAGGACGAAGCGGAAGGCAAGGAGTAACGTATGCAGATTGACATGAAGCAGCCCATCCTCGACAAAAACGACCAGCTGGCAGCTGACTTGCGTCGACGTTTCGCGGAGAACCACGTGTTCGTGCTCGATCTGCTTGCCAGCCCCGGATCGGGCAAGACGTCCACCATCTTGGCTACCATCGACGCCTTGCGCGACGAGTTCAACATTGCCGTCATCGAGGGCGACATCGCCAGCAACGTGGACGCCGAGAAGATAAAGGCGCAGGGCATCGCGGCCGTGCAAATCAACACGGGCGGTGCGTGCCATCTGGAAAGCGCCATGATCAAGCGCGCCGTCGACGTGCTCGATTTGGAGCGGCTCGACCTCATCATCGTGGAGAACGTGGGCAACCTGGTGTGCCCGACCGATTTCGACCTGGGCGAGAACATGAAGGCTATGATCCTGTCGGTGCCCGAAGGGGACGACAAGCCCCTCAAGTACCCGGGCGTGTTCCAAGCGGCGGAAGCGGTGGTCCTCAACAAGGTGGACACGCTGCCCGTGTTCAATTTCGACCGCGATGCGTTCGAGGCGTCCGTCAAGCAGCTGAATCCGCAGGCTCCCATCTTCCCGATTGCCGCCACGAAGGGCGACGGCGTGGAGGAATGGGCGGAATGGCTGGCGAATCGCATTCGCGCAATCCAGTAGGCCCTCTTTTCGGGATGCGCCGCCCCGGTTTGGAGGTTGGCAACACCGATGTAACAAAGGGCTTTCATACTGGGCGGACAAGCGCGGATGAAAGGGTTGCTATCATGCACATTGACGAACGGTATCGCCTTTGCGTCAAGGCTCTGAAGGAGTACGTGGAGGGCGCGGGCTTTTCCGATGTGGTTATAGGGCTGTCGGGCGGAATCGACTCGGCGCTGGTGGCCGTGATGTGCGCAGACGCGTTCGGTGCCGAGCGCGTTCACTGCGTGCTGCTGCCGGGGCCTTACTCGACGCCGCACTCTCTTGAAGACGCCCAGGAACTTGCGTCCAATCTGGGGATGGAGTCGCGCGTCGTGTCCATTTGCGAGCCGTACGAGGCTTTCGAGCGCGCGCTTGCCGAAGCCTGCGGAGGGGAGCTGCGGGGCCTTGCGGCTGAAAACACCCAGGCCCGCTGCCGCATGACGTGCTTGATGGCGCTTTCGAACGCGCATGGCTGGATGCTGGTGAACACGGGCAACAAGAGCGAGGCCATGATGGGCTATTCCACGCTGTACGGCGACATGGCCGGCGCATTCGCTCCCTTGGGCGGCCTGTACAAGACCGACGTGTACGCGGCGTCTCGTTGGCGCAACGCGCAAGCCGCGTCGAACGGTCAGGTTCCGCCTATCCCCGAGCGCGTGCTGACCAAGCCTCCCAGTGCGGAGCTGTCTCCCGATCAAGAGGACGAGAAAAGCATGGGCATCGACTACGCGACGCTCGACAAGCTGCTGCTGGCCCATGTCGAACATGGCCAGGACGCCGCCGCCCTCAAGGAGTCGGGATTTGCCGAAGGGGACGTCGACCGCGTGCTCGCCACGGTGCGCGCTACGGCGTTCAAGCGGGCGTTGGAGCCGCCGTCGCCTGCTGTTTCGTTCTACGAGTGAGCGCGAAGCCGAGCTGACGCTCGACCCGTTTTCGCGCTTTGCGAAGATTGAGTGGCGGCTGGCAAGGATGTCGCGACAAGCGAACGCGGCCTCACTATACTCGGAGGCGATTCGTGCCTTTACCTCGAAACGAAGGAGCCTGCTGCATGGAGCGCCGCGCCTTTTTCAAGCTTGCGGGCCTTTCCGCTACCGCGTTCGCCGCTGGGGGCGTGCTGGGGGCATGCTCGTCGGTCGAGCGCATATCGAACACGCTGGTGCCCTCGGCCGATTCCGATGGCGCGTCGCAGGTTTCCACGGTGGTGGCGCAGCCGCCCGTTTCCTTTTCGAACTCGGTCGACGTGCTGATCGTGGGCAGCGGCGTTTCCGGTTTGTCTGCGGCCATGGCCCCTGCCGAGGCTGGCTACAAGGTGATGGTGGTTGACAAGTTGAGCCTGCTGGGGGGCGAAAGCTACGACGCGGACGGCATCATGCACGTGGCCGGCAGCAAGCTGCAGAAGAAAGCGGGTTTCGCGCAAAGTGCCGAAGACGCGTGGCCGGCTCGCAAGAAAGAGCTTTCCGCTGCAGGCGTGGGCAATCTCGATTTCGCGAAATCGTTGTACCTAGCCGCCCCGAGATGGGTCGACCGCCTGTCCGAGAGCTACGGTGCGCAGTTCGCCGACCCGTCCACCTACGGGAAGGAGGGCGTTAACGACGCTGTCATGCTGCCGAAAAACGGTCTGGGCGACATGCAGTCCGTCATGGTTCCCCTGCGCGATGGCCTGTCAAGCAAGGGCGCGGCGTTCCAGACGGGGTACCGCGCGGTCGCGTTCATCCTGGACGAAAGCGCGGTGGTGTGCGGCATGCGCTTTTTCGTGGAGGAAAGCGGTTCGGTCGTCGACGTTCGGGCTGGAGCGGTAGTGGTTGCCACCGGCGGGTTTGCCAGCAGTCAGCCGTTGGTGAGCGCTCATGCCCCCGCGCTGCTCAGGGCGGGTTGCTTCACGTACGCTTCCATGGGAGAAGGCCAGGAGCTGTGCCGACGGGCCGGCGGGCAGCTGTCGGGCATGGACGGGACCCTGCCTTTGACCAGCGACTTGCCGCAAGTGTCGGCCTGGGGCATGTTCGCTCCCACGCTGATCGTGGATGCGCAGGGGCGTCGCTTTGCGTGCGAGGACGACGTGAACGCGCCGGCGAACGCGTGCTTCAGCCAGGATCGCGGGTACTGGTGGACGGTGTTCGACAAGCGGATAAGCGACGGGTCGCAGTCTCGCAGCGCCGCTCAGATGACCAGCAAATACGCGAAGCGCCTGGTGGGGCCCTGTGACGACGCGGCCGAGCTTGCCGCGGCAATCGGGGTTCCAGCCGACGTGCTGCAAGCTACGATGGATCGCTTCGACAAACTGGTTTCGGCTGGAAAGGACGATGATTTCGGCCGTACGGTGAATTTGAAAAGCTTGCAGGCTCCCTATTACGCGATCAAGCAGCTTCCCGTTCGCTACCGCACGCGCGGCGGTGTGCTGACTGACGAAAACGGTCGCCTGACCGGTACGTCGGGGGCTTCCATCCGCAACGTGTACTGTTGCGGGTCGGTGGCTGCGAACGGAGGAGAGGGCCTGGCCTCGAACGGTGCGTTCGGCATGCTGGTGGGCGAGGCCGTGGTGTCGGCGCTCGAGGCGGCTCGCTAAACGCCAGGGCTTCGCGCCGCACAGGGCGCGTTGAATGCGCGGCGCGCCCTGTGCGGCAGGTCTGCGCGGGCGGCGTTCGGTTTCCTCCCGTCTTGTTCGATTGAAAAGAAGGGCTCGAGCCCTTTCCGAGGGGGAGGGGTGTGAATCGGGTTATGCCTTCAGAGCCTCAACGACGGCCTTGCCGCTGATCAAGCCGCTGCCGGCGTTGGGGGACAGGTCGCTGCCGCTGTCGGCCACGGTGGAGCCGCAGCAGTACACGTTGGGGATGGGGGTGCCGTCCTTGTCCGTAAGCTGGCTGTCGGTGGTGATCTTCATGCCGCCATGGGTCTTGTAGCGGTACGGGAAGTGCTTCATGGCGTAGTACGGAGCGGAAAGCGACTGCAGGAACAGCTTCTTCTTGAAGTCCGTGTCCTCGCCGGCGGCTACCAGCTCGTCGTAACGGGCGAACGTCTCCAGCAGGTTGGCTGCGGGAACGTCCATGGCGGTGGCCAATTCCTCAAGGGTGGAGCACGGGCCCACCAGGCGATCGGCGTTGCCCTTCATGTTCATCTCGACGTTCCACTTCTGGCTGCTGTTGATGGCCTGGTCGTCGAAAATGGTCCACCAGAAGCCCAAGCCCAGCTTGGCGGCGGCGTCGGGGGAGTCGTGGCTCTGGTCCTCCTTGATGAAGCGACGGCCCTGCGGCGTCACCTGCACCTGCGGGGAGAAGTAGCCCCAAACGGTAACCTGCGCCAGGTCGCTCATGCGGTTCGCTTCCATGTCCATGTGCGTGTACACGCCGCCCAGCGCCTTGCACATCTGGTGGCCTTCGCCCATGGAGTTGACCGTCAGCGGCCCCAGGCGAGCCTGGCTGGGCAGGTAGGTGGACACCATTTCCTGGTTGCAGGAGAATCCGCCCGTAGCCACGATGATCTTCTTCGCCTTGATGTCGACGGTCTTACCGTTCTTCTCGTCGTTGAAGCGCACACCGATGGGCGCGCCCTCGCCGTCGACGATGAAGTTCGTGGCGCGCAGGTTCAGCTTGTACGTGGCGCCCTTTTTCTCCAGGCCCTTCTGCAGCGGCGTGAGCACGGCCTGCATGTCGCCGATGCCGTTGCCGGGCAGCAGCATGGACGTGGGCGCGCCCGTGCCCATGTAGTCGGTGATGGGCTGGAACACCGCGCCGTAGTCGGCGGCTACGCGGTCGGCCCACTCGGTCTGGTAGACGTAGACGTTGTGCTTGTAGTCCATGTCATCGGTCTCGCCCTTTTTCTCAAGGATGGGGAGGAACTTCTGCCAGTTCGTCTCGGGGTCAACCTCAAGGCCGGCGTCCTTCTGCATCTTCGATCCGACGACGTTCATAACGCCGCAGGCGATGAAGCTCTCGCCGCCCACGCGCTCCAGCTTGTCCACCAGCATGACCTTGTGGCCGGCTTCCACCGGATCCATGGCTGCGGACATGCCGGCAATGCCCGTGCCCAGAATGAGCACGTCGGTTTCGTCGCTGAACGAAACCGGGGCGGTTCCTACCACGTTCTCCGCGCCGGTGCTGCTGCCCGCCGTGTTGTTGCTGGCGCATCCGGCAAGCGCGCCGCCGGCGGCGATGACGGCGCCCGAGGCGATGGCCGCCTTCAAGAAATTACGACGATTCATGCTTGTTTCCATGATGGTCTCCCTCCTTGGGCCGCATCCTGCACCGAGCATGGTTTCGGTTGGCTGCGGCTCCTCCTGTTGTGCGTCGCCGTTGCTGTGCGACGGGGTTCACCATACGGATGCCGGCTTGTTCCGTCACCGTCCGTTTCGGACTATATTGCAGGAGGGTTTGAATTTCTGCTGGTGGGAAGGTTGCCCATACCGTATCATGCAGAGCATGAGGGAGAGAAGCCGGGGAAAAGAAACGCATTCGTCACGCGCGAGCGTGCGTCCTTTTGTGCTTTCTGCCGCGATTGTTTTGGGTTTCGGATTGTACCGGGGCGTGAACTCCAGCGCGTACCTTTCGGCCTTCGCGTTCGTGAAGTCGCCGTTTCTGTTCGTTCCCGACCTGTTCTTCAACGTGGTGGTGGCGTGCTCGGTGGTCGTGTGCGCGGGCATCGCCGTGCTGCTTGCTTTGACCGGTCGGCTCAAGGCGTTCTCCATGCCCTACGTGTTGCCGACGGGGCTTCTGATTGCCGCTAACGCTGCCGCCCTTGCGGGAGTGGTCCTTTCGCTTCCTGCCGACATGGCTCTGCTGATTCCGGGTGTGCTGTACGGCGCGGGATCGGTGATGCTCTCGCTGTTTTGGATCGAAGTGTTCTCAGCGGAAAAGCCGAGCGTGATCGTTACGCAGATTGCGCTGGGCATGCTGTTGAACGTGGTGGTTTCGGCCGAGCTGACGCCGCTTGATCCCGACGTGCAGATGAAGCTGAGCTGCGTGTTGCTTGTGGTAGCGGCGCTGTGCGCACGGTTCGTCCGTCGTGCGCTGCCGCACGTGTGCGCCGAGGGAGCGCCGCCCGCGGGTGCCGAGGCCGCCGCGGGCGATGCGCGTGCGTGCGAGCAGGGCGAGGGCGCTCCCGCGTGCGTCAATGCGGATGCAGGAGCAGGCGCGGGCGCAAGCGCAGGCGGCCAGGACAAGGCTTCTTTCCGCGCGCGGTTTGCCGCGTATCGCGATGCGTTTTTGGAGTTGGGCGATTCCGTAGTGGCGTTTTTCGTGCTGGAAGCCGTTATCGGGCTTTTGAACAGCTTCATGCTGACGGGATCCCTTGACTTCGAAGGCTCCGGCAAGGTGTCGTCCGGGGCCATTGTGGGCGCGATCATCGTGTTCTGCTTCGTCGTGTTCGTGATGCACCGCATGCCGAAGGTGTCGACGGTGTCGCGCGTCATCATGCCGGTGCTGGCCGCCATGCTGGTGTTCCTGCCGTTTCTCAGCGAAATGTACAACCTGGTGTTCTACATGCTCTTGCTGGGTAGCTACTACTTCGTGGCGCTTTTGATCACGTACCTGGTGGCCGAGGTCGCGCATGTGCGGCGCGTGTCTCCGTACGTGCTCATGGGCGTGACGATGGGCGTCGCGCGCGTGTTCTTGGCCGTTGCGCTGCTGGGCGGGTTCGCTGCGGCGGTTGCGGGAGGCGGGCCGAGCGACGAAGGCGAGCACACCATGCGCTTTTTGGTGATTATCGTGGTGGTGCTGTACGCGCTGTGCATGGCGCTCGTGTTCTTCTCGCGGGATCGGAAGCGCCGCCGCGAAGGGGCTGGCCAGGACGGGCCGGGCGTCGACGGCGCGCTTGCGGCTGCGCAGGCGGATGCTGCGGCGACGCAGGCCGATGCGGCGTCCGAAGGGGAGCGTGCGCTTGAATCGCGCTGTGCCGCCGTTGCTCGGGAGGGCGGCCTGACGGAGCGCGAGGCGGAGGTGCTGGTTTATCTGGCGCGGGGCCGCACGAAGGCATATATTGCCGAAGCGCTGTTCGTAACCGAAAATACCGTTCGCAGCCACGTGCGCAACATCTATTCCAAGCTGGGTATCCATACGCGCCAGCAGTTGATCGACTTGGTGGAGTCGCCTCGTCTGTAACGGTTTTGTTCCCTGCAGTACGCCTGCTGGTGTATGGCGCGCGTGTTCAAGGTCGCGTAGTATGGCACGCATGGATAACTATCTAGTACATAATCGTTCGATGACGCCTCGCGATTGGGGTATTGACGCGGCCGTCGCCTTGCTGGCGTTTTTGTTCGGAAGCGCGCAGCTCATGCTGACGGCTTCGTCGATTGTGATTCCCGATCTGGCGTTGCGCCAGTACCTGGGCATGGTGAACGTGGTGCCGAACGTGCAGGTGTTCGTGGCGCTTGCCATCACCACGTTGCCGCTGGTTTTGCGCCGGCGCTTTCCCTGGCCCGTGTTCCTGTTCTGCTTCGTGTCGTTTCTTGGATTGCAGAATGCGTTCAGCGGGTTTTCCTTGACCGTGGTGGGGCCCGTGATAGCGGTGTACACCATAGCCAACGAGCGCGGCCGTGCAGAGGCGGCGCTTGCGGCGGTTGTGGCAGTTGCGGGGTTGTTGCTGATGGACGCGCCCTCGCGCACCGCCAGCCTGACGTTTTTCACGCGGTTCCAAAACATCGCGCTGGTGCTGGCCGCCGCCCTTGCGGGCTATGCGTACCGCACGCATCGCGCGTACGTCGAAGCCACCGAGCAGCGGGCGCTCGAAGCGGAGCGCTCGCGCGAAGAGGAGGCCGCGCGTCGCGTGGAGGAGGAGCGCGTGCGCATTGCGCGCGAAGTGCACGACATCACTGCTCATTCGCTGTCGGCCGTGAGCATCCAGGCCGCTGCCGCCGAGCGCTTGATCGACGTGGATCCTGCGGCGGCGAAGGAGGCCGTCGCCACGGTGCGGGCCACGGCTAAAACGGCGCTCGACGACATCCGCAGCATGATCGGGGTGCTGCGGCACGGCGACGAGACGGCCGAAACGGCGCCGGCATCGGGGACGGATAGGCTGGAGGACTTGGCCGCGTACCTGCGCGACGCGGGGCTTTCGGTGCGCCTCGACGCTGCGGGCTACGATCGTGCCGGCGTTCCTGCGCACGTCGACATGGCCTTGTTCGGCATAGCGCGGGAAGCGGCAACCAATATAGTCAGGCATGCGGGCGCCCACGAGGTTTCGATTCGCCTTGCGATCGAGGACGGGCAGGCGCGCCTGACGGTGAAGGACGACGGACGCGGGTTCGAGCCCGCTGTCGGCGCGCTTGCGCTGCGCGACGGCCTTCCCCAGGCTGCCGACGGGGCGGGGCATGGCATTGCGGGAATGTCCGAGCGCGTTCATCTGCTGGGCGGAACGTTTTCCGCAGGCAACGCCGCGGAAGGCGGTTTCCGCGTGATGGCCAGCATTCCGGTTAAGGGAGCGGAGGCGCAGCATGGAGCGTAACGATGGAGGCAAGGTGCGCGTGCTGGTGGCCGACGACCAGGATCTTGTGCGCAGCGGGTTTCGCCTGATCCTGCTCACGTACGGCGACATCGACGTGGTGGGCGAGGCGCGCGACGGCCAGGAGGCGGTGGAGCTGGCGCAGCGCCTGCGGCCCGACGTGGTGCTCATGGACATTCGCATGCCGCACATGAACGGCATCGAAGCTACGCGCGCTATCAGCAACGATCCTCGGCTCGAGGACGTTCGCGTGCTTATCCTGACGACGTTCGATCTGGACGAGTACGTGTACGATGCCCTGGCCGCCGGTGCAAGCGGCTTTCTTCTCAAGGATGCCGAACCCGACGAGATCGCCGCTGCCGTTCGCGTGGTCGCACGGGGGGACGCCCTTATTCAGCCGTCCATTACGCGTCGTCTGATCGAGGAGTTCGTCGCGTCGCGCCCGCTTGTTCCGGGGGACGGCGCAGGGGTTCGGTCTGCTATCGGCGCGCTGACCGATCGCGAGCGCGAAATCCTGGTGCTCGTTGCGCGCGGGATGACGAACGAGCAGATAGGGGCCGATTTGTTCATTTCTCCCGCCACGGTGAAAACCCATCTGGCGCGCATCATGGCCAAGCTGGACGCGCACGATCGCGCTCAGTTGGTGGTGAAGGCATACGAAAGCGGGCTGGTTCGTCCGGGTGCCAGCTGACGCGGTTGCGGCAGGGCCTCGCTTCTTGTGCGCGGCCATTGCTTGGCGAAGGTTCCCGAATCGGGCTCGCGCCGCTTGCGCGCGGCGTACGTTGCGCGCACCGTCCGGCGGCCCAATTGTGACGATCGTTTGGCGATTCTGTCAAACCTGAAACGCATGGGCTTAGATTTCTCTGAATACTCTTGCAATCGGCGATGAGGCTGCTATGATAACGCAATGTTTAGCACTCGCTAACGATGAGTGCTAGCAGTCACCGCAATCGAGTGGTTACATAGCGAACATCAAACGTTCCGCTACGCGAGTCGGACGACGAAAGGAAGGCACGTTATGAATCTGAAACCCCTGGGTGATCGCGTCATCGTCAAGCAGGACGAGGCCGAGGAGACCACGGCGTCGGGTCTGTACCTTGCGACCGAAGCGAAGGAAAAGCCCCAGAGCGGCACCGTTCTGGCTGTGGGCGACGGCAAGCTCGATAAGGACGGCAACCTGGTTCCCGTTCCGGTGAAGGTGGGCGACAAGGTCGTCTACGGCAAGTTCGGCGGCACCGAGATTCACGTGGACGGCGAGGACGTGCTCATTCTTCGCGCGGACGATCTGTACGCTGTCTTTGCATAAGCGAATATCCCGCTAACAACAACGCAGTTGAAAGGATAAAAGCATCATGGCTAAAGAGATCAAGTTCGAGGCTGACGCCCGCAGCGCGCTTGCTGCCGGCGTCAACAAGCTGGCCGACGCCGTCAAGGTGACGCTTGGCCCCAAGGGTCGTTACGTCGCTCTGGAGAAGTCCTACGGCGCTCCGCTCATCACCAACGACGGCGTGACCGTTGCCAAGGAAGTCGAGCTGGAGGATCCCGTTGAGAACATGGGCGCCCAGCTGGTGCGCGAAGTTGCCGTGAAGACGAACGATGTCGCCGGCGACGGCACGACCACCGCTACGCTGCTGGCCGACGTCATCGTGTCCGAGGGTCTGCGCAACGTGACCGCCGGCGCCGACGCGCTGGGCATCCGCCGCGGCATCCAGAAGGCCACCGACGCCATCGTCGCGTCCATCAAGGCCGACGCCACGCCGGTTTCCACGAAGGACCAGATTGCCAACGTGGGCACCATTTCCGCAGGCGACGCCAACATCGGCGAGAAGATCGCCGAGGCCATGGAGGCCGTGGGCAAGGACGGCGCCATCTCCGTTGAGGAAAGCCAGACCTTCGGCATCGACATGGACATCGTCGAGGGCATGCAGTACGAGCGCGGCTACATCTCGCCGTACATGGCCACCGACATGGAGAAGATGGAGGCCGTGCTCAACGACCCCTACATCCTCCTGACCGACCAGAAGGTCACCAACATCCAGGACATGGTTCCCCTGCTGGAAGAGATCATGAAGTCCGGCCGCCCGCTGTTCATCGTTGCTGAGGACGTCGAGGGCGAGGCTCTGGCCACCATCCTGCTGAACAAGCTGCGCGGCACGTTCAACTGCGTCGCCATCAAGGCTCCCGGCTTCGGCGACCGCCGCAAGCGCATCCTCGAGGACATCGCCGCCGTCACCGGCGCGCAGGTCATCGACAAGGACTTCGGCATGACCATGGCGGACGCTCGCGTCGACATGCTGGGTCACTGCAAGACGGTCAAGGTCACGAAGGACACCGCCCTTATCGTGGACGGCGCTGGCGACAAGAAGGCCATCGAGGACCGCATCGGCCAGATCAAGGCCGAGCTCGAGCGTGCCGACTCCGACTTCGACCGCGAGAAGCTGCAGGAGCGCCTGGCGAAGCTGTCCGGCGGCGTGGCCGTGCTCAAGGTGGGCGCTGCAACCGAGTCCGAGCTCAAGGAGACGAAGTCCCGCATCGAGGACGCTCTGCAGGCAACCCGCGCGGCTGTCGAAGAGGGCATCGTTGCCGGCGGCGGCGTGGCTCTGGTTGACGCGCTTCCCGCGCTCGACGACGTCAAGGCTGACGACAAGGACGAGGAAGTGGGCGTTGCCATCATCCGCAAGGCTCTGGAGGCTCCGATGCGCGCCATCGCCCAGAACGCGGGCTACGAGGGCAGCGTTGTGGTTGAGCATGTCAAGAACATGGGCAAGGGCGAAGGCCTGAACTGCGCCAACGGCGAGTACGGCAACATGATCGAGATGGGCGTCAACGACCCCGTCAAGGTGACCCGCACGGCTCTGCAGTCCGCTGCTTCCGTTGCGGCCCTTATCCTCATCACCGAGGCCACCATCAACGAAATCCCGAAGGAGGGTCCGGACCTGTCCGCGCTGGCAGCAGCTGCTGGCGGCGGCGGAATGGGCGGTATGATGTAAGCCCTGCGGCCTGCATCGCACAATTTAAACTCGGAAAGAAGGGCGGCCCGCGGGTCGCCCTTCTTGTGTGTGCCCCTTGCGCCCGCATGTGGCCCGCGCCTGCGCGCGTGCGGGCCGGTTCTGTCAAAACGGACGAGTTTTGCTGGTTCTCGAATCAGGATAAATGCAACAAGCAGCCTTTTGACCAGGCATGATGAAAAACGCCCCGCAGCGTCATCTCTCTGCAAGACGAAAAACCGCCGCAAAACTCGTCCGTTTTGACAGAACCTGAAAACCTCTGCGGCAAATTGGAGCATCCGATCCCATAAATCCTGCCGACTCCGCGGATCCCATGCTCAATCCGAAAAACCTGTCGGGTTTCGAATCATGAGCACGAAAGGTGCCCCGAAGTGCTCCAGCATCTCGCTGCTCGGAGCATCGCGCAAACGTCGAGCGATCCTTGCATGACGCCCCAGGCATCCCGCGCATTGCACGATGCTCCAAACATCTCGCGCACCGCACCACGCAAAGCGGCCCGGCTCCTGGGCGCTCTGCTGTCAGGAACCGGGCCGCTCTGCGTGGTGCTTTTGGTTGCTACGCGTCTTTTTTCGAAACCAGCAGAAGAATACCGCCGATAAGGGTTACGAAAATGAGCGTGCATATACCAAATGCTGTGGTGTTGGGTTTCGTTCCCTTGTAGATGTTCCAGCAGCGGATGCTCATGGGGATCATCCAGGCCAGGGGAATGATGAGCCAGCACACCGACACCGTGGACACGATGCACAGGATGAACGCGACCAGCCTGAGCGTGCGGTCGCTGTCGTTGCTGGCCGTTTGCGGGTAGTAAGCCTGGCCGCCCGAAGCTTGCGGGTAGACGGGAGCGGGGCTTCCGTAAGTCGGCTCTTGACCTGCGGGCTGAGCGTCGGCGTAGTCGTCGGTCCACTGCTCGCCGTTCCAGTAGCGAAGTTTTGCTGCGTCTCCCGAGGGGTCTGCGTACCATCCAGCTTGTGGGTTTGTCATACTGCCTCCATGAACGAATGGAAATTGAGTCCAGTATAACTGAATCGTTTGGCTCTTATTAGGTTCCAAGCGGGTTGTTACCTGTTCTTTCGATACTTCGCCGCCCGGCTCCGTCCGGATTTTCCGCCTTCGCGCGCCTCATTCGAGGCCTGCGCCCCGCTGCGGGCGGTCTTCCGTGCCCATTTCACGACGGGCGGTTGCTCCGGTCGAGCATTGGTCTACAATAAGTTGTTATGGAAGAATTCATACATATCGCAGGGCATGTTCTGGAGCATTCCGTTTCGGACACGCTGTATCTCATCCCGTTTTTGTTCGTCACCTATTTGGCGATGGAGTGGCTCGAGCATAAAACCGGCAGTAAAGCCCAAGCCGCAGTTCAGCGCGCTGGCGCGGCGGGCCCTATCGTCGGCGCCGTTGTGGGCGTGGTTCCGCAATGCGGGTTCTCTGCTGCCGCGTCAACGTTGTGGGCCGGCCGCGTCATCACGCTGGGGACGCTGTTCGCTGTGTTCTTGTCTACGTCGGACGAGATGCTTCCCATCTTCATTGCAGAGCAGGTGCCTCTTGCGGTGATCCTGAAAATCCTGGGGGCGAAAATCGTTATCGGCATGGTGATGGGCTTTATCGTGGACGCCGGCATGCGCCTCGCGCGGCGCATCGACGCGCCGTTGCATA
This sequence comes from Paraeggerthella hominis, assembly GCF_021044775.1. Lineage (NCBI taxonomy): Bacteria > Bacillati > Actinomycetota > Coriobacteriia > Eggerthellales > Eggerthellaceae > Paraeggerthella > Paraeggerthella hominis. Next base: position 86,804 of record NZ_JAJNOQ010000006.1, read on the forward strand.
TTCACGATCTTTGCGAGCACGACCACTGCCACTGCCATGATGGCGAGGGCGGCATCTTGAAAAGCGCCTTTAAGCACACGGTTCAGGTCGCGCTGTTCATCTTTGCCGTGACCGTTGCGCTGAACACCGTTCTTGAAGTGGTGGGAGAAGATGCTCTGGCAACGTTTCTCGGCGCTAACCAGGCTCTTTCGGTGTTAGGTTCCGCGCTGGTGGGCTTGGTGCCGAACTGCGCCGCAAGCGTGGTCATCGCGCAGCTGTACGTGGACGGCGCCTTGGGCTCGGGGGCGATGCTGGCGGGTTTGCTGGTAAGCGCGGGCGTGGGCTTGTTGGTGCTGTTCAGGGCGAACCGCAACTGGAGGCAGAACGTTGCCATTGTGGTGGGTCTGTATTGCACGGGCGTGGCGTGGGGCCTGATTGCGAACGCGCTGGGCATCGTGTTCTAGCGATTGCGCAGACGCGGCGCTTGCTTGTCGGTTCTTGGCAGCGCGGCGCTTTGCTTGCCCGACGTGCTATGCGCTATAGTGGCAAGAAGCACTCGAGATCGATGTCAAGAAGGAAGAGAGGACATCATGTCAACGCTGGAAGCCGGTATGACGCGCGACGAGGCGTTCGCGCTCCTGCAAGCGCACAACAAGGATCCGTTCCATATCGAACATGGCGAAACGGTGGAGCAGACCATGCGCTACTTCGCGCGCGAGTTCGACCCCGAAAACGAAGAATTCTGGGGTATCGTGGGGCTGCTGCACGACCTTGATTGGGAAGAGCACGATGACGAGCCGGAGAAGCACACGCTGTACGCTGCGCCTTGGATCGAGGCTGCTGGCGGCACGCCCGAGCTCATCCGCGCCATCCAGAGCCACACGTCCGATTTCAATCCGGATCTGCCCAGACCCGAGCTTCAAATGGAGAAGGTTCTGTTTGCGGCGGAGGAATTGACGGGGCTTATCGGCGCGGCTGTGGTCATGCGGCCCAGCAAAAGCGTCATGGACTTCGAAGTGAAATCGCTCAAGAAGAAGTTCAAGGACAAGCGCTTCGCCGCCGGAGTCAGCCGCGACGTCATTCGTTCCGGGGCGGAAATGCTAGGTTGGGAGCTTGACGAGCTGTTCGCCCGCACCATCGAGGCCATGCAGTCGTTCGCGCCGGACAGGGACACGTTCAAGCCTGCCGAATAACGAATTCGCATTCGAGCGCCCGCCCAAAGCGGGCGCAGGTTTTCCAGACGAGCGAGGGGGAAGGATCCTTTCGCGAAGAGTCCGAGCGTTTTGTGGGCTTGCGGGGCCTTCAAACATTTTCATTGACCGGCCTTGTCCGCACGGCTAAAATGTATTCTCGCGCATTGGAGCGACGTGGGCCGTTAGCTCAGTTGGTAGAGCAGGGGACTTTTAATCCCAAGGTCGCGGGTTCGACTCCCTCACGGCCCACCATTTTTTTCCTTCCAATCGCGATGGCAGGGGCTTCGGCTTTTGCATGCCGTTCTGAACTGGGCCATCGTCCAACGGCAGGACTCTGGTTTTTGGTACCAGCTATCCAGGTTCGAATCCTGGTGGCCCAGCCACTTCACACCGCTCATGTCGTTCGCATCAGTGCATCGCGCACCGCATTTTGCTTCGCCGCTCCGCTTGGGCGGCGTTTTTATTCCAGCAGTTCGAAGGGGATGTCGCTTCCTATCCCGGATGTTGCCAGCACATCGCCCTCGTTCGTTACCAGCACGGCTTCCAACGACGGATGGCTCTCCGCAAACGCAAGCGCGCGATCGGCGCCCATGATGACGAGCGCTGTGGTGAATCCGTCCGCGTCAAGCGAAGCGCGCGAAACCACGGTGGCGCTCAGCAGGTCGGTCTGCGCGGGAAAGCCGGTGCGCGGATCCAGAATGTGGTGGTACAGCGTGCCGTCGCGCTCGAACGCGCGCTCGTATATGCCGCTCGTCACCACCGATCCGTCGCGAACGCTTACGCAGGCGAACGAATCCCGCATCGGCAGGGCGCTTGAAGGAAAGGGCTTTCGGATGCCCACCCGCCACGGCGTTCCGTCGGGTTTGCCTCCCATAACCGCCACATTGCCTCCCAGGTTGACCAATGCGCGCTCGACGCCGCCCTCGCGCAACAGCGCAAGGATACCGTCGGCGATGTATCCTTTCGCGATGCCGCCCAAGTCAACGCAGGCCAGCGGGTCGTGCAGCGTCACGGTCGAGCCCGTCACGGCAACGTTTCGGTAGTCCACGTGGCGCAGCGCTGCGGCCAGATCGTTGGGGTTGGGGATCGTTTGCCGCTTGAAGTCCCAGAGTTGCGTTGCGCTTCCCATGGTGATGTCGAACAGCCCGTCGGTGGCGCGGCAGTATGCCAACGCCGTGTCGATGAACGTTGCCAGCTCGGGATCGACGTCGGTCGGAACACCGCGCGCATGGTTGAGCCGAAACAGCTCGCTTGCGGGATCAACCCGCGAGAGCAAAAGCTCGCAGCGGTCGCACCATGCCACGGCTCGGTCGATGATGCTTGCATCGTCGGTCTCCGCACTGATGGTGTTGGTGGTGTTGAACCGAAAGAACTCCCGAGAAACCATACCGTTCCCTTCAACGTGAAGCGCCATACGCTACTGGAACAGTATACTTTCTTTGGAGCCGTGCTGCAGGTGCGGCATGCGACGCGGGTGAGCGGCGTCGGCCGATGCCACGGCGAACGAGCGGTGGAAGGAGAAACGCAATGCAGCCTGAAAAGCGAGGCCTCATCCCGCAGTTCGATGCGTTCGACACGGTTGCTCTTCTTTCCTTCTGCATGAGCGTTCCCCTGCTTTTGCCCGTTCTCGAGTTTTGGCAGCGCGCGACGACCCCAGCCCTTGGCGCGGGTTCGTTTTTGCCGGCCGTTTCGTTCTCGACGGCGCTCTCGCTTGCCGCCATGTTCACGTCGCTCGCGTTCCTGTTTGTCTGTTTGCTCAAAACGGCGCATGCTCGGCTGAACCGCACGGTCGTGCTATTGGCCTTAGGTTGTTACGCGCTTGGATATGCACTGCTCGATCTGTGGAGCTTCGGGGTTGTCGATGGATCCCTTGTTGAGGCGGGATGCGGCCTTATGATGGGGTTCGGAGCGGCCGTCATGAGCCTTGTTTGGGTGAGCCGGCTGCGCGTGCTCGCGTTTCGACGCGCGTTGGCGGTGGTTTGGGCTTCCGCGCTCGGCCTGTTTGCCAGCAGCGCTTTGTTGCCGATGCTCAACGTTGATGCGGCGCGCGTAGCGCTTACGTGCGCGGCGGCTCTTTCCCTTGCGGGATGCGCTCGGCTGTTCTTTCGCTCGCAGCGTGAGGACGATCGCTTGGCGCAATCGGGCGCGAACTGGTGGGACGTGTTCGGCCATCTGGACGTTTCCGTAGTGGAAGGGACCGGGGATTTCAAGACGCCGCTTTCCCGGGCACTGTTCTTCGCGGTCATGCCGTTTTCCATGTTGCTGCTGTTCGTTGCCGACAGCAGCTTGGCGCAGACGATGGAGTGGGGGATGGCGCCGTTGGCATGGGCTGGCTTGCTCGCCGAAGCCGCTATGGTGCTCCTTGCGTTTCTGAAGACGGACCAAGCCCTGATCAACTTTTCCTATCGCTTCTTCTTGCCGCTGATGGCTTTCGCGACGTTTGCCGCAACCGCGTTTGTCGATCCGCCGCTTCAGCGTTCGGCGATGGTGGTGGGCTCTCTTGCGTTCTGCACGGTCTACGCGCTCATTATGTCGGCAATGCTCGTTTCCATGGCGGGTCGCATGCGCTCTCTCGCGTTGCCCGCTGGCGGCATCATGATTATATTCAGCTGTCTGGTGTGCCTGCTTTCGGACGCCAGCGCCAACGCGGGCGTCCTGGGCGCGTATCGCTACCAGATCCTCATCGTACTGTTCGTGATCATGGCCGTTGTCCTCATGGTCACGCCCAGCTCGCGGCTGTGGCGCGTCATGCTTGAAGGCATCGATGCTGCGGAGTCGGCTTTGCCTGACGCGCGGGAAGATTACCTGCGTCGTTGCGCCCAGCTGGCGGAAAAGCATCGTCTGACTGCTCGAGAAGCCGAGATCTTGCTGCTTTTGGGCCGCGGGCACACGTCGATTTTCGTTGCCGAAGAACTGACGGTGGCCGAATCCACGGTGCGCAGCCATCGCAAGAACATCTATCGCAAGCTTGGCGTGTCGTCGCGCGAAGAGCTGTTCAAGCTGCTCGATGACCAGGCTGACGAAGGCGTTTGAGCAATCTCCCCCTTTTCGTTTAGAAAGAACATGCCAGGTGGGGAGCAAGTCCCCTCGTTTTGACGATAGATTCCCCTTGCTTCGGCTCGTATGGTGGCCTCGTTGTTTGAAGATACTTCAAGGGAGGCTACCATGGAACTGCAAGTCACTCGTCGTGATTTTCTCAAGGGGAGCATTGTCGTAGCGCTGGGCGCGGCAGGCGCTTCCATGCTGGGTTCGTGCGCGCCAAGCGGCGCCGCTGCAACATCCGAAGGCGCGACGCCCGCAGTCGGTTCGGGCGGCTCCTCGAACGCGGTTACCCTTCATCGCGGCTACGGCGCGGCTCACGGTGACAAATGCTTCACAAGCGTGGTCGTCGCTACGGCAGATGACGGCTCGATCCTTGCCGTGAGCGTGGACGATTACCAATTCATGCCGGCCGGTTCGACGGGCATCACGCCGGTTCCGAATTCCGATGCCGGGCTTGCGGCCGGCTACGCAACGGGTCAGGTGCTCATGTCGAAAACCGTGAACACCGACGCGTATTCCGCAATGATGAAGGAAAAGGCGCAGGCCACGCAGCCTTGGCTCACGTCCATGCGCGCTATCGAAGACTACTGCGTTGGCAAGAAGCCTTCGGAGCTGAAGAAGGCCAGCATCGATACGGTGTCGGGGGCTACGCTCGTCGACGCTCCCAACTATCTTAAGCTGGTGTCCGAAGTTGCTCAAAGCGACGCCATCACCTCGTCGGGCACGTATTCGGGTGATGGATCGAACCTCAAGCTAGGGCGCGTCAACGCCGCTGCGCATGGCGACAAGGCGTTTGCCGAAGCCGTTTCGCTCGTGCAAGACGACGTGCTGGTTGCAACGAGCATCGACGAGTTCCAGTTCGTCGCCACGTCTTCCGAAGGCTTCGTTCCCGTACCGAATTCCGATGCAGCGTTTGCCGCCGGTTACGCCGAGGGCCAGATGCTCATGTCCAAGTCGGTGAACTCCGAAGCGTATTCCGCGATGATGAAGGAGAAGGCCCAGGCCACTACGCCATGGATTGAGTCCATGGAGGCCATCGAATCGTTTGTGGCCGGCCAGAAGATCTCCGACGTGAAGGCGAAGGGCCCTGACGCCGTTTCCGGTGCGACGCTTGTGGACACCGCCGGCTATGTGAAGGCGGCGGTAGAGGCTGCCAAGGCTGCTTAGATCCGCTGTTCCGTTCCCCTTGCGAAGCGAGCCGATTGTCGTACGCGTCGGATCGCTTCGCCGTTGCTTGCCGAGCGCATTATAATAGGCGGAAAGCCGGATAGGAGACTCTATGGACGCATTGCCGTACGAGCGACGTAACCGATCTCCCAAGCAGGGTGCCGCCATCGGCCTGCTTGTCTTGATGGCGATGGTCCTCAGCTTTGTCGAGCTTCCAGTGGTCCCGGGCGCCGAATGGCTGAAGTACGATCCCTCCGGTGCGGTGTCGTTGCTGGCCACCGTGCTGTACGGCTCTTGGATAGGGGTCGGCGTGGCGGTTGCTTCGTGGATACCCCATTTGATTACCGACCCCTTGGGCGCGTTCATGAACATCATGGCAACCGTCTCCCTTGTTATGGTGGTGGGGGCGGTGTATCGTCGCAAGCCATGCTTGCTGTATGTGGTATTGGGCTGCGCGGCTGGCGTGGCCGCGTCTACGGCCGTTTCCGTCTGTTTGAATTTCGTGGTGATGCCGCTGTACGTTGAGGCGACGTATCAGCAGGTTGCCGCGCTCGTGTTTCCCGCGCTGCTGCCGTTCAACGTGCTCAAGGCGTTGGCGAACTCGGTTTTGGCCATTGTCTCGTACCGGAAGCTGGCGGCTTTGCTGGGGGAGTCGGATCTTGGCTCGTCTTCTTCACATTAAATACCCTTGACCTTGCAGGCAAAATGCCTATACTTATTTCTCTGACGGAGCGTCCACCCTTAAAACGCGCCCGACCCCGTCGAAGCCGACAAGGCGGCTGCGCATCGCGCGAGTACCTGGCGGTCCTGCTCCTTATGCGGACTGCGCGGTTCCGAACCGCACGCCTGACATGCAGGCATATTCGAACCAACGGTTTGTTGGCTTTCTGTGCCCAAAAAATTCTCTTGCTCAATCTACACTTTATTTGGTAGAATCTATCGTTGCTGCTTATAACGACCTGCTTTGAAGGAGCACTTTTGAGCAAAGAAGATGTAATCGAGCTTGAGGGAACTGTCCTAGAAGCGTTGCCGAACGCTATGTTTAGGGTTGAGCTCGAAAACGGACACAAGATATTGGCCCATATCTCTGGCAAGATGCGTATGCACTACATCAAGATCCTGCCGGGAGACAAGGTGACGGTTGAGCTTTCCGTCTACGACCTGAATCGCGGCCGTATCACGTATCGTTTCAAGTAGGCGCAGTTTTTTGCGTCAAGCGCGTTAATCAGTTAAGAAAATTCTCACCTGCGGCTGGGTGTGGAGTATAGACGGGAACGCATAACCGAAAGGAAATGATTATGAAGGTACGTCCTTCGGTCAAGAAAATGTGCGACAAGTGCAAAATCATCCGACGCCATGGCAAGGTCCTCGTTATCTGCGAGAACCCGCGCCATAAGCAGCGTCAGGGCTAGGAAGAAAGAGGAGATATAACCTATGGCACGTCTTGTTGGTGTCGACCTTCCTCGCGACAAGCGCATTGAAGTCGGCTTGACCTACATCTACGGCATTGGCCTGACCACTTCCAAGCAGATCCTCGCCGAGACCGGCGTTGATCCGAGCGTCCGCGTGAAGGACCTCACGGAAGATGATCTGCAGAAGCTGCGCGACTACATCCAGGGCAACATCAAGGTGGAGGGCGACCTGCACCGCGAGGTTTCTCAGAACGTCAAGCGCCTCATGGAGATCGGTTGCTATCGTGGACTCCGCCATCGTCGCGGCCTGCCCGTTCGCGGACAGCGCACGCACACGAACGCGCGCACGCGCAAGGGTCCTCGTAAGCAAATCGGCGGAAAGAAAAAGTGAGGTAGCTAGAAGTGGCAGCTAAGAAAAACGTGCGCACGCGCATTAAGCGCTCCGAGCGTAAGAACATCGCCGTTGGCGCTGCGCATATCAAGTCTACGTTCAACAACACGATCGTGAGCATCACCGATCCTCAGGGCAATGTGATCTCGTGGCAGTCCGCCGGCACGGTGGGCTTCAAGGGCTCGCGCAAGTCCACTCCGTTCGCTGCTCAGATGGCCGCCGAGGCCGCTGCGAAGACGGCGATGGAGCATGGCCTGCGCAAGGTGTCCGTGTTCGTCAAGGGCCCGGGTTCGGGTCGCGAGACGGCCATCCGCTCTCTGCAGGCCGCCGGCCTGGAGATTGCCAGCATTCAGGATTGCACACCCATCCCGCACAACGGTTGCCGTCCGCGCAAGCGTCGTCGCGTGTAGCTGAAAGGATCTAAGTATTATGGCTCGTTATACTGGAGCGGACTGCCGTTTGTGCCGTCGTGAAGGTGCGAAGCTCTTCCTGAAGGGCGACCGCTGCTACACGGAGAAGTGCGCAATCGAGCGCCGTAACTACGCGCCGGGCGAAGCCGGCAAAAAGCGCATCAAGGAAAGCGAATATCGCACTCAGCTGCGCGAGAAGCAGAAGACCAAGCGTATCTATGGCGTTCTGGAGAAGCAGTTCCGTCATTACTACGATATGGCCAACCGTCAGCAGGGCGTTACGGGTGAGAACCTGCTTCGCATCCTGGAAAGCCGTCTGGACAACGTCGTCTACCGCCTGGGCTTTGCGAAGTCTCGCGCGGAGGCTCGCCAGCAGGTGCGTCACGGTCACATCGTTGTCAACGGTCGTCGCGTCGACATCCCGTCGTTCCGCGTTCGTCCGGGCGACGTGGTTGCCGTTGCTCCCAAGGCTCAGGACATGTTGGTCATCAAGAGCGCGCTGATCTCCAACGAGCGCGTGCAGGTGCCGGCATGGCTTGAGGTTGACATCGAGAAACTTCAGGGCAGCGTTCTCGCGCTTCCGCAACGCGACCAGATCGATCTGGATATTCGCGAGCAGCTCATCGTCGAGCTCTACTCGAAATAATCGCGGCATAGTAAGGAGGCTTACCCCACATGACAGAGTTCATGAGGCCTACTGTAACAACGGAAGAAGTCAACGATACTGTCGCGCGTTTCATCGTCGAACCGCTCGAGCGCGGTTACGGCTACACGCTGGGCAACTGCATGCGTCGCGTGCTGCTCTCGTCCCTGGATGGCGCAAAGGCTACGGCCATCCAGATCGAGGGTGTGCAGCATGAGTTCACGACGGCCGAGGGTGTCATCGAGGACATCACGGACATCGTTTTGAATGTCAAGGGACTCGTGTTCTCTGCACTGAACGACGACATCGAAGAGGCCACGGCGCATGTGTCGGTGGAGGGTCCTTGCACGGTTACGGGCGCGGACCTCGACATCCCGACCGAGTTTACCCTGGTCAACCCGGAGCACGTCATTGCGACGGTTTCCGATGGCGGCCAGTTGGACATGACGGTTCGCATCGGCGTCGGCCGCGGCTACGTGTCTGCCGAGCGCAACAAGCGCACGGAGGATCCCATCGGGGTCATCCATGTTGACTCGTTGTTCTCGCCGGTCCGTCGCTGCACGCTCAACGTGACCGACACCCGCGTGGGCCAGCGTACTGACTACGACAAGCTCGTGCTGGAGGTGGAAACGGACGGCAGCATCACGCCGACCGAGGCCATCTGCCGCGCGTCCAACATCGTGAACCAGTACATGGGCGCGTTCTTGAGCCTGTCCGATATGGCCGACGAGGAGGAGGGCGAAGTTCCGTCCATCTTCGCGCCGGAGGGCCAGGAGTCCAACGCCGAGCTGGACAAGCAGATCGAGGATCTCGACCTGTCCGTTCGCTCGTACAACTGCCTGAAGCGCGCCGGTATCCATTCGGTTCGCCAGCTGGTCGAGTTCTCCGAAAACGACCTGCTGAACATTAGGAACTTTGGTGCGAAGTCCATCGAGGAAGTGAAGGACAAGCTCATTTCCATGGACCTCAATTTGAAGCTATAGGAGATACGTATCATGCGACACAATTACAAGGGCCGCAAGCTGGGCACCGACTTCAGCCACACCAAGGCCATGAAGAAGAGCCTGGTGAACGCCCTGTTCCTGAACGACCGCATCAAGACGGTCGAGTCGCGCGCCAAGGAGATCCGTCCTGACGTCGACAAGATCATCACCTGGGCGAAGCGCGGCGACCTGCATGCTCGTCGTCTGGCCATCGCGGCTCTGGGCGACAAGGAACTCGTGCGCGAGATCTTCGAGAAGGTCGAGCAGGGCATGTTCCAGGACCGTCAGGGCGGCTACACCCGCATCATGAAGCTGGGTCCCCGCAAGGGCGACAACGCCCCCATGGTCATCATGGAGCTTGTGACCGAGCCCGTGAAGAAGAAGGACGAGGAGAAGCCGGCCGCCAAGAAGGCTGCGAAGAAGGTTGCTCCCAAGAAGGTCGAGAAGGTCGAGGAGGCTGCTGAGGCTCAGGCTGAGGAAGCCGCCGTCGAGGCTGCCGACAAGGCTGAAGAGGCTGCTGCTGAGAACGTGGAAGCCGTCGAGGCCGAGGTTGTGGAGAAGGAGAAGGCTGAATAGCTTTCGCTTCGCTTCATACTGATATGGGAAAGGGATCCGCATGCGCGGGTCCCTTTTTTTGAGTGTTCGGCGAGCATGATCGTCGAACTGCGGGCGTGACGTGCGCCTTGCGGTTCGCGCTCGCGTTAGCGTTGGCTTCGTGCAGTTCGTGCGCGCATCCTCCGATTGTGGCATACTGCCTGCATGCGAATCAACGTAAGCTCTTATATTCCCGGCGCCTCGCCGGTGCATGCGTGCGACGCACGGGTTAAGCTCGTGCTGCTTGCTGCATATTCCGCTACGTTGTTTTTGGTGCATACGTGGATTGGCCTGGGGTTGTGCGCGTTGCTGTTCGCTGCTGTTGCGATGGCGTCGACGGTGCCCGCTCGAAGGCTGTTCGGTTTGATGCTGCCGGTGTACGTGATCGTTGCGTTCACGGTGGTGTTCAATGCGTTTTCGTTCGATGTGGCCCAGGCGGCTGCTGCAGGCGCCCCTTCGGGGTTGGGCGACGTGTCGGCGGGTTTTTTGGGCGCATGGTCCCCGATTGCTTTGTTTGGCACGTTCGGATTCGTGCCTGCGGGATTTGCGCGCGGCTGCTTCTTCGCCGTGCGGATCATCTTGCTTGTGGTGGGCAGCCTGGTGGTTACCTACACTACTACGTCGACTGAGTTGACCAATGCGTTAAGCAGTTTTCTTCGCCCCTTGCGACGTCTTGGCGTTCCGGTGGACGATATAGCCATGGTGTTCTCGCTCGCGTTGCGCTTCATTCCCGTTACCGCCGAAGAGCTGGCGCGCGTGCACGATGCGCAGCAAGCGCGCGGCGCATCGTTCGACGCAGGCGGGTTGTGGCAGCGTTTGCGGGCTTGGCAGACGGTGCTCATCCCCTTGTTCGTGGGGTTGTTTCGCCGTGCCGACTCGCTGGCTGTGGCCATGGATGCGCGCTGCTACGGCGCCCCCGACGTGGAACGCACCTCGCTTGCGCCACGCGCGTTCTCGTTGGCGAGCGGCGTGGTGCTGGCGGCAGGGTTGGCGGTGTGCGCGGTATTGTCGATTTTGCTGTGAACCTGCATTCGAGGCTGTACGTTTCTTAGCGCCTGGGTAGCTCCTTTCTTGCCGTTCTTCGATCCTGCGGGCTGCCGTTCGTCGCTGCGGTTATGGGAAACGCGCAGGGTTGCCGTCTCCCGGTTTCCGACGTGCTATGATTGCTCTTGATGTAAATCGTCATCATCCTACGAGGAGGCATTCATGAGCGTCATCATCGATGTGTTCGGTCGCGAGATTCTCGACTCGCGCGGCAATCCGACCGTGGAAGTTGAGGTCGTGCTGGAGGACGGTTCGTTCGGCCGCGCGGCTGTGCCGTCGGGTGCTTCGACTGGCGCGTTCGAGGCTGTTGAGCTGCGAGATTGCGATAAGGGTCGCTATTTGGGCAAGGGGACGCTCGATGCGGTTGCTCATGTGAACGGCGAAATCGCCGACGCCCTGATTGGCGTGGAAGCCGACGACCAGCGCTTCGTCGACGACATTATGCTGGAAATCGACGGCACCGACAACAAGGGCGCGCTGGGCGCGAACGCCATCCTGGGCGCGTCCCTGGCCGTGGCGAAGGCTGCTGCAGAGTCCGCCGAACTTCCTCTGTACAAGTACGTCGGCGGTGTGAACGCGCATCTGCTTCCCACGCCCATGATGAACATTCTGAACGGCGGCGCGCATGCCGACAACAACGTGGACTTCCAGGAGTTCATGATCATGCCGGTCGGCGCCGACTCGTTTGCCGAAGCGCTGCGCTGGTGCGCTGAGATCTACCACACGCTGAAGAAGGTTCTGCACGATGCCGGCCTTGGCGGCGGCGTGGGCGATGAAGGCGGTTTCGCTCCGAACTTCAAGACGAACGAAGAGCCGCTCGAGTACGTGATGAAGGCATGCGAGGCTGCTGGCTACAAGCCCGGTTCCGACATCATGTTCGCTATGGACCCGGCTTCGACCGAGTTTTACGATGCCGAGAAGCAGAAGTACGTGCTGGCCGGCGAAGGCCGCGAGCTGACGAGCGCCGAAATGGTCGACTACTGGGAGGCTTTGGTCAACAAGTACCCCATCATCTCCATCGAAGACGGCATGGCCGAAGAGGACTGGGACGGCTGGAAGCAGCTGACCGAGCGCATCGGCGATCGCGTGCAGCTGGTGGGCGACGACCTGTTCGTCACGAATTCCAAGCGTCTTGCCAAGGGCATCGAGATGGGCTGCGCGAACGCCATTCTTATCAAGGTGAACCAGATTGGCAGCTTGACCGAGACGCTTGAGGCCATCGAAATGGCGAAGCAGGCCGGCTATGCGTGCGTCATGAGCCACCGCTCGGGCGAGACCGAGGACACCACCATCGCCGACCTGTCCGTGGCCTGCAACACCGGCCAGATCAAGACGGGCGCGCCGTGCCGCAGCGACCGCGTGGCGAAGTACAACCAGCTGCTTCGCATCGAGGAAGAGCTTGACGCTCAGTCGACGTATGCCGGTATGGCTGCGTTCTACAACATCAAGCGCTAGAGTTATCTGCAAAATCGAGAGGCGTGCGAAATTCATGCCTTTCGGCGGAAGAAGCCGCCAGCCTCCTTGGGGGGCTGGCGGCTTCGTTCTTGTGGTACGACTGTCTTTTTAGGCGGTTTTCATTGCCTCGATTGCTTGGATGAGTCGTTTCGAGTCGGTTACGTTGCCGAACACGCCTCCCTGCATCTTGATGGATTTAATGGCGGCTTCATGGTTGCCCGGGTCGGTGGCCCCTGTGCCGTCTTTCATGAGAATGCACCAGTATCCGTAATCGTTGGCTTCGCGCATGATGGTATGTACGCATACGTCGGTGGTGATTCCGCAGATGACGATATGCGTGATACCGAGATTTTTCAGTACCATATGGATGGTGCTTGAGCCGAACGCCCCTTTTCCTGCTTTATCCACTATGAATTCTCCTGGTATGGGCTTCACGCGTTCGTGCAGATTCCAATTCTCCTGACCGCGTACGAGTAGGCGTCCCATGCCCTGCTCTGGTTTATCGCCGATTCCTACGCCGTTGCCGATGATTTTGCTGCGTAGGATTTTATTGAACGGCGCATCGGATAGGTCGGGCAAGTGGCCTTCTCTTGTGTGGATAACGTTCATGTCGGTTGTGCGAACGGCGGCCAAGGCACGCTCGATAGGGCCTAGCGCTGATGCCGTCTGCTGAAGGTCGTAGCCCATTACGTCGACATAACCGTTCTTGCCGCAGAAATCGATTTGCATGTCAACGCAGATGAACGCCGTTCGCGCTGAGTCCATCTCGACATAGGCGGTGTCCCCGAAGTTCGGGCAGTCCTCCACGGGCAAGGTCACAAGGGTCCCGATCGGGTTGCCGTAGAGCCACGAGGGATAGTGAAACGTTCGGGTTTCGAGGAAGTCCTCGTAAGCTTCGTCCACCCGTTTCAGCATGGTGCCCCTGGCTTCGTCGTGGATTTTTGGCGCGTCGATCATATCTGTCTCCTTTTATGTTGTCGGACGACTACTTTGTTTCGTCGGTCGAGTTGGTGATACGGGGTGGGTTTTCGGCGTACGCCGTGCTGGTCGTATCGGCTGCGTAGCGACACTGCGGCTTTCTCATAACGAGTTGTTCCATGATTACCGTCAGGATGATCACCATGATTACGGGGTTCTTGAGCAGGGTGGAAACAAGGCGCGGGGTTTCGGAGAAGAAGGAATCGGGCAGAAACGATGTGCCGAGCGCAAGGAAGACCGAGAATCCGACGATGAATATTTCGCGCGTATTGAACGCGCCCGCTTGAACCATGGTGCGTGCACCAATCCCGATGAGCGTGCAAGCCACCCCTATGAGCACGGCTCCGGCTACAGATTCGGGCATGGCGGCCATCACTCCTCCGATGGTGCCGAAAAAACTCATGACAATGCATGCGATGCTTGCACATATCAAGAAGAACCTGGAGGCTACGCGGGTTAGCAGCACGAATCCTAAGTTCTCTCCGTATGGTGCGGTCGGCGGGGCTCCCAAGGTGCCTGTTAGGCAATGCTCGATCAAGCCGAATATCGTGAACGTGCGTCGGTGTTCTCGTTCGGTTTGTTTTGCGTCGACGATTTCCGAATACCCTTCAACGTTGCCGTACGCGTTCGCCGATGCGAATATCGTCACTACGGTCATGGTGACGATGAGATCGATCGGCGGAAGCGATATGCCGTAAGGGAACAGTTGGGGAATGGTGAAAACCGGCATGGAAGCTACGAGACCCCAGTCAAATTTACCCAAGGCTATAAACGCAAGGTAGCCTATAACGATGGTTATGAGCACGGGGACGGTGGCAATCAGGCCGCGTCCTTTGATGGACAGCCATCCGCAGAACAACGCCAGCCCGATGCCCAGAGCGAAGGGCATCGAAAACCCGTCCGATGCCACCAAGCTGACGCCGGTGGTGCTGGTGGAGAGGCCCACCATGAGTATCATGGCTCCTGAAACAAGCGGGGTCCATACGCTGCCGATCTTATCCATGATGCCAAGCGCACTCAAAATGGCTACGATGATGCCCGCTATGATGAAGGCGTTGAAAGACTCCAGGGCGTAATCTGCCCCTCCGACGGAACAGGCGGCCACAATGGCCAGCGAGGGGATGATGTTGGGACCCGAAATCATGGCAAGTCGATGCCCAAAGAGGGCTTGCAGCAAGGTTGATGCACCGATGACGAACACTACCCGCGTCATGTATAGGCAGAGATCCTGCCCTTCGAACCCAAGGCCTTTCCCAACGATGGAGTACCCCCAGACCACGGGATAGAACATGATCATAATCCATTGAGCCGAATACAGTATGGCGTCGCGCTTTGTCCGAGGCGTATCGTCCGGGCCATATACGAGCTTGTTGGCAGAGTTGGAGGACATGGGGCATTCCCTCCTTTCGACCATGCGTCCGAGCATGGCGAGCGGCTGAACAATGCTGGCGAGGAGGATGCGCGTCCTTGTGTAGACAATCTTACAGAATTGATGCATCGGGGTCTTTGTCAGTTGTTGCCAAAGACCCCGATGGTAATTTGGCAGCAGAAAATCATGTCTTTCCACTAGGATAAATAGTGCGCTTCCGTGTGCGATGGCAAAGGGGGCTTCATGCACAAAACAGTCAGGGATATGTTTGGTCTTGAAAGTTTCGAGGGCGCTAAGGTTGTCGCAGGGGAAAGCGGCTTGTCGAACACCGTTGTAGGGGCATCCCTTATGGAGGTTCCCGACGTGTTCCCTTATTTGGAACGGGATACGCTTCTGCTGACCACGCTGTTTCCCATTGCCGACGATGCCGAGCGCATGGATGACTTCATAGCCCGGGTATACGAGTGCGGCGTGGCCGGCGTGTGTATAAAGCCCTTGCGCTATATTGGGAAAATACCGGAACGTATGCTCCAGCAGGCTGATGAGCTGGGAGTCCCCGTGCTCGAACTGCCGCCTGACGCCAATCTTTCAAACATGGCCAACCAGATACTCTCCCTATCGTTGAACGAATACATCGCGCAGCTTCAATTCCGCAGCCATGTGCACAATGTGCTGGCTGAGCTTTTACTGAACGATTCGGATGTGCAGGCGCTCGTAGAGTGCTTGGGCGTGCTTGTGGAAAGGGATGTTTGCGTGCTGGACAAGGACATGAAGATCATGTGCGCCGCGTCGGCTGCCGGCCAGCTTTTCGAAGAGGGCGCGCTTGCCGATCGGGTTGATCCTCGGAGTATGCTGGAGCGCAGACGCAAATTATTGATCGACCACAGCTTGTATCCTATTGTCGCCGGCAAGCATCGATTCGGGTATGTTTACGTTTTAGACTATCCAGCCGATTCGAATGACCGCATCAGCATCGATATAGCTGTGGAGCAGTCTGCTATTTTGCTTGCAGCGCTGTTTCTTAAAACGGATGCGGTGTTTAAGAATCAGAAGAACTTTCGCGATGTGTTCATTCGAGACCTGTTGCAGGGCAAAGTGAAGTCACCTATCGAGATCGAGAATAAGACGAAGGCGTTCGGCATGTCCCTTGTGTTCCCGCAGCCGGTCATTTGCTTGAAGGCATTCACGGAGGATGAAATTGCCCGCAAGGAGTTCTATGACAGGGCGATCAACACCGGTCTTTTCGATGAATGGTACGCTAAGCTGGGGGATCGTTTGATCCAGCGGGTGTACCTGGTGTATTTCAATGACGCCATCGTGGTGCTGGGAGGCGTTGCCGACGAGGATCGATTAGTGGCTTTGTTCCGGAGCATCATGCCCGATCTTATTGCGTTGGCTCGTGCCAAAAGCGTGAAGATAGGAGTGGGAATATCAGACTCATGCGACCATATTCAGGCGCTCGATATGGCGTACGCGCAGGCTATGAGCGTGCTTAAAACGGGAGGGGCTCTGAACAAGCAGTCATTCGTCGACACGTACTCCAAGCATCGGGTGTTCTCTATTATCGAAAACGTAAGCAACGTTGACACGCTGAAGCAGTTTGTTCGCGACAAGATAGGGGTGCTTATTGATTACGATCATAAAAACGGCACCGATCTCATGGAGACGCTCGGACTTCTGATAGAAGGGGACCTGAACTACAAACGCGTGGCAGAGCGATCGTTCATTCATTACAACACCGTACGGTATCGCGTGAGCAAGATCGAGCAGTTGGGGGTTGGGTTGAAGCCTGGCCGCGATTTTGCGGAAGTGGTGGTCGCTCACGATTGTTGGGTGTGGCTTCGTGCGCTTGAGGATATGGAGTAGTTCCGTATAGCCGGTCCTTTCATAGGTGTTGGTTCGAATTGACAATGATCATCGCGATCCTTTGGTGACGAACGACAATGACAGGTAAAAATCGCGTCCATACAATGGGTGCATAGGGATAAGCCCATTGGCCAATGGTTCTGCCCAGTCACTTCAACCAGGAGGATGCTGTATGAAAAAGATCGATGTTCACAAGATCGAAATGTCCAGTCCTGATGACACACGTGGCTTGAAGAGCCTTATAGACGAAGGCGTCGTGGATCCGAAAACGATTATTGCCGTGCTCGGTAAAACCGAAGGCAACGGTTGCGTGAACGACTTCACGCGAGGTCTTTCGACCATCGCGTTCAAATTGCTCATTGCTAAGGAAACCGGCTGGTCTGAAGAGGATATTGCGAAGAAGGTCGCTTTCGTGATGTCCGGTGGCACTGAAGGCGTGTTAGCTCCTCATGCTTCCGTATTCTGCCGTATCGAGGCGGAGGGCGAGCCTACGTCTGCAAAGACGCTGGCCGCAAGCTCTGGCTTCACTCGAGAGTTTCTACCTGAAGAGCAGGGAACCATGGCGGTGGTGGAGGAATGCAAGCGCGTGACGCTGGAGCTTATGGAGCAGGCTGGCATCACGTCTGCAGAAGACGTGCATTTTGTGCAGATAAAATGTCCGTTGCTTACGTCTGAGCGGATTCTTGATGCGCAGGAACGTGGTCATGATGTTGTAGTTCATGACACATACGAATCTATGGGATACAACCGCGGAGCTTCTGCATTGGGCGTCGCGCTTGCGCTTGGGGAGGCTGCCGAGGGGTCCGTCACCGGCGATGCCATTTGCAGCGATTGGTCGCTGTACTCGAAAGTGGCATCGACGTCGGCTGGTGTTGAACTGCTGAATTGCGAAATCATCTTGATGGGCAATTCTGTCGAATACGATAGCGCCTATACCATTGGGCACAGCGTCATGAAGGACGCCATTGACCTCGAGGCTGTGTTGGAGGCCATCGAGAATGCCGGCATGGAGCTCGATGGGCTGCCTACGGCGCAGCAGAAGGCAAAGATCGTCAATGCGCTTGCGAAGGCAGAGGCCGACTCGACAGGTTATGTTCGCGGTCGTCGCAATACTATGCATACTGATTCCGATATAAACCATACGCGTCATGCGCGCGGTGCCGTAGGCGGTGTGATAGCTGCTGCTGTAGGGGATCCGATGATCTACGTATCGGGCGGTGCCGAGCATCAGGGTCCGGACGGCGGCGGCCCGATTGCCGTCATCGTTGAACGATAGTCGAATGCCCCATGCCCCGATCAGATGGGCATGGGGCTCCTTCTAAAACCGAAGTCTGCACCTCATAACCATTCCAGAGAGAGGATGGGAAGATGCAATTTGTCTTGAGTCTTGTTCCGCTCGCTGTCATCATCGTGCTTCTGGTCATGAAAAAGCACATGCTGTTCGCGGGCCTTGTCGGGGGCTTCGCCGCTATGATAATCGGCGGGATTTCCTTCGGCGATTTGGGCGGTGCCATGACCAAGGGTTTGGGAACCATGTTCGGCAATGTCGCGCCCATTCTGTACGCTGCGGCAGCGGCTATGGCCGGCAAAGGCGGTTGCTTTAAATCGCTGGTCAATCTCTGCGAAAAACTGCTAAAGGGTAAGTTTGCCGTGCTCGCCGCCGTGTTGGTTGTCGTGCAGGCTTGCGCTACGTACATGGCCGGTTTGTCTGCAGGGAATACCATGGTTATCGCACCTCTGGTGTTTGCCGCCATCGGCGCGGTCCCTGAAGTGGTTGCGGGCATGGCTATTGCGGGCGCCGTGTGCTTCATCACCTCCCCTGCGGGCGCGCAGGGCGTGGTCACGGCTGAGAATATTGGGATTGATGTAGTCGAGTTCGCCAATATCATGACGCCGTTCACTATCGTGTTGGTGTTGCTGGCAGCCGCCCTTGCCTTCTATGGGGTGTACCGTCGCGGCACCATGGTGGCCGATCGCGCGGCTAAGGCATCTGAGGGGGTTGTGGAGGAATCCGTCAGCAATGCGAAGCTGTTCGTGCAATCCATTCCCGTTATCGTGTTGCTGCTTATGGTGGTTCTTGGCGGTTGGGTCAACGGCTTGGTGGGCTCGCATGTTATCGTTCCCGCCGTCACCGTATGCGTCGTCTGCATTCTCATCGTCATGTGCACGCCGCTCGACATCGAGGGAACCTGCAATGCGCTTATCGACGGATCTCAGTTCATTCTGACGACCATGTTCTCGGTAGGCATCTTCTTGGGATTCATCAACCTTATGGAGCAGATTGGCGCATTTTCCAATATTGCTTCTATTGCGAGCGCGGTGCCGACGTTCATTATGCTTCCGGTGGCTATGATCATCGGTTTCTTGATCGCCATACCTTCGGGCGCGTATTGCGCCGGTGTGCTCACGCTGATTCTGCCTACCATGGCGCTTATGGGGTTTTCTCCTATCGCCATGGGCCTTATTGCGTTGGCTACCGGCTTGGGAACCCAAATCAGCCCTGTTCAGATCAATGTCGTTGCGCTTTCGAATGGATTTGACAAGAGCATAATGGATATCGTGAAGAACAACATGAAGTACATGGTTGGCATGCTTGTCCTGCTGATCGCGGTTTCGTTCTTCTTCGCATAAGGGTACGGTTGGGGGCGTTCATGCTCACGCTGCAAGCGCATGCGTGCGACGAGGAGTTTCGAAAGGCCATGGAAAGCCGAACGCCTCTTGAAACGATGCAGGTGTTCGACCATGCGGTGAACTTCCTGCTTGGGTCCAGCGTGTACTCTCTGGTTTCCCATCGCAGCTATGCGGCTCCGTGCACTGCAACAGTGGAAGATGGATTCTCGTTCCGCTCGCATCCGATTGTTGCTGGATGTACGGCGGTATGGGAGCGGGGCGACCTTGTGCTTGCTCCTTCGCTGCGGGTTGGTTTTTCGGCATGCGAGATTTCGGACGTGCGATGTTCGGCTCTTCCTTGGAGCAGCGAAAAGGCGATTGCGGGTCTAAGTGCATTCGATGAGCATCTGGTTTCTTGGGATTTCGATTGCGGCTGTCTTGCAGGGTACCGCATCCGTCGATTCAAGGAGAGCAGGCAGATGGACCCGATGACCGCCTGTGTCGAATGGCGGGCGATGCGCCTGCTGCGCACGGCGATGCAAGGAGACGCCGTTGGTGGGGCCGTTCGAGGATTGGTGGGAGCGGGTATCGGCTTGACTCCTTCGGGCGATGATTATATCGATGGATTCTTGTGCATGCTTGGCAGTATCGATCATCCCGATGCTGCGGCCGTTCGCGCACGTATCGTAAAGGATTTGCTGGAGCCGGGAGTGCTGCAGGCTACGACGGCGGTAAGCCGCCAGATGCTCATATGCGAATGCGCCTTTCGCTCTGCTTTGCCTCACTTGCGCTTGGTGAACGCCTTGCTCCGGGATGCGCAGGATATGCGTCCAGCTCTTTCCGAGCTTCTTGCAATCGGCCATACATCTGGAGCCGATTTTGCCTCCGGAGCCGCAAGCGCGCTCTGGGAGTTTGTATCCAACCATTAAAACTGAGGAAAGGACGCGATAATGCATTGCGTAACAATCGTTCAGAAGAATTCGTACTTCGATTCGGTGACCCTGATGTCCATTGGCAGTGAGATCAAGGGACAAGGCAGGGTGGAACAAGCTGTTGTAGCCATGGCTACCGAGCTGAACAAGGAGATACTCGAGAACGTTGGGCTTGCCACCGAGGAAGTCCGGGCTGCCGGTTCGAATGATTTCATCATTGCCGTGATGGCCGAAACTGAAGAGGAGTGCGAGCAGGCCGTTGCGTCGGTGCGCGAGAAGCTAAACAGAAAAAACGATGCTTCCAAGCAAGAGCAGGTCGAGGAGTATCGAACGGTGCGCCAAGTGGCTGCAAAGGGCATGGGTGACATCGCCGTCATATCGGTCCCGGGTCGGTATGCGGCTCGAGAGGCCATGCTGGCGTTGCGGCAGGGGCTCCATGTCATGATGTTCAGCGACAACGTGCCTGTTGAAGATGAACTTCGCTTGAAAAAGTACGCAGCCGCTCGCGGACTGCTTGTTATGGGTCCCGATTGCGGAACGGCGGCCCTCAATGGTGTGGGCCTATGCTTCTCTAACAGCGTCCGTCGCGGGTCGATCGGTCTTGTTGCTGCGTCGGGCACGGGGTTGCAGGAGGTCATGGTGCAGATCGATCGCATGGGAGGCGGCGTTTCTCAAGCTGTCGGCACTGGTGGGCGCGACTTGAGTGAAGCCGTAGGCGGCATCATGATGCTCGAGGGCATCAAGGCGCTTGATACAGATGGCGATACGAAGGTGATCGTGCTCGTATCGAAGCCTCCCGCGAAAACTGTGATGTTGAAGATCCTTGATCTGCTGGAGACGGTGGATTGTCCGGTGGTTGCATGCTTTCTCGAGGGCGACACGGGTCTTGCCGTCGCACCGCATATCCATTTGTGCGACAACTTGTACGACACAGCCGTCTTGGCGGTGGCGCTGGCCAACGGAAACGTTGCTTCCAGAGAAGATTTTGGTGAACCGGATGCGTGGGCGAATGCGATGGCCTCGCGCGTGGAAGGGCGCTTCCTGCCCGACCAGAAATTCGCTCGAGGTTTCTTTTGCGGCGGCACTTTGTGCGCCGAGTCCGTGTCTATCTTGCGCTCGCGCCTGGGCTCGCTGAAAAGCAACGTATCCCATCGGCCCGGCGAGGAGATGCATGGGTCGGATGGGTGCGTGGGCAACGTGCTGCTGGACATGGGCGATGACGAGTTCACGAACGGGCGGCCTCATCCCATGATCGAGCCTTCGCTGCGCAACGACAAGATCGTCGAGCAAGCGCACGATCCAAGCGTGGGCGTCATTCTTCTGGATTTCGAGCTGGGGTTCGGTTCGCACGAAGATCCGGTGGGCAAAACCATTTCTGCTATTCGCGAGGCACGTGCGGTTGCTGCGGCGCAAGGGCGCGAGCTGCTCTTCATCGGTTACGTATGCGGAACCGCCTCTGACAAGCAGGACCTGGCAGCCCAATGCGCGCTGCTCGAGCAAGAAGGCGTATTGGTCGCTGACAGCAATAAGGCTGCATCGCTCCTGGCCGCCGAAGTACTGTAAACGGAAGGTGACACCATGAACGCAATCAATGATCTGTTCGGCACCGCTCTGAAATTTGTGAACATTGGGGCTCCCAACTTTGCGGAAGACCTCAAGCTGCAGGGGCAATCGGTCATTCAGCTGGCATGGCAGCCTCCTGCTATGGATGCGTCGTTGCTCGAGGTGCTCGATGAGCTGATGGACGACGATGCCGTGCAGGCTGCGAATGAGGAAGCCGTGCGCCGAATCATGTCGTCTCAGACGAGACTGGTGGGTCTTGCGCGCGCGCTCGATGTGATTCCCGGTATGACAAACGATACCATCTTGCATGCCGGCCCACCCATTGCATGGCGGGACATGTGCGGCACTATGCAAGGCGCCATCGTGGGCGCGCTCCTGTACGAAGGCCGGTGTGCAACCGAGGACGAAGCGCGCGGGTTGGCGGCAAGCGGCGTCATAACGTTCTCTCCATGCCATGAGCACAATGCCGTGGGGCCTATGGCAGGCATCATATCCCCTTCGATGCCTGTTCATATCATAGAAAACGAACCATACGGAACGAAGGCTTATTGCACGGTCAACGAAGGATTGGGAAAGGTTCTGCGTTTCGGGGCGTTCGACGCTTCGGTGCTGGATCGTCTTTCTTGGATAGAAAAGGAGTTCGCTCCCGTGATGGACGCTGCCGTCCAAGCGCTCGGCGGCATAGACACCAAGGCAATTATCGCGCAGGCCGTGCAGATGGGCGATGAGTGCCATAATCGAAACAAGGCTGCTACCAGTCTACTGATTAAGGAGCTGGCGCCCGTGTTGATGGATTGCGGCGTGCCTGTTGGCGTGGCTCAACGAGTACTGCGGTTCATCGTGGCGAACGAGCATTACTTTCTCAACCTGTCGATGCCTTCGTGCAAGTGCTCGCTCGATGCGGCGATGGGCATCGAGCATTCCACCGTGGTTACGGCCATGGCTCGCAATGGTGTGGAATTCGGTATCAAGGTAAGCGGTTTGGGGAACGCTTGGTTTACGGCGCCCGCCCAAATGGTAGAGGGCTTGCTGTTTCCTGGTTTTTCAGCCGAGGATGCCAATCCTGATCTAGGGGACAGCGCCATCACCGAAACAATGGGGATTGGCGGATTTGCCATGGGCGCGTCTCCAGCCATCGTTAAATTCGTTGGAGGATCCGTTGGCGACGCGATACGCTACACCGAGAGCATGGGGGACATCACCGTGGCTGAAAATCCTGGCTTCTCGTTACCGTCGCTTGATTTTAAGGGAACGGCGACGGGTATTGATGTGTTGAAGGTGCTGGAGAGTGGCGTGCTCCCGGTTATCAACACGGGCATTGCCCATCGAGTTCCGGGCGTGGGTCAAGTGGGTGCAGGCATCGTGCATCCGCCGATCGAATGTTTTGAGGGGGCTTTGGCTGCGTTTGCGAAGACCCGTATGAACTGAAGTTTGGTTCAGGCGGTGCTGTGCCGCAGCTGCGTACGATCTCGCTGAAGGGAGGCGCCCGGCCAAGACACGGGATGAGGTTCGCGCTTTTTGGCGACGGGCCTTACCTGGCCAGGCGCCTTGTGCTTTTGGTGGCGGGATCTGTCATTTCGGCGTATGGCATCGCGCTTGCCATCGAAGCGGGTTTCGGAAATGTCGCGCTTGTCGTGTTGCGGCAGAGCGTGTCCCGAACGTTCGGCATCGCCATGGGACAGGCTTCTCTTGCAACATCCCTGATCATGATAGGTTTTGCATTCTTGTGCGATAGACGGCCGAGCCGAATGGGCACTCTGGTGCATCAGGTAGTTTGCAACGTGTTCGTAGATGCGTTTTCAAGGGTGCATAGCTACGGTGGATTCGTTCCAATTAATTCTTTTTTTGTCGATGATCGTGAGCATTTTGCTGTTTGCGATAGGGGCGGGAGCGTATGCCGCCACCGATACGAGCAGGGATTCGTGCGAAGCGGCGACGTTTGCGCTGACGGATAAAAACAGATGGTCCATCGGCGTTGACCGGATGATTGAAGACGCCGTTGTGGTTGCAAGGGGCCGTCCTTCGGGGCGGCCTTTGTCGTGCGCGCATGTCGAGTAGGGGTCGGACTGTCGATTGCAATTGCTTAAAGATTGGTCATCGAACCGGAATCGCGCCGCTTTTCTATATCCTCTAAGCGCTATAATATGCGTTAGTGAATAAGCGGTTGCGCCGAGCTTGTGCGCGAGGGGTTGCGCGTGCAAGCTCGACTCGCCTGGTAGGGAGGATGCTCATGCTTGAAATGGTTTCGGTCGAAGAAGCTCGTGATCTGGTTCTTTCCCATGTTGAGACGTTGCCGGCCGAAACGGTGCCTGTTTTGGACGCCGCCGGGCGGGTTGCCGCAGCTAATTTGAAAAGCGACATCGACATTTCCCCGTTCGCGCATTCTGCTATGGACGGCTTCGCGGTTCGGGCCGCCGAACTTGTCGATGCGAGCCCGGAATCTCCGATGGAGCTTGACGTCATCGCCGAAGTGGCGGCGGGCGACACGTTCGACGGTCCCATTCGGGATGGGCAGTGCGTGCGCATCATGACTGGCGCCCCCATCCCCGATGCGGTGGACTCCGTGGTGAAGTACGAGATCGTGAAGGTGGTTACGGGCGATGGCAAGCCAAGCAGCCGGGTTGCTTTCGTCGAGCCGACCAAGCTTCGATCGAACGTGCGCGAAGCGGGCGAGGAGGCTAAAGCCAACGAGGTGGTGGTTGAGCGCGGCGAGGTTATCAACCCTGCTGGCGTAGGCTTTCTTGCGGGATGCGGCGTGGTTGAGGCGCCGGTGCATCAGCGTCCTCGCGTGGCCATCATCTCCATCGGGTCCGAGCTGGTCGATCCTTCGGAGGTCCCCGCAGCGGGCAAGATTCGCAACTCGAACAGCTACGCCTTGGCCGCCTCGGCGCGCGCGGCTGGTGCAAAGCCCGTTGTACTGCCCATCGTCGAAGACACGCAGGAGGCTTTGGCGGCGGCGATCAACGCGGCGGTGCGCGACTTCGATTTCGTGGTGACCAGCGGCGGCGCGTCGAATGGCGACTTCGATTTCATCAAGCCGGTGGTGGAAGAACTAGGCGACCTGTTGATGACCACGGTGAACATGCGCCCGGGAAAAGCGCAGACGTTCGGCGTGGTGAACGGCACGCCCGTGTTCGGCCTGCCGGGGAATCCGGCGGCTGCTTACGTGGGCTTCGAGATGCTCATCCGTCCCGCACTGCGCAAAATGCAGGGCTATACGTGCTTCGAGCGCCCGTCCGTGATGGCCAAGTTGGCGCGCGACGCCAAAAAGCGCGACCCTCGTCGCATCTTCTTGCGTTCCACCCTGTCCAAGAACGAATCGGGGGAGTACGTGGTCGAGCCTGCTCGCAACCAGAGCTCCGGTTTGTTCGGCCCCCTTCAGAAAAGCAACTGCATGGTCGTGCTGCCCGAGGGCCTGGAGGGGCGTACGGAAGGCTCGCTGGTCAGGTGCATTCTGCTGGACGTCAACGAGGAAGTTTGCCTGTAAGGTTCCGCCGTTCTGCCGAACGGCGGAACGGCTCGACGCTGCGAGGGACCGGTGCACACCGAATTCGCGCGATCCCGGAAGCTCGCGTACCCAAGGTACGCTTCGCCTCCGCGATCCCGCGAATTCGGCGCACCCCAGCCCCTCTCGCTGACTGACTACGCCAACCGGTGAGAAAGGTTTACCATGGATCGAAACATCACCTTCGCTATTATCACGTGCTCCGATACGCGCAGCTTGAAGCAAGACACGGCCGGCGCGGCCCTCGAAGCGCTCATCGCCGATAACGGCTGGGAGTGCAAAAGCCACGTCGTGGTGAAGGACGAGCGTGCGGACATTTCGGCCGCCATCGTGCATGCGTGCGACGAGCTTGATGCTGACATCGTTTTGACCTGCGGCGGAAGCGGCCTTTCTTTGCGCGATGTGACGCCGGAGGCCACGATGGACGTGTGCGAGCGCAATGTTCCGGGCATTGCCGAAGCTATGCGCGCGCACAGCTTGGCCATCACGCCGTATGCGATGCTGTCCCGCGCGCTGTGCATGCAGCGGGGCCGTCATTTGGTGATCAATCTGCCTGGCAGCGAAAAGGCAGCTCGCGAGAATTGGGACGGCATCGCGGCCGCTCTTCCGCATGCGGCCAAGATGATGGCGGGCGGCGGGCACTAGACTCGACTGGCTCTGCCTAAGCGGGCGTCGGCGATGCTTCGGTATTGCCGACGCCCGCTGTTTTCTAAAACCCTACCGTCATGTGTAGGTTGTAGAACACGATGCGCGTGACAAGCACGGCGGCCAGCACCAGGGCGCTTGCCGCAATGCGCAAAATGAACGTGAGACGTTCCGCCTGCCCGCGGCGAAGCGAGAAGCCGGCGGCCGCTACGCCCGCAACGCCAAGCACAAGGTGGGTTGCTATAGCCGCCGGATATCGTGGAGCCAGGGAAGTGGCGGCAATTTCGTTGTTCGCTATAAGCGATAGGCTGGCATCGTGCATGATCAGTACCGCAGTACCGGCGATCAAAGCCAGGCAGGCCGCAGCGAACAAGCCGATTTCCAGGCCGAAGGGCCGTGCGTGGGCCATTTCCAGGAACAGCATTCCCAGCACGGGCCCAGCCAGCAGGGCGGAAAGAACCAGGTTCGCCGGCGAGTACGGCGTGTCCCAGGTGGGAACCGTGTGCACGGAATACGCGGTGGACGTTGCCGCGATCAGCACGATGCCCGCGATGCACGAAAGCACGAGCCACGGCTTTGCCACGGCATCGGGAAAGCGCTGCTTGAACGCCGTCATCCAGTACGATCCCACAAGAAACAAAAACGCCACAGCCGAGAGCACTTCGTTCGACAGCGGCGATCTTCCGATGCCGAAAAACACGTGCAGCGCGTTTGCCGGCGTTCCCAGGTGCGTTGCCGAAGCGATGAACCCGATCAACGCCACGGAGAACGGAAGCGCGATCACGCGATCGATGCGCACGGCGGCTTCGTGGTTGCGGACGCCCAGTCGCGCGCAAGCCAGTACGATGAACGCCACGACGCCTGCCGGAGCAAGCGAGGTGAACAAAGCGAGCGAGAACGAATCGAATCCGCTGTTCATGCGATGCTCGCTTCTTGGCGGTTGGCGATGCGTCCGCCGCCGTCCGTCGCGCGCTCGGCGGCGGGCGACGGGAGTATGAACAGGTTGGGGTCGGTCGCATCCTCGGAAGGAAGCGGCATGATGGAGCGTACCGCGGTGGGGTACCGCTCGGCCAGCGTGCCCGCCGCTGCGAAGTCGAGCGCGCGCACGGGGCATGCTTCCACGCAGATGGGGGCCTGCTCGTTCGCGACGCGCGTGCGGCATCCGTCGCACTTGCTCGATCGCTTCAGCTCTTGATCGATGCGGGGGGCATGGTAGGGGCAGGCCATGGTGCAGTAGCCGCATCCGATGCACTTGCGTACGTCCGGCCACACCAAATCCAGATCGTCTTTGTGCATGGCGCCGGTGGGGCATACCTGCGTGCATACCGGGCTGTTGCAGTGGTTGCAGGCGATGGAGATGTGATATGCGTAGGCATCTTGGTAAAGCGTGCTGTCGTTGGTGCGCGTCCAGCCGCCGCCTTCGTAGTCAAGAACCATGCGAAATGCCAGCTCGGAGCCATGGTCGTGGTAGTCCTTGCACGCAAGGACGCAGGTTCTGCATCCCGTGCATCTTGTGTTGTCGAAGAAAAATCCCCGTGGCATGGCATCGCTTCCCGTACGGCCGGCTGGTTGTCGGCTCCCTCTCGTCTGGGCCTATTATAACGGTAAGCCGGCGCGCTGCTTGAGTGCAGCGCGCCGGCCGGGGAGGGGTGCTTGGTTCGTCGGTCTATGCCAGCGTTACTTCCTTTTCGTTGGCGATGGCGCCGGTCTTGTCGCCGGGCTCTTTCGCCGCCGGGCAAGGCAGAATGGCGATAGAGGGGTTCGTCGTGTCGGGCGAGGGCATGGGCGCAATGCCGGCCACGGTGCCCTGGTGCTTCGCGCGCAGCTCTTCAATGTCGCCGAACTCAAGCGCGCGCAGCGGGCATGCCTCCACGCAGATGGGGCTCTTGCCCTCGGCCACGCGGTCGGCGCAGCCGTCGCACTTTACGCCGCGGCCGATCTCCTTGTTGACGATGGGCACGTTGTAAGGGCACGTCTCCACGCAGGCCCCCACGCCGGTGCACTTCTCGTCGTCGATATGCACCAAGCCGTTTTCGGGGTCTTTCACGATGGCGCCCTGCGGGCACTTCGCCATGCAAGCGGGCTTTTCGCAATGCTGGCAGCCCAGCGACACGTGGTATGCGTACGTGTCGGAGGTGAACGTGCCGTCGCCCGCGTCCGTCCAGGAGCCGCCTTCGTAGTCGTATACGCGGCGGTACGCTATGTTGACGGGCAGATCCTTGTAGTCCTTGCACGCCATTTCGCAGGTGCGGCAACCCGTGCAGCGCGTGCTATCGAAGTAAAATCCATACTGAGTCATGTCGTCTTCCCCCCTTTATGCCTTGGTGACTTGAGCGATGATGGAGTGCGCGGGGCCGTTGCCCTTTGCCAGCGGCGTGGGCTTGTACGTGGTCAGCGTATTGACGCATGCGCCTTCGTCCACGCGGTCACCGCTCATGTTGGCCTTGTGCCAAGCGCCCTGCGGAATGCCGATGGTGCCGGGCACGATACGCGGCGTCACCTTGGCTTCGATGCGGATCTCGCCTGCCGGGCTCTTCACGGCCACCTTGTCGCCGTCTTTGATGCCGCGCGGATCGGCGTCCATCGGGTTGATCCACAGCTGTTGACGGGCCACGGCTTCAAGCTCGGGGATGAACCCGAACGAGGAGTGCGTGCGGCTCTTGTGATGGAATCCCGAGCAGTACAGCGGGTACTCGTCGGTGACGGATCCGTATCCCTGGAAGCCAGGCGTGAATACGGGGATGGGGTTGATGACCTCGTCCTCTTTGAGCTCCCACGTAGCGGCGATGGTCGCCAGCTGCTCGGAGTAGATCTCGATCTTTCCGGAAGGCGTGCCCAGCGGGTTTTTCGCCGGATCGTCGCGGAAGTCCTTCAGTCCGATGGACGGCTCGAGCGCGCGCTTGTAAATGCCCTGCGCCTTGATCTCGTCCCACGTGGGCATCTTGCCGTCGGCCTTGGCGCCCTCTTCGTACAGGTGCTGTATCCATTCCTCCTGCGTGCGGCCTTCGGTGTACTCGTCCTTCTTGCCGAATTTGTCGGCGATGTCCGCGCACACGTCGTAGCTGGTGCGGCACTCGCCCGGAGCCTCCTGCGCGGGCCCGCCCACCACGACGGCCGTGTAGTACTCGGAGTAGCCCTGCGTCTGCATGTTCAGCTGCTCGGAGCGCATGGCGTCGGGCAGCAGGATGTCGGCGTACTTGGCGGAGTCGGTCATCACCGTGTCCCACACCAAGATGAACTCGAGCTTGCTCTCGTCCTGCAGCACTTCGTGCGTGTAGTTGATGTCGCCGTGCTGGTTGGTGATGCAGTTGCCGGCGTAGTTCCACAGGAACTTGATGTCGCTGCCCAGCTTGTCGGCGCCGATGATTCCCGCATTGGTGGCGGTCATGTCCTTGCCGTGGTCGACGGCGTTCACCCACTGGTACACGGGGATGGCGGTCTTGATGGGGTTCTTGAACGGCAGGGAGCCGACCAAGTACGTGGGCGGCTCGGCCTCGCGCTGGCCCGTGTTGGTGCCCGGTAGGCCCAGCTGGCCGATCAGGATAGGCAGCATGCTGATGGCGCGGGCCGTGTCCTCGCCGTTGGTGTGGCGCTGCGATCCCCAGCCCTGGCAGATGAACGGAGCCTTGGCGGCGGCGATGGCAGCGGCCAGCTCGCGGATCTTGTCCGCCGAGATCTGCGTGATGGGGGCGGCCCACTCGGGGGTCTTCTCAATCATGTCGTAGCCGGTACCCATGATGTAGTCCTTGTAGGACTTGTTCTGGCCCTTGGCGGACTCGGGCATGGTGTCCTCGTCGTAACCGACGCAGTATTTGTCCAGGAACTCCTTGTTCACCTGGCCGTTGGCAATCCACTCGTGCGCGATGGCGGAGCACAGCGCAGCGTCGGTGCCGGGGCGGATGGGCAGCCACTCGTCCGGATGGCCCGATGCAGACTCGTTCAGGCGGTAGTCGATGTTGATGATCTTGCCGCCGCGGCCGTTGACGGCTTCGCGCACCTTGGCGAAGTCCCACACGGCGTTCGCGCCGCCCATGCGGGTTTCGGCGGGGCTGTTTCCGAACATGACCACCAGGTCGGATGCGCGCTCGGCCTCGGAGAACGAGGAGGCGTTCACGTTGTCGTACGGGCTGTAAACGCTGCCCTTCTCCTTGTCGCTGCCGAACATGTACGGCATGACGGCCGACATCATGTGCGTGGAGTAATCGTAGCCCTGGTTGATGAAGCCGCCTAGCAGACTGAGCAGGCGCTTGCTGGGGTTGCGCCCGGTGGTCGAGTACATGCCGGTGGCGTAGTTCACGTAGATGGCTTCGTTGCCGTACGTGTCGATGACGCGCTTGAGCTCGCTTGCAATGGTGTCGATGGCCTCGTCCCAGGAAATCTGCTCGAACTTGCCTTCCCCGCGCTTGCCAACGCGCTTCATGGGATACAGCAGGCGGTCAGGGCTGTTGATCCAGCGGCGCATGGAGCGGCCGCGCAGGCAAGCGCGCGCTTGCAGGTCGGCGTCGCCCGTGTTGTCGGATTCCATGTAGACGATCTTGCCGTCGCGGGAATGCCACTGGAAGACGCAGTTGCCGCCGCAGTTCACGTTGCACTGGCTCCAAGCGATCTGGTCGCTTGTCGCGGCGGCGCCGTCTTTCGCGGTTTCCTCGGCCTTGGGTGCGCAGCCGTAGAGCGCGGACCCGGCAGCTCCTGCGAGCGCGACGCCCGCGAGCGACCCTTTGACGAACGTGCGGCGCGATAGCGTCGATTCGTGTACGGTCATAGTTCCCTCCTCTGACTATGGTTGTTCCTCTCGCCGTGGTCAAAAGTACCGGAAACCGGCGGAAGAAGAATCACACTCGTCATGTGATTTAAGGGTAAAACCCCAGGTCGCGATATAACCATACCGCAAAAATCGCCAAGGTGCCTTCTTGCGAGACGACGCTCGTATGCTACCATGCTTTGCAGTATGGTACCGGAGGGGGTGGCAGCTACATGACGCAATCGACGGCGCGGACGCACGTGTCCAGTTGGGGCTATGCGTGCTTTTTGACGGTGAACGCGACGTCTATTTGGGGAGGCGTCTTTCCGTTTCTGCCGCTTGAGTTTCAAACGGCAGAAGTCACGCTGACCTTTTTCCTTGCGCAGGCTTTGGCGTTCGGCGGAGCCTTCGTTGCCAGCATGTTCGGTTCCTATTACGTTCCCGGCGGCGCCCGTCGCATGCTGGTTTCTTTGAGCGCGCTTTTGGTGTTTGGCGGCTCGGCGTGCCTCATCGGCGCCATGTACGCTACCGTGGCCACCCTTGTGCTGGTGGCCGGCGGCGGCGTTTTGCTGGGCGTCGGCTGTGCGGGCATGTTCATGTTGTGGCAGCGTTATTTCGCGTCGTTGCCGGCGGAGCGGGGCAACTTGCGCTTGATCGCGGGCACGGCCATAGCCCCGTTCATCTATTTCGCACTGTATTTGGTTCCTATTGCGTTAACGGCCTTTTTGATTCCGCTCGTGTTCGTTCCGCTGTGCGGTTTGTGCATTGCCCTTTCGGTGCGCGAGATGCGCGTTGACCAGCCGATGTTCGAGGACGTTCCGCGTCAGCACCCGCGCGTGTACCGTCAGGCCATATCCGATTATTGGCGAAGCGCCCTGTGCGTAGGATCGCTTGCTTTAGCCAGCGGCGTCATTCGCGGCATTGCGCTTCTGCACGAAGAGATTGCCGCGGTGGTGAACAGCGCGTCCATGCTGGGCTCGTTCGTCTCGGCGGCGGTGCTGTTGGTGCTGTGGTATCGCATGAGCTTTCGCTTCGGCCTTACGTCGGTGTTTCGCGTGGTGTATCCCGTTATTATCACGGGGTTTTTGCTGCTGCCGTTTTTGGGTCCGATATACCTGAACCTGTTCGCGGGCTTTACGTATATGGTGTTCTCGCTTGTTCAGATGCTTATGATGATGCAGTGCGCGCAGGTTTCGCGCGACCGCGGTATCAACCCCGTGTTCATTTACGGGTTCTTTGGCGGTGTTGCCTACATTATGCAAAGCGTGGGATTCTTGCTAGGCTGGGTGAGCGATTTCGTGTCCGTGGACGGGCGCGAGTGGCTGTTCATCGTGGCGATGGCGTCAAGCTACGTGCTGGGTCTTACCCTGCTTGCGGCAACGGGCACGCTGTTCAAGTCGATTGCTTCTAAGGGGACCGTGACGGCGGATCCTATCGAGTTCCTGCCTCTGGGCATTTCCCAGGCGTCGGGGCGCGCTGCCCGCAAGGCGATCGCCGGTGTCGATGGACCTACCCAGGACGCCGATCCGTCGTCGCGCAAGGGCGCGTCATCCAAGAAGCGTCGCAATCGTCCTTCGGCCTCCGAAGATGCGGGTGCCATACGGGACCGCACGTCGAAGCAGTGCTTGCAGCTGCAGGAGCGCTACGGCCTGTCCATGCGCGAGACCGAGGTGACCGAGCTTATCGCGCGCGGAAACAGCATGGCGACTATTGCCGAACGCCTGGTCATCAGCGAGAACACGGTGCGCACCCACGCCAAGCACATTTACACGAAGCTGGACATCCACAAGCGTCAGGAGCTTTTGGACATGCTGCACGAGCTGGACGGGTAGGGCTTCTCGCGCGTCGCGCGGGCGGCGCGCGTGGTGCCGCGGGCGGAGGCCCCTGGCGTCGCGCGGGTGCCGCGGGCGGTGCCGTGCGAAGGTCCCCGCCCGCGAGACGCCCCCCGCACGCGCCGCCGCGGGCGCGGCATGCCGCTTGCGCACGAAAAATCCCGTTTGCTGGCAGGTTCTGACGGTTTGAGGTCGTCATGCCGGGCCTCGGCTTCGCCGTCGTTCGGCCCGGTTTTCGTTTTGCCTGATCAGGAAGTCGGGTTTCCGCATCGCGCTTTCGATGACGCTCGTGCCGCCGGGTCAGACGACCTCAAACCGTCAGAACCTGCCAGCGACAGCGGTTTTTCGTGCGCAACCTCGCATGTAACCCTGTATGCAACTCTGCAGAGAAGCGCTTCCGGGATGGCTGCGCTCGGGAGGGGGAGGGTCGCTCGTGCGAACGGCGCCCCGCGCGAACGGCAGCCCTTGCGTTCGGATTCCGCCTGCGCGCAAGGCCGGAAGACGGCTGTGCGGCACGTACCACTAACGTCGGGGTGTTGCGCTCGCGGCGGTCCCCGGGCCGGTCGAACATTGCAGTGCTATACTGGTGCCCGATCGACTGAAAGGCATGCAGCATGACGGCACAAGAGCTTCCCAACGGATTCACCGGCTTCGCGAATCGCAAGCCGCTCGGCTTCGAATCGGCGCGTTCGGCCATCAACGCGAACGCGCGCGGCGCGGGGTCGTCGGGCGGGCAAAGCGCGTACGAAGCGACCTCGGCGGCGTTCAACAGCGGCGCGGAAGGCGCGTTCCAGTACGCGCGCGACCATGCTCGCCCCGATGACGAGCCGGCGCAGTTCGATCCCGATAAACTGCGCCTGATCCCCACCACCGATCGTCGATGGGCCTGGACCGAGATCGACCTCAACGCGATTCGCTACAACGCCACCATGATCAAGCAGCGAGTGGGAGCCGGCGTGCGCGTGATGGCCGTGGTCAAGGCCGACGCGTACGGACACGGTGCGGTGAAGTGCGCCAAAACCGCGCTCAATTCCGGGGTGGACTACCTGGGCGTTGCTACCGTGGACGAGGCGATCGAGCTGCGCGAAGCCCTGGTGAACGCCCCTATTCTGGTGTTGTCCCAGCCGCCGCTTTCCGCTATTCCGCTGCTGCTTGCGTACAAGGTCATGCCAAGCGTGTACACGCCCGAGTTCGCTATCCAGTATGCGGAAACGGCCGATGCATACGGCATGAAGGCGCCCTACCATTTGGCGGTGAACACCGGCATGAACCGCATCGGCGTCCGTCACGACGAAGTGGTCGAGTTCATGGGGCAGGTGAGCTTCCATCGGGCGCTGGATTTGGTGGGCACGTTCACGCACTTCGCCACGGCGGATTCCGCCGAAACGCTGGATTTCCAGATCCAGGTCAAGCGCTTCATTGAGGCCGTCACCGCGCTGAACGTGGCGGGCTTCAATCCCGGCATCGTGCATGCGGCCAACACGGCGGCCGCCATTCGGTATCCCGACGTGCATTTCGACATGGTGCGCCTGGGCGTGGGCCTGTACGGCCTGCATCCCTCGTCGGTGACGCGTCCGCTGATCGACCTGAAGCCGGTCATGAGCGTGCACGCGCGCATCTCCGATGTGCGCACGGTGCCCATGAGCGAGGGCGTGAGCTACGGAATGAACTACCGCAGCCCCGGCAGCGTGAAGATATGCACGCTGCCCATCGGGTACGCCGACGGCTTGCGCCGCGGGCTTTCCGGCAGGACCGACGTTATCTTGAAGGGGCAGCGCTGCCGTCAGGTGGGCAACATTTGCATGGACCAGTGCATGTTCGAAGTGGACATGCGCACGTATGCGAACCGGCTCAAGCTTGACCCGCAAATCGGCGACGAAGTGCTGTTGGTGGGCCGTGAAGGCGATTCCGTTGTGACCATCGACGACATGGCGAACACCCTGGGGACCATCAACTACGAGGTTGCCATCGGGTTCAGCCATCGTATGCCCAGGTATTACGTGTAGACGGGGGACCGCATGACCAAACCGCACATCCCTTTGGACGATATTCGCGCGCAGGTGGAAGCGTGCCGGAAGTGCCCGTTGGCCGACGGCCGCACGCAAACCGTGTTCGGGGTGGGGAACCCCGAGGCGCGCGTGCTGATCATCGGGGAGGCGCCCGGTAAGAACGAGGACCTGCAAGGGGAGCCGTTCGTCGGCGCGGCGGGCAAGTACCTCAACGAGCTTTTGGCGGTGGCGGGCCTCACGCGCGAAGACGTGTTCATCGCCAACGTGCTGAAGTGCCGCCCTCCGGGAAACCGCAATCCGCGGCCTGAGGAAATAGAGCTGTGCGCTTCGTATCTGCGCGAGCAGACGCGCACCATCGATCCGGATTTCATCGTGACGCTGGGCAATTTCTCCACGAAGTTCATCTTGAAAACCGACATCGGCATCACGCGCTTGCACGGCACGCTGCAGCGCGCGGGCAAGTTCAAGGTGTTTCCCATCTTCCACCCGGCCGCAGCGCTGTACGACGGCAGCAAGCGCGAGGCGTTGGAAAACGATTTCACCACTTTGGGCGAGCTTTTGCGCGCGGCCGACGCCGAATAGCGTCGGCGCACGCCGTGCGCTATCCGTTGCATCATGCAGCCCCGTCCCCTGGCGAAGATGCCCTTCGCCGGGGGACGGGCGTTTCTACAGCCATTTCTTCCGTTTGAAAATCGCGAGCTCCACCAAGATGATGACGATGGACAGCGCGATGACCGCCTGGTAACCCCACGACCAGTCTATGCCGGGCATGTGCGCGAAGTTCATGCCGAACCAGCTGGTCAGCAGCGTAAGCGGGGCAAAGAGCGTGGTGACCACGGCGAAGAACTTCATGGTGTTGTTCTGCTGTATGTCTATCTGCGCTTGGTACAGCTCGCGCAGCTGCAGGCTGTACTCCTTGAGCGTGAGCGAGCGTTTGAGCAGGCGCTCCACCTGCTTTTGCAGCGAAAGGAACAGGCGCGTTTCTTCGCGCGCGAGCATCTTGTTCTCGTTTTCGGCAAGGCTGCTGGTCATGTCCACCAGCTGCTGATAGTACGTGTCGATGCGCAGTAGCTTGCGGCGGAACAGCAGCATGCGGCGATTGCTTGCGTCCATGCCGCGGTCGATGATGGCCTCCTCGACGTCCTCCATCTGGTCTTCCAAATCTGCCAGAAACGCAAGGTCTCCTTTTATGAGCAGCTTCATGCACTCGAACAGGCAGTGAGCCGTTGTGGGCTGCTTCAGTACGCCTTGTTCGGCAATGGCGCTCAGCAACCGCTCGCACGTACCGCTTTCGTCCAGGAAAACCAGTCGGTCCCTGTCGAGATAGAACGTGAAGCAGGTGGGGTCGTCAAGGATGCGCGCTTTGTCGGGGACGGCGAACGACCCGACCAAGCACGAGGGAAATACGTCGAGATACGTGTTTTCGGCCGAAGCGAGCAAACGAAGCGCTTGCTTCCCCTCTTCGCTCGGCGCGGTTAGGCTGTCGAGCTCCGGGGGCGCTGCCGCTATGGCGACGGGCCGGCCGTGCGCGAGATCCTGCAGGGAAGAGACGGGCGTCATGCGGTTGTCGAGGGCGTAGATGCGTGCCACGGGCTCCTCCTTGGGGTGCGAACATTCGGACGGCTCCACGTTTCGAGCCTACCATGCGGCCTGGACGGGCATACGGTCCGTCAACGGTTCGTTGCCGTTGCCGGCGCCGTTGGCGGGCCGTTGCGACCGCTCGCGCGAGGGGCTTTGCGGAAGGGCGCTCATCCGCGCGCGTCGGATACCTTTGGCCGTGTGGAAACACGTCCGAAACAATACCCCTAAACCCCGTTTGCTATACTGGCGGCCTTATCAAGTTCGAATCGGCACCGATACCCGGTGCTGTTTTTGTTCTGAGACGAGACGAGAAGGGTGAGGGCGAGTGTATCCCATCGAACGAGTTGAGGCGTTGAACCCCGAAGTCACCCGCATGGTTGTGCGGGCTCCCGAGATTGCGAAGAAAATCAAGCCGGGTCAGTTCATTATGCTGCGCATTGACGAGCGCGGCGAGCGCATCCCCTTGACCATGAACGATTGCGATGCGCAGGCGGGCACCGTCACGATCGTGTTTCAGGCGGTTGGGGCAACGACGATGCGCCTAGCGAACATGAAGGCGGGCGATTCCCTGCTGGACTTCGTGGGCCCGCTGGGGAACCCGACCGAGCTTGCCGGTGCGCGCCGCGCGTGCGTGATCGGTGGCGGTTTGGGAACCGCTATTGCGTATCCCCAGGCCAAGTGGCTGTATGAGCAAGGTTGCGAAGTGGATGTGATCACGGGATTCCGTAACGCCGACCTCGTTTTGTTCGAAGACGAGATCAACGCCAGCTCCACGCGTCAGATCATCATGACCGACGACGGATCGAACGGCAACAAGGGCTTGGTCACGCAGGCGCTTCAGCAGCGCATCGACGAGGGCGCGAACTACGACCTGGTGCTTGCCGTGGGCCCGGTCATCATGATGAAGTTCGTGGCGGCCACCACGAAGCCTTACGGCATCAAAACCCTGGTTTCCATGAACCCCCTGATGATCGACGGTACGGGCATGTGCGGAGGCTGTCGCGTGAAGGTGGGCGACGAATATCTGCATGCGTGCGTGGACGGTCCCGATTTCGATGGGCATCTGGTCGACTTCGACGACGCGATGCGTCGCGGGGTGATGTACCGCTCGTTCGAATCGGCGGCGCGGGATGCGGCGGCGGGTCGAATAGCCTCCGAAGGCCGCAATTGCGGGTGCGCGTCTGCGCATGGCGACCGGAAGGGGGCCTAACATGGCGCGGACCAGCTACGAAGTGAACAGGCAGAAGACGATGGTTCCCATGCCCGAGCTGGATCCCGTCGAGCGTGCCAAAACGTTTGACGAGGTCGCGCGCGGGTATTCCGCCGAAGAGGCCATGCTAGAAGCGCGTCGCTGCATTCAGTGCCCGACGCGTCCCTGCGTGCACGGTTGCCCGGTGGGCGTCCCTATCCCCGATTTCATCGAGCAGGTTGCCTTGGGGAATTTCGCTCGGGCGTACGTCATCGTGAAGAGCGCGAGCGCTCTGCCGGCGGTGTGCGGGCGCGTGTGCCCGCAGGAAACGCAGTGCGAGGGCGTGTGCACGCGCGGCAAGAACGGCGAGCCGGTCGGCATCGGTCGCTTGGAGCGCTTCACGTCCGACTGGGCGTTCGAGCATCCGCAGGAGGCCGCCGCCGCGATTGCCCAGCAGCGCGCCGAGGAAGCCGCCGCTCCCGTTGTGGATGCGGATGGCGAAACCGCCGTTGTGCCCCATGTTGACCTTTCGGGCAAGCGCGTGGCCGTGGTGGGGTCCGGCCCGGCGTCGCTCACGTGCGCTGGCGAGCTGGCTAAGCTCGGCTGCGACGTGACGGTGCTTGAGGCGCTGCACAAGCTGGGCGGCGTGCTGACGTACGGCATCCCCGAGTTTCGCTTGCCGAAAGACCTGGTTGAGCGCGAGGTTTCCAAGCTGGGAGACAGCGGCGTCTCGTTCGAGCTGAACACGTTGGTGGGCAAGCTCTACGACATCGACGAGCTTTTGAACGAACGCGGATTCGACGCCGTGTTCGTGGGAACGGGCGCTGGCCTGCCTGCTTACTTGGGAATCGAGGGCGAAGGGCTCAACGGCGTCATGGTGGCAAGCGAGCTGCTGACGCGCGTGAACCTCATGAAGGCGTACCAGTTCCCTGCGTACGATACGCCGGTGTATGCGGGAAAGCGCTGCGTCGTGGTGGGCGGCGGCAACGTTGCCATGGATGCGGCGCGCACGGCGAAGCGCTTGGGCGCGGACGTCACCGTGGTGTATCGGCGCAGCCGCGACGAGATGCCCGCGCGTGCGGAGGAAGTGCACCATGCCGAGCAGGAGGGCATCCGCTTCCAAATGCTGACGAACCCGAAGCGGGCGATCGGGAGCGAGGACGGCTGGGTGACCGGCTTGGAGTGCGTGCGCATGCAGTTGGGCGAGCCCGATGCAAGCGGGCGCCGTCGTCCCGAGGAGGTTGCGGGCAGCGAGTTCGTGATCGACATCGACATGCTGGTCATGGCCGTGGGATCCAAGACGAACCCGCTTATCGCCAAGACGACGCCCGGCTTGGAGGTTACGCCTCGCAGCCTTATCGTTGCCGACAAGCGCACGTGCGCAACGTCGCGCCGCGGCGTGTTCGCGGGCGGCGATGCGGTGATCGGCGCGGCTACGGTGATCTTGGCCATGGGCGCCGGGAAGCGCGCAGCTGCGGGTATCGCGGAGTATTTGTCGCAGCAGTAGCGGCTGTCCGGCCGTCGTGCTGCTTGCGGGGTGTTGTGCTATCTTGGGGGCGAGCGTTTCGTGCGAAGCGCTCGCTTTCGTTTTGCAGAGGAGCTGATCATGGAATTCGACCCTATCGCCTACATCAACGAGCCGCACTGGCAAGCGTCCCGCCTGGGGCTCGACCGCATTCGCGAGTTGCTGGACCGTTTGGGCCGCCCGCAGGATCGCATGCGGTTCGTTCACGTGGCGGGCACGAACGGGAAGGGGTCGACAAGCGCGTTCCTGTCTTCCATACTGCGCGCCGCCGGATTGCGCACGGGGCTGTTCACCAGCCCGTTTATCGAGACGTTCGAGGAGCGGATTCGCGTGGACGGACGTTCCATTTCCTTGGAAGACCTTGCGGCGGTAACGCTGGAGGTCAAAGACCACGCCGAAGCGATGGCCGCCGATACGGGCGATCATCCCACCGAGTTCGAACTGATGACCGCTGTTGCCATCGAGCATTTCGCGCGCAGCGGATGCCAGATCGCCGTGCTTGAAGTGGGGTTGGGGGGTCGCCTTGATTCCACGAACGTCATAGATGCCCCTGAAGTTGCGGTCATCACGCGCATCGGCCTGGATCATACGGCTTTGCTGGGCAACACGCTTGCCGCGATCGCCGGCGAGAAAGCCGGCATCGTGAAAGCGGGTTCGACCGTCGTGTCGTGGCCGCAAGAGGCCGAGGCCATGGCCGTGATCGAGCGCGTTGCGGCGGATTGCGGCGATGCGCTGGTGAATCCCGATGTTTCTTGTTTGGACGTGCGACCGGTCGAGCATCGCGTTACGGAAGCGGGGGAGGTGCATGTTCGGCCGTTCTCCTATTGCGGCGAATCGTACGAAACGCAGCTTCTTGGCCGGTATCAGCCGATGAACGCGGCGCTTGCCCTTGAGGCCGCGTTCGCGTTGCGCTTGCGCGGGTGGGATATTTCGGACGAGGCGTTGCGCGCGGGCGTCGCGCAGGCGCAGTGGCCGGGTCGTTTCGAAGTGCTGCCAAGTCGGGACGACCGACCGGCGTTTGTGATAGACGGCGGGCACAACGCCCAAGGCGCGCAGGCGCTCGCGGATTCCTTGCGCGACGTGTTCCCTGATCGCAAGGCCGTGTTCGTGATCGGAGTGTTGGAGGACAAGGATTACCCCACCATGTTGGAAGCAGTTTTGCCGCTGGGCAGCGCGTTCGTGGCCGTTGCGCCCCCGAACCCCCGCGCCCTTTCGGCGGCGAAGCTGGCGCGCGCCATTCGATGGACGGGGCAAGATCTGCTCGGATGCTCTGCGTGCGTGAATCCCTACGAAGCGCGCGATTTCGACGACGCGGTGGCCAAGGCTTGCGAACTGGCCGGTTCCGACGGGTTGGTGTGCGCGTTCGGCAGCTTGTACAGCATCGCCGCGCTTCGGGCTGCCATGCGTCGAGCGGGCTGGTAGCGCCTGCGCGCCCGTGACTCGGGCCGCGGCCTGCTGCTGCGACTCGGTCCACGGGCTGCTGCTGCGACTCGACCCGCAGCCTGCTGCCGTCGTTCGGTTCGCGTCGGCCTGCTGTCGCGACTCGGGCCGCGGGCTGCTACTTTCGCGAAGGGCTTGCGCGCGAAAAGTCCCCCTCGCTGGCAGGTTTTGACGTTTAGGGGTCGTCGAGCCGAACGCCGCGCTTGCCGCTGTGCGACCCTCGTTTTGTTTCCGCTGGTCACAGCGTTGACCTGCTTCGTCGCGCTTTCGGGTGCGCCCGATTCGCAAACTCCGACGACCTCAAACCGTCAAAACCTGCCAGCGAACGCGTTTTTTCGCGCGCAAGTCCTGCCTTTGCCGGGACGGCGCCTCTTCGATACTAACTTGAGGGCGACTTCGCATCTGGAAACGGGCTTCGGCCGTGATTTTTTGCCGACGCAGCCGAATGGCCTATCCAACGTGCGTCCGTTTAGAGTCAAGGACCTCTTCGCAGCCTCTGCAGAAATGAGATTATCTGAGATTTGGAGCAGTAAATTACCGTATCAACGGAAATAGCTCATCGGAGACTACCTAGGCTTGTTGCTATAATTCCTCACCAATAAATCCCCGATGGAAGGAACCATCCATGGCCGTGAATGTGACGGAAGGGAACTCCATATCCGGAAATACGGTAAAGTTCTCATCCTATGCCCTACGTAAATGCCTTATCGGTTTTGGCGCCGTTAACGGTGTGTTGAACGCTGTCATATTCTGGTTCATGCACAGCGGCGATATGACCGTGCAGTTCGATTTCGTTGGTATCGTGGCCGATCTTGCTATCACGGGCCTCATTTTGGGTGCGATTCTGTTCGCATGCGCAGTGCCTCTCACCAAGAGGGATATGCGGGCCGGCGCATTCGTCTCGCCTGAGACGTTCGGGGGTGTTGCGGGTGTCGTTCCGCGCAGTTATGGTGTGGCGATGCTGGTTATAGCCGTCGTCGCGGGAACTTTCATGGGGTTGCTGGGCATTGTCGCCGCATCCGCTCTTTCTGCGCCTATCTCCGCGGCGACCATGATGGCGCTCAAGGGCTGCGCGTGCGCTTTCGGCGGAGCAGCGGCAGGTTACCTGTCTCTGGTGTTCACGGCGCGGTCTTTTGGCGGCAGGTAGGTTGTTTTGCACAGGGCTAGCTGGCGTTAATCTTTTCGACGCATGAAAAAGGACCCCCGAGGGGTCCTTTTTCATGGATGGCGAAGCGTTACAGCGAATCTACGTACTGCACCAGGTCGCCTACGGAGTTCAGGCCTTCAGGCTCTCCGAAGTCGACTTCGCACTTCTCTTCGAGGTCGCAGATGAGCTCTACCATGTCGAGCGAATCGATGCCCAAGGAGTCGAACGTGGACTCTTCCGTCACGTTGGCGGGATCGATGTCCAGGTTCTCCTGCAGCACTTCCTTGATGGTGTCGATAGTGGGCATGAAGCTTAATCCTCCTTTTGCTTGAGCAGGCCGTAGCCGCCGCCGTCACGGCGATACAGTACGTTGACCAGGCCGCTGTCGCGGTCGGTGTAGGCGTAGAAGTCGTGGCCCAGAAGGTCGATCTGAACCAGCGCCTCTTCTTCGGTCAGCGGTGCGAATTCCATTTCCTTCACGCGAACAACCTCGTCGCCGGCAAGCTCTTGCATGAGGCCATCAACGTCGAGCTCTCCAGCAGCGGCGGGCTGGATGCGGATGGTCTCGTCTTCGGCGCGC
Organism: Paraeggerthella hominis; assembly: GCF_021044775.1. NCBI lineage: Bacteria > Bacillati > Actinomycetota > Coriobacteriia > Eggerthellales > Eggerthellaceae > Paraeggerthella > Paraeggerthella hominis. The sequence continues at coordinate 128,629 of NZ_JAJNOQ010000006.1, forward strand.
AGTTTGCGGTCGATGACCTTCGTCTTGTATTTGCGCAGCTGACGTACCACCTTGGCGGCGGCGACGTCGATGGCCGCGTACATGTCTTCTTCGCTTTCTTCAACGCGAATGATGTGGCCCTTCGTGCGCAGCGTCACTTCGCAGACGGCGGGGCGAGGGTTGGCGGGGTTCTTCTCGACGAACAGAACGATTTCGGCTACGAGAGGATCGATGTCCATGACCTTCATGGAATTGCCGATCTTTTCTTCGGCGTACTGACGCAGTGCATCGGTTACAGGCATTTTGCGTCCGGTGACGGTAATGCTCATAGCAATCACCTCTTACCTCGTGGCGAATAAAAAAACAGCTCGATCAAGCGCCTGGCCTGGTCATGCGGGCAAAAAGAAGCTTTTTTCGTCGCATTGCAAGCCGACTCCTTTCGTCGAACTGATAGGAATAGCATAGCGCAAAACCCTTTGTTTTGGAGGGCTATTTTGCACCATGTTATGAAATCGGTTTAAAAACGTAGCGTGGATACAAGGAAGTGCCGGGCGATGATGGATAATACGAGGGTGTTTTAGGGGAGCGCCGCGTGCCCGGCTCCCGCGATGACAGGCAAGAGAGGCGCCCCGGAAGGGTCGCGGGCATGCGCTAAGGCAATTATGACTGATACGAACCAAGAAGGCACTCAGCGTATTTTCATTTCGGAGGTTCAGGGCCATCAGGCTCGATATTGGAAGCTCATCCAGTTCACTCATTCGTCTACGAAGGCTGCGGGCGCAATGCTGCTGGCGGCTGTGGTTGCGCTTGTTGTTGCGAATACGGGCGCGTACGATGCCTTTATCCATTTTTGGCACACGGAAGTGGGCTTTTTCTTCGGGGATGCGTTCGCCGGCATGTCCATGGCGCACATCATCAACGACATCTTCATGGCCATCTTCTTCTTGCTGGTGGGTTTGGAGGTCAAGTACGAGTTGACGGTGGGCGAGCTGACGAACATCCGCCAAGCTCTGCTGCCTATTATGGCGGCGCTCGGCGGCGTGATCGTGCCGGTTGGCATCTACCTGCTGTTCAACGCGACGAATCCTGAAACGGCTCACGGCTGGGGCGTTCCCACCGCAACCGACATCGCGTTCGCTCTGGGCATCCTGGCCTTGCTGGGCAATCGCGTTCCTAGCGGCGTTCGCGTGTTCCTGAGCACGCTTGCCGTGGCCGACGACATCATGGCCATCCTGGTCATCGCCATCTTCTACGGCCAGAGTCCTTCGCTGTTCTGGCTGGGGGCCGCCGCGGCGGTGCTGGTGGTGCTGGTTTTGATGAACCGCAGCCATATTTATTCGCTTGTCCCGTATTTGCTGGTGGGCGCTGTGCTGTGGTACTGCGTGTTCATGTCGGGCGTGCACTCCACCATCGCTGGCGTGCTGCTGGCCTTCGCCATCCCGTCGGGCTCGCGCGTTGACCTGAAGAGCTTCACCGACTGGTCGGGCACCAAGGTGCGGCAAGCGCACGAGGCATTCCAGCCCGAGACGCCGGTTATCGCGCAGGGCAAGTACATCGAGACGGTTTCGTCGCTGAGCCGCGTGGCACGTCAGGTGGTGCCCCCCGCGACGCGTTTGGAGCACAAGCTGTACCCGTGGGTGTATTTCGCCATTCTGCCGCTGTTCGCGCTGACGAACGCCGATGTCAGCTTTACCGGCGTGGACGTTGGGGCCATGCTGACCGACCCTGTCCTGTACGGCGTTCTGCTTGGTTTGCTGGTGGGCAAGCCGCTTGGCATCATGGTGATGAGCTTCGCCATTGTGAAGAGCAAGCTGGCGTCGCTTCCCGAGAACGTGAACTGGGGGCACATGCTGGGCGCGAGCATCCTGGGCGGCGTTGGCTTCACGATGGCTATTTTCGTTGCTAACCTGGCGTTCGACGACGAGGTCCTGGTGGCTACGGCGAAGCTGGGAATTCTGGCGGCGTCGCTTCTGGCGGGCATCATCGGCTTTCTGTTCCTGCTTTTGCAGGCGAAGCGCGCCCATAAGCGCGGCGTGGCTTACCTGTCCACGGCTCGCGAGGACGACGAGAACCTGCAGACGGCCGACCGCGATGCGGCGCGCGAGTACGAGGAAATGCTGCGGGACATCGAGAACCCTCAGATGAAGGAGGAGTTCGCGGCTGCTCATTCGCGGGGCCACATGTTCGAGATCGTGGTCGATCTGGGCCCGACCGGTCTTTTGGGCGGCGGCTCCATCGGGGACGTTCGCGAGGCGCTGCGCGAGGAGGTGGCGCGCGTGCTGCGCGAGGAGGGCAAGGAAGATCTGCTGGAGCAGGTGCAGGAGGATTTGCACGAGAACCAGGATAAGCCTCCGCTGGTAAGCGTGGAGGAAGCCTTGGTGCGCGAAGGCGGCGAGGCGGCTCGACAGCGCGCGTTGCGTCGCGAGGAAGATGACGTTACCGGTATGTCCGGGAAAGAATAGAAGCCACGTTGCGAAGGAATGACATGGAAGCAGCTGCTATCGTTCTAGCTGCGGGTGCGGGCACCCGCATGAAGTCCAAGAAGCCCAAGGTTGCCCACGAGGTGCTGGGAAAACCGCTGGTTCGCTGGGTGGTGGACGCGGCCCGCGAAGCTGGCGTGGACCGCGTGGTTTCCGTGGTGGGGCATGCTCGCGAGCAGGTGATTCCGCTGATCGAGGGCGATACGCAGGCGGTTGTGCAAAGCGAGCAGAACGGCACGGCGGGCGCGGTTCTGGTGTGCGCGGACGCGCTTGCCGACTTCGACGGCTCGCTGGTGGTGCTGTCGGGCGACTGCCCGCTTATCACGTCCCGAACGATTGCGCAGCTGGTCGAGGCGCGCGAGCGCGATAACGCTGCCGTGGTGGTGCTGACCATGGAGCTGGACGATCCGTTCGGGTACGGGCGCATCGTGCGCGACGAGCGGGGCTCGGTGGCGCGCATCGTGGAGCAGAAGGACGCAACGCCCGAAGAGGCGGCTTTGCGCGAATGCAACTCCGGGTTCTACTGCTTTGACGCGCGTGCTTTGTTCGACGCGCTGGCTCAGGTTGGCAACGACAATGCCCAGGGCGAGTTCTATTTGACCGACGTGCTGGAGATTTGCCGCCGTGCTGGCCGTCCGGTGCTGGCGCTGCCGTGCGATGACGCTTCCGAGTGCCTGGGCGTGAACTCTCGTGCGCAGCTGGCTGAGGCCACGAAGCTGCTGCAGCGTCGCATCAACGCTGGTCACATGGCGAATGGCGTGACCATGACCGATCCCGACCAGGTGTGGATCGGGCCGGACGTGGTTATCGAGCAGGATGTCGAGCTGCTGCCCCAGACGTTTTTGATGGGGTCCACGCGCATAGGCGAAGACAGCGTGGTCGGGCCGAATTCCCGCCTGACCGACACGGTGGTGGGCTGCGGCTGCACGGTTGACGAGACCGTGGCCGTGGAAGCGCGCCTGGACGACGGCGCGACGGCTGGTCCGCGCGCGTACCTGCGCCCTGCCGCCCATCTGTGCGAAGGCGCGAAAGCCGGCACGCACGTGGAGATCAAGAAGTCCACGGTGGGCAAGGGGTCGAAGGTCCCGCATCTGTCCTACATCGGCGACACGACCATCGGCGAAGACGTGAACATCGGCGCGGGCTCGATCACCTGCAACTACGACGGCAAGAAGAAGTGGCCGACGGTTATCGGCGACGGTGCGTTCGTGGGCAGCGATACCATGATGGTGGCGCCGGTCACCATCGGCGCGGGCGCGATCATCGGTGCGGGATCGTGCATTGCCAAGGACGTGGCGGCCGACGCTTTGGCGTTGACGCGACCCGAGCAGCGCGAGATTCCCGGTTGGGCCGCCAAGAAGCGCGCAAGGCAAGCGGAAGCGTAGGAACGCGGAAAAACGGAAACTGCGACGGGGCGAGAGATCGCCCCGTTTTTCATATACGCATTGTCGCCCGAAACGTACGGTTTTTGCGGGGATTCCGTACGTTTCGGGCGACAATGCTCTGCGGCGCGCCGGTCAGAGGAGGGGTTGCGACGCCGCGCATGGAAATTCTCTTGCGATCAATCTGCGAAGAAGCGGGCGTTCCCCCTGTGCGACCGAGCCACCTGCGGATACAATGGAAGGAACGGGATAAGGGGTGACGGTCGCGCAGCGCGGCGGCCCATGAGGTGACGCAAAGGAGCGCGTACATGACGGAAGTGCAGAAGAGCATGGCCCTGTTCTCGGGGTCGGTTAACCCCGGGCTCGCCGACGAGATCGCGAAGGACCTGAACGTCTCGCTGGGCAACGTCAAGCTTGAGAAGTTCGCAAACGGCGAGATTTACGCGCGCTATCAAGAGAGCGTGCGCGGCGCCGACGTGTTTCTGATTCAGTCGGTGTGCGGCGCCGACGGCTACGATGTGAACGACGCCCTGATGGAGCTGCTTATCATGACCGATGCCGCCAAGCGCGCCTCCGCTCGCTCCGTGTCTGCCGTGGTCTCGCATTACGGTTACGCGCGTCAGGACCGCAAGGCCGCTCCGCGCGAGCCCATCACCGCCAAGCTGGTCGCCGATCTGCTGGCTGCGGCGGGCGTGGACAACGTGATCACCGTGGATCTGCACCAGGACGCCATCCAGGGCTTCTTCGACCTTCCGGTGAACCACATGACGGCCATGCCCATCTTCGTGGACTATTACAAGTCCATGGGATTCAACCCCGAGGACCTGTGCGTGGTGTCTCCCGACGTGGGCCGCGCGAAAGCCGCCAAGAAGTTCTCCACCATGCTGGGCTGCGACATCGCCATCATGCACAAGGACCGTCCGAAGCACAACCAGGCCGAGATCACGGCGCTGATCGGCGACGTGAAGGACAAGATCTGCATCCTGAACGACGACATGATCGACACCGCGGGATCCTTGGTTGCTGCAGCGGCCACCCTCAAGGCGAAGGGCGCGGCGAAGGTGTACGCCTGCGCAACGCACGGCCTGTTCAGCGGCCCGGCGTACGATCGTATCGCGAACTCCGTCATCGAGGAAGTTGTGGTTACGAACGCGGTGCCCGTGCCGCTGGAGCGCCAGACGGGCAAGATCAAGGTGCTGTCCTTGGCTTCGCTGTTCGCCGAGACTATCAACAACGTGTACAGCAACGGCTCGGTGGCGTCGCTGTTCGAGTAGAGAGGTTACGCTGTTCTGCGAACGGCGCAACAAGTCGACGCTGCGAAGGACCGCGGCACCCCTTCTTCGCGCGATGGCGAAGGTTTGCGTACCGAAGTGCGCTTGCCTTCTCTGTCCCGCGAATCTCGGGCACCGCGGTCCTTCTTGCCGGCTTGCACGTTCGACGCGCAAGCTGAACAACCTGCAAGTGGAAAGCTGATTTTCATGTTCTTAATCGTTGGCCTGGGGAATCCGGGCGAGGAGTATGCGCATACGCGGCACAACGCCGGGTTCGACACCGTCGACGCCCTTGCCGAGGAGGTGGGCGCGCGCTATTGGAAGACCGAATGCGGAGCCTCGACGGCGAAAGGCGTGTACCGCGATCATGATTTGATTCTGGCTAAGCCGCAGAGCTACATGAACACTTCGGGCGGACCGGTCAAGCAGCTGATGAACGCTTACGGCGTAGACGCGGACCACGTGGTTGTGGTGCATGATGAACTGGACATCGATCCGGGCACGGTGCGCGTGAAATTCGGCGGCGGGCATGCCGGGCACAACGGGTTGCGTTCTATCTGCGACAAGCTGGGAACGCGCGATTGGTTTCGGGTGCGCATCGGCATCGGTCGTCCGCCGGGACGCATGCCCGTGGTGGATTGGGTGTTGTCGCGGCCCAAGAAGGAGGCGGCCGACGATTTCGCTTACGCGGTGGATCGAGGCGCCCAGGCTGCACTGTCGCTTGTGCAGGTAGGCTTGGAGAAGACCCAGCAGACGTTCAACTAATAGGCAAGGTGGGTGCGCGGGTTGACGGCTCGCGCGCCCACCTTGCTGTCGCTTTGGCGCTGTGCGCACGAAAAACCGCTCCCGCTGGCAGGTTTTGACGTTTAGGGGTCGTTGTATCTGGCCGGTTGGTCGCGCGCAAGGGCGCGACGCGACAGCTCAATGCTGTGAACAGGCGAAATGAAACGGAAGCCGAGCGACGACCGGAACAGTGCTCGGCTTGACGACCGCAAACCGTCAAAACCTGCCAGCGGGAGCGGTTTTTCGAGCGCAAGCCTGGCCCTGTGGCCCTGTGGCCCTGCGGCTCCGCGGTCCAGCGACCCCGCGGCCCAGCGACCCCGTGGCCCAGAGGCTCCGCGGCTCAGTCGAAGTCGACGCGGCTCGTCCGACGAGCAGCGCAAACCGCCTGCAATCGGCGCAAGCGCCTGCGGGCGGTCTTTTCCCTCTACTGCCGAAACGCTTGGGATATACTGGCCTTGCGGGAGCGACGGTTCTGGAGCGGAGGCGGTATGGCGGGCGAAAACCAGGCAAGAAAGCGCGGTGCGGTGTACGCCCTGTTCGCCATCGTGGTATTGGCTTCGGCTTCGGGAAATCTGTCGCAAACAGCGGTGAACGCCATGCTGGGCGACATCATGGGGGAGTTCGCTCTATCTGTTGATCTGGGGCAATGGCTTACGACCAGCTATATGCTGGTGCTTGGGGTAACGGTTCCCGTTGCCACGTTTCTTTCGCGACGGTTCTCGGTTCGCCGTCATGTGTTTCTGGCTCTTTCGTTTTTCCTGGTAGGCGCGCTTGCCGATCTGCTGGCTCCGAACTTTGCGGTTTTGCTGGTGGGCCGCGTCTTGCAGGCGGTTTCCACGGGCTTGCTCATGCCGCTCATGCAGACCATCGCCATGACCAGCTTCCCGCCCGGCCGTCAGGCTACCGCCATGGGCATTGCGGGCGTGGCTATGGGGTTCGCGCCGAACATCGGACCTACCATTGGCGGCGCCATGAGCTTCTCGTGGGGTTGGCGCAGCCTCTTCGTGCTGCTGGCCGCCCTTACGGTGATGCTTGCGATTGCCGCGGCCATTGCCATCAAGCCTGCTTCCGCGCGTGATACGGGCGCACGTCTCGATATCGTGTCGCTGACAATGTCCACGATTGGATTCGGCGGGTTGCTGCTGGGGTTCTCGAACGCAAGCAGCTTTGCACCCAGCAGTCCGTTCATTTGGGCTCCCATCGTGCTGGGTGCGTTGTTCTTGACGTTGTTCGTTCGTCGGCAAAAGCGGGTCGACCATCCGCTTATTACGATGGAGATATTCGCATCGCGCCAGTACACGGCGGGGTTTGTGGCGCAGAACCTGCTGAATGCCTCGTTCATGGGCGTTACCCTGATCGTGCCGCTGTATGTGGAAGGCCTGTGCGGCGGAACTGCGCTTGAGGCCGGAGTGGTGCTGCTTCCGGGAACGGTGGCTGCGCTGCTGTTGAATCCCCTGGCCGGCGTGCTGACCGACCGCGTGGGCGTGCGCCCGGTCGCGGTGGTGTCGGGCGTGTTTCTGGCGGCTGGCGCGGTGCTCATGTCGTTTCTGGAATCCGACACGCCGCTTTGGGCGGTGACGCTCTGTCAAGCAGTGCGCGCGGTGGGAGTATCGGGCTTGGTGGGGCCGCTGACTTCGTGGAGTTTGGCGAAGTTGCCGCGCCCGATCGTCGCCGATGGATCGTCGTTTTGCATTGCGGCGCGGCAGGCGTGCGCGTCGCTGGGAACGTCGGTGATGGTGTTCGCCATCACGGCGGTGGGCGCAACATCGGCGGGCGTGGCAGACCCGGCGCTGGCGTATCAGGTTGCCTTCGGATTCTCCGCCATTATGGCGGTTGCTACGCTCGGGTTTATCGTGGCGAAGGTGCGCTAGAGCGATCAGCCCACGTCAGTACACGATGGGATTGTCTTCCAGCCCGTAGCGAGCTAGCTTTTCGGCATCGTATACCCGTATGCGGCTTCGGGTTCGCTTGAGGACGCCTTCGCTCTCAAGCGCCGCAATCAATTTCGTGCACGTGGTGATATGGATGGCCAGCAGCTCGGAAAGCTGATTGAGCGTCAGGTTGCACTCGATGTCGAACGTGCCGTCCGGCTCGGGCTTTTGGGTGGCGCACAGTTTTTGCAGCCACATGATCATGCGCTTGGTCGATGATTGGTAGCCCGTGTTGCTTATTCGGTGTCCCATTTGGGCAAACGATAGGTGGCATACATCGATGAACTCGTAGAATAGATCGGGGTCTTGCTGGGCGAGCTCGTAGAGTTGTCGTTGCGTGAACGCGAACAAGACAGTGTTTTGCGTAGCTACGAAACGAGCTTTGTATCGCCCGATCGAGGCGTAGTCGTTGTATTCGGCCGAGAAGGCGTTTCCTGCGTTGCGCCAGTACAGCGGCATGCCGCCTCCTGATTCTTGCTCGAACGTCGCAGCTATCTGCCCCTCGTCGATATAGAAGTAGTACGGGTCGTCTATGGTTTTCGCGCTTGTACGAATGTACTCGCCTTTGAACAGCTTCTTCTTTCGGCCAAGCTCTTTGTATTCGGCTATTTTCAAGCGCCGGAACGGTTGCGTCGGTATAAGAATGGAACGGTAGTCTTGCTCGGTGGCCATATGATGTCTCCCCAGTGATCATGTGGTTCCGGTACGAAAAATCCCCTAGAGCGATACTAGCACTTTCGTGCGCCCGCGCCAACGTCGAGCAACGTGCATTCGACGCTTGACGTGCGGCATGTTTCCTGATCGCAGGCGAAATCTGGTCTGCGCCAGGTTCCGGGTGGCGCGAAATCTCAGTTCTTCTTGTTGCGGGCGCTTCTGGAACGACCTCTTTCTAGTCCGTAGAGTTTCCCATGACGAAGCGCGAGGGAGATAGGTATCGACACCGTTCTTCCCGTGCAGGAAAACAGGAGGAAGGACAAGGGGATGACGAGGTACGGAATGGCCATTGACCTGCGCAGATGCGCGGGTTGCGGTGCCTGCGTCGTGGCATGCCAGATGCAGAACAACCAGAAGCCCGGCGTGTCGTGGAACAGCCTGGACGTGTGCGAATGGGGGCGTACGGTAGGCGAGTCGGGTCGTGCGTACGTGCCGCATGCGTGCATGCAATGCGACGATCCCGAGTGCGTTAGCGTGTGTCCTACCGGTGCGAGCGTACGCCGCGAGGATGGCATTACGGTGATCGACTACGAGCAGTGCATCGCATGCGGGTTCTGCATGTCGGCTTGCCCTTACGGCGCGCGCAAGCTCAACAACGCCAAGGGCAACCTGTTCGGCGCCGATGTTCCCGCGCCGTACGAATCCTACGGCGTGCAGCGTAGCCTGGTGGCGGAAAAGTGCATCTTCTGCGAAGGTCGCTTGGCCGAGGGCAAGCAGCCTTCCTGCGTGGTTAACTGCCCGGGCCGCGCGCGCTACTTCGGCGACCTGGACGATTCGCAAAGCGCAGTATCCCAGTTCATAGCGGCAAACGATGCCGTGCGCATTGACGAGACGTCGTTCTATTACGTGCCAGTAGCGGGCATGCCCAACGATGCCTTGCCGTTTGCGGCCTCGTCCCAAGACGTGGTACGCGAGCAGGCTGCGCCGGGCATCGATCCTGTGGTGCTGGGAGCGGCTGGCGTTGCCGTAGTTGCTGCGGGCGTGGGCGCGGGCGTGGCTGTGGCGAAATCGAAGAAGGGGAAGGAAGGGGCATAGCATGAGCGAGATGACCAGCGTCACCCGTCGCACGTTCCTCAAGGGCGCGGGCGCGGTTGCGGGCACGGCCTTGGTGGCTGGCGGCTACAACATCGTGCATCCCGAAGGGGCTGTGGCCGAAGAGGCTCCCGTCGAAGTCAAGTACACGTACTGCGACATGTGCAACCACGTGCCGAAGTGCGGCATAGCCGCCTCGATCAAAGATGGCAAAGTGGTGCGCGTCGAGGCGCGCGAAAAGTATCCCGCCGACCCCATCTGCGCGAAGGGCATTTCCAGCTTGCAGGAGCTGTACGACCCGCATCGCATCACGTACCCGATGGTGCGCACGAACGCGAAGGGTAGCGGCGCGCCCGAATGGGAGCCCATTTCCTGGGACGATGCGTACGCGCGCATCGCGAGCGAGTTCAATCGCATCAAGGAAGAGAGCGGTCCCGAAGCCGTGCTGTTCTACTGCGGCGATCCCAAAGAGCCCCGTGGCGCGATGCAGCGCCTTGCCACGCTCTTCGGTTCCCCCACGTATGGATCTGAAAGCTCCACATGCGCGGCGGCTACTTGGATCTGCTCGCAGCTGGTTACCGGCCAGCTGACCATGGGAAGCGATCCTACCGACGCTACGGCAAGCTGCTTGGTCTGGTCGCTCAATCCTGCCTGGTCGCAGCCTTATCGCTTCGGGGACATGATGAAGCACAAGGAGCGCGGCTGCAAGTTCGTGGTGGTTGACCCGCGCATCACACCGACCGTGACCGGGCTGGCCGACGTGCATTTGCAGCTGCGCCCCGGCACCGACGGCGCGTTGGCGCTCGGCTTCATCCACGTCATGCTGCGCGACAATCTCTACGATAAAGAGTTTGTGGAGAAGTGGACGCACGGCTTCGACGAGCTGGCAAGCTACGTGCAGGAGTTCACGCCCGAGCGGGTTGAGGAGATCACCTGGGTACCCGCTGCCAAACTGGAGGAAGCGGTCAAAATCATCTGCGAAAACTCCCCGGCTACGCTCGTGTCCAGTTCGGCTGGCGCCTGCCATGCCACGAACGTGGGCAATTTCCAGCGCGCGGTGTACTCCATCATTGCCTTGACCGGCGATCTTGACGTGGCGGGCGGCCTTTCCATGGGCTCTGGGCTGCCGTTCGACTATTCGGCGTCCACTGCGGCTTTCCGTTTGGAGAGCATGTACGCCGAAAAGGGCTTGCAGAACATTCGCTATGACAAAGACGATTTCCCTGTATGGGCGCACTATTTCAAAATGATCCAGACGGCGCATCTGCCGGAACTGGTTGCCGACGGCAAGATTCGAGCCGGCTTGCTGCTGGGCGTGAACTCCATGATGTGGCCGCAGACTCCTGAGTACCAAAAGGCTATCAAGGACATGGAGTTTACGGTAGCCATCGACTATTACATGCGCCCTTGGACTCACGATTTGGTGGACATGCTGCTGCCTGCTGCCATGTGCTACGAGCGCATGGCGCCGCCGGCTATTTTCGGCCGCAAGATATTTCATCGCGATCCGGTGGTGGAGCCGATGGGGCAGTGCCGCGAGGATTGGCAGATCATCCTGGAGATCGGTTGCGCGCTGGGCTTTGAGCAGGAGTGCTTCGGCGGCAGCGTGGAGGCGGCACTCGACGATATGTATCGCGGTGCGGGCATCGACATTTCTCTGGACCTGCTGCGCGAGCATCCCGAAGGCTACGAAGTGCCTGGTGGCGTGAAGGGCGAGCGGAAGTACGCCGACGGCCTTCTGCGAAAAGACGGCAAGCCTGGATTCAATACTCCGACGGGTAAGATAGAGTTCGTGTCGGAGGTTCTCAAGCAGTACGGCTTTGATGGTTTGCCGGTGTTCGAGGAGCCGGTGCACAGCCCCGTGAGCACGCCCGACGAGGCGAAGGATTACTCGCTGGTGTTGAATAGCGGATCGCGCGTGCCGTATTACACGCACTCGAAGCTGCGCGATCTTCCCTGGCTCAACCAGTTCATGCCCGACCCGGTTATTCGTCTTCATCCGGACGATGCGGAGAAGCGCGGTATTGCCGAGGGCGATCAGGTGCGCGTGTTCAACCAGTTTGGCGAAGTTGTCATGAACGCGGAGATCACGAACCTCGTGCTGCCGGGCGTCGTGGACGTGTTCCACGGGTGGCATCAGGCGGACATCAATCTGCTGACTACGCGCGACTTCGATCCAATTACCGGGTTCCCGCCGTTCAGGTCGGGATTGTGCGAGGTCGAGCGCACGGGCAAGGGCCGCATCGTCGCCTAGAGGAGGAGCTGACATGACGCAAGAACAAGATCGGGGGGCTTCGGCCGTTCCGGCGGCGAAGGAGTCGGCGGCAAGCGCCGTCGCGAAGGATGCTTCCCGGGGCGATGAGGCGAGCGGTTTCGAGCAGCGTCGCGCGCGCACGCGCCGGTGGATTGCCGTGGGCGTGACGGCGGCGGTTCTGGTTGTGGCCGGAGCGGGGTTCTGGGTGTGGCACGAACAGCCGAGTTTCTGCAACGCTATCTGCCATACGCCGATGGACCCGTACGTGGAAGGATATTACTCGCAGGATCCGGCTCTTTTGTCGGCAGTGCACCAAGGTGCCGATGTTACGTGCATGGGATGTCATGTGCCTACGCTGAGCGAGCAGTTGGCCGAAGGCGCCGCTTGGGTGACTGGCGGATACGATTTGCCTCTTGAGCAGCGGAGCTTCGACGACGGATTCTGTCTGAACAAGGCGTGCCACGACACGTCGCGCGAGGGGCTTGCGGCCGCTACACAAGACCGTGCGTACAATCCGCACGAAGAGTACCATGGCGAGCGGTTGGCATGCGGCGACTGCCACAAGGTTCACGAACCGTCGGTCAATGCTTGCACGCAATGCCATGCCGACGCCGACGTTCCGGATAACTGGGAGGCTTACGGTTCTCGCTAGCCCACGTCCGAGCAGTGAAAGGCCGCGATCCCGTGCTGCAACGGGTCGCGGCCTTCGTGTTGCGCGAAATGCTAGCTTGCAGACGTGCTGCGGGCTCGATCCGCCTTCGTCGTGTTGTCGGGCAGCCCTGCCTTCGGCATATCGAGTGTGCCGGCCTTTTCACGACGGTGCAGGTCCCAGAGCATGAGCGCCGCGACGGCGATGAAAGCACTGCCTCCGATGACGCCGGTGGCCAACGGCCCCACGAAAGGGTTGCCGCCCGTTGCCGAGACCAGCAGCACGGCGCTCAGGAAGCCGTTGATGGCGCCGTGGCCGATGGCTGCGGCCAGGCAGCTGCCCGTGCGCACGGTGACGTACGTCAGGAAGATGCCGATAACGATGCAGAATACGCACATAGCGGCGATTCCCACGAACGGCCAGCCGGGATAGTCCGTGCCGTAGTTGTGCCCGATCGCGGTGATCGGCGCGTGCCAAAGCCCCCAAATTACGCCAGTGACCAGCAGCGTCGGCACAATGCGCAGACGCTCGGACACCTTCGGCACCAGATAGCCGCGCCAGCCCCATTCCTCGCCGAACGTTGTGACGATGTTGAGCGCGGGGGCCAGGAACACGGCGACGGGCAGTTGAACCAGCAGCATGGTACGCAGCTGGTCGGCGGGGATGTTTCCCGCGCCAGCCGCCGCGGCCGCCTGCTGTTGGGAAGCGATCATGGCGGACATGCTGGGGTCGAAGTCGTGCGGAAATACCAGGTAGTACGCGCCTGCTCCGATGACGGCCAACGCCGCCGGCGCGAACCATGCCACGACGAACCAGATCGCGGACTTCTTGAACCGCTTGGGTTTGATGACGCTGTTTTTGAAACCTTCGCGCGTGACCAGGCGCGTGATGAGCACGCCCAAGGCGGGGAAGAACATGGCCGCGCCGACGGCAAGCTGCGTAGCCATGGCCGGAACGCCCTCGATGGCGCCCGTTGCGAGTGGATACACAACGCCAAATTCGTATGCCCAGGTCAATATAAAGGTAACAACAAGAAATACCACGATTCGCTTCATGGTGCCCCCTCTCGATAGGCAAGGTGCGTCAGCTCCGCCTGGGCGCTTCGACCCGTTTCGACGCTGCAACTCGTTTCAGCGCTGCGGCTCGCTTTGCGGCACGCTTCACGCGCGTTGCCCTTGTGAACTTGCATCTTTGTTCCATCTGTTATAGCATAAATATAACAAACAGGAAAGAAATTTTGCGGCGAAATGAAAGTGGGGTGCGATCGGCGTGATCTTACGCATCGATCAGAAGGCGGAGGAGCCGCTGTACCTGCAAATACGCAGCCAGATTATCGGCGCCATCGCGCGAGGCGAGCTGGTTGCCGGCCAGGCGCTGCCCAGCGTGCGGTCGCTGGCAAGCGATTTGGGCATCAACCTGCATACCGTGAACAAGGCGTACGCCGTGCTTCGTGACGAGGGATACGTGCTCATGCGCGGTCGGTCGGGGGCGTTCATCGCCGATCCGTGCGAGGAGGATCGGGCCGATCGCATGCAGATCGAGCTGGCGAAAATGGAGGATGGGCTGTTCGAGCTGGCGCTGGCCCATCGTGCGCGCGGCGGCAGCTGGGGCGAGTTTCTGGAATGCGCGCAGGCTCAGGCGGCGCGCGCGTACGGAGCGGGCGAGCGCACGGATTGCCGAGGGGCGAACCCGTCGGCGTCGGCTGGCCGGTCGGGCGCTGCGCAGTGCGCTACCGTGCGCGGGGGATCCGGGGTTTTCGGGACGGAAGGATAAGGTATCGCTATGGAGGCACCTGCAACTAAATTCGCATCGGCGATGCTTGTTCTCACGATGTCGCTGGTCCCGCTGACCGGCCTCATGACGGTGGTGACGCCGTTTCTCATGCGGCGCGGCGAGGTCTTCGCGGTTACCGTGCCCGATGCAGCCGCGCGCGATCCGTACCTGCGGTCGCTCAAGCGCCGGTACGCGATCGCCATGCTGGGACTTACCGCAATCCTGACGGCCGTCGGCGCATGGGGCGCATGTATGCAGAATCCTGCCGTTACCCTTGCGACGCTTTGCGCGGGTACGCTGCTGATCTGCGCTTGCAGTTACGGACTGATGCTGTTCTTCCGCGCCAAGGTGAACGTTTATAAAAAGGAGCGCGGCTGGAAGGCCGAAGCGCAGGAGTCCGTGGCGGTGGTGGGCGACGCGCCGGTGCCTCGCGCGGTGTCGCTCAAGTGGAACCTGCTGTACGTGCCGGTCATGGCCGTTACGCTGCTCATCGGCGCGGTGGGCTATGCGCAGATGCCCGATCTGATTCCGCAACATGTTAACTTCCAGGGCGAGGTGACGGACTACATGGAGAAATCCCCGTTCGTGGTCCTGGCGCCCGTGCTCATAGTGGCTTTCATGGCGGCTTGCATGGCGTTTTCCCATTGGACTATCCTGCGGTCGAAGAAGCCATCCGACCCGGGTGCGCCCGCCACGTCTGCGCTGGCGTACGGTATGTTCGCGCGCGCTCAGAGCATTCTGCTGGTGGTGGGCGGCCTGATTCTCAGCTTGCTGGGGCCGGTTATGGAGCTTGCGTTCATCGGCGTGATTGGCATAGCTGAAGCGGGCGTGTTCGTGGTGGTGCTGGCGCTGGCGTTGGTGGTGGGATCCATCGTGATCAGCGTGGTGTACGGGCAAGGCGGCGCGCGCGTGTTCGCGCGCATGGGCGGCTCGGAAAAGCTCTTGGCCGACGATGACGAGCACTGGAAGCTGGGCGTGTTCTACTTCAACCCCGATGATCCCAGCCTGTTCTTGCCCGAACGGTTCGGCATCGGCTGGACCATGAACTGGGGACGCCCTGCGGTTTGGGCCATCATGGCGGGCGGGTTCGTGTTGACGGTGGCTTTCGTGGTTGCCGTTGCGGTCATGATGTAACGCCTGCTGCACCGTGCGGCGCTTTTCGCGAAAGAGGGCCGACGTTTGCCGTCGCTCGTCGCCGAAGATCGCACGTTTCGTTCGTGAAGGGCGCCATGCACCGCAATGTTGCCGCAGGGCGTTCGCCTGCGTTCTTTCGCGATGGGTTTGCTATCATAGAGCGCGAATACTTTGCGAAGGACGGAATCATATGGCGTTTTTGCTTGGCTGCGAGAAGGTTCGGGTGGAATTCCCGACCAAAGAGGTGTTCGAGAGCGTGTCTCTTGGCGTCGAGGAGGGCGATCGCGTTGGCATCGTCGGACGCAATGGCGACGGAAAATCGACGCTGCTCGCATTGCTGGCCGGTGCGCAAGATCCTGACGAGGGGCGCGTTCTAAGGAACGGGGCCGTGCACGTGGGCGTGTTGGCTCAGTCCGACGCCCTGCGCGATGAAGACACCGTCGAGCGCGCCGTTGTGGGAGATCGTGCTGAATACGAATGGGCGGGCGATGCGCGCATCCGCGAGATCATCGCCGGCTTGGCGTCCGACATTCCTTGGGATGCGCAGGTGGGCACGCTGTCCGGCGGGCAGCGCCGCCGGGTCGACCTGGTTCGCTTGCTTATCGGCGATTGGGACGTGCTTGCGCTTGACGAGCCCACGAACCACCTGGACGTGCGCGCCATCACCTGGTTGGCCGACCATCTGAAGCGTCGTTGGCGGCAGGGGCAAGGCGCTCTTTTGGTGGTCACGCACGATCGTTGGTTCCTTGATGAAGTGTGCACGAGCATGTGGGAAGTGCACGACAAGGTGGTCGAGCCGTTCGAGGGCGGGTACTCGGCGTACATCATGCAGCGCGTCGAGCGAGACAGGCTGGCGGCATTGGCCGAGCAGAAGCGGCAGAACGCGCTGCGCCGCGAGCTGGCTTGGCTGTCGCGCGGTGCCCGCGCTCGCGCAACGAAGCCGAAGTTCCACGTGGCAGCGGCTCAGGAGCTGATCGCCGACGTTCCTCCCTTGCGCAACGAACTGGAGCTCAAGCGTATGGCAATGGCGCGCCTGGGCAAGCAGGTGGTGGATCTGGAACACGTGACCGTGCGCTTCGACGGTGCCGACCAGCCGATTCTCGACGATGTGGAGTGGATTATCGGGCCGGGCGACCGCTACGGCATCGTGGGCGCGAACGGCGCAGGCAAGACCACGCTTCTACGCACCATTCAAGGACTGCAAGCGCCTACGTCCGGTTTGGTGAAGATTGGCAAGACCGTGCGTTTCGCCGTGCTGTCCCAGCACTTGGACGATCTGTCCAGTTTGGGCGACGATCGCGTGCGTCAGGTTATCGGGCGTTACAATCGCCGTACGATGCTCGACGGCAAGGAAATGACACCCGGTCAGCTGCTGGAGCGCTTGGGCTTCACGAACGCCGATCTGAATGAGCCGGTGTGCGATTTGTCGGGCGGCCAGAAGCGCCGCCTTGCCTTGATGCTGATTCTGCTGGATGAGCCGAACGTGCTCATCCTGGACGAGCCGGGCAACGATCTGGATACGGATATGCTTGCCGCAGTGGAGGACTTGCTGGATGCGTGGCCCGGCACGTTGCTGCTGGTCACGCACGATCGCTACCTTATGGAGCGCGTGACCGACCATCAGTTTGCCGTCATCGACGGCAAAATCCACCATCTGCCTGGCGGAGTCGAGGAATACCTGCGAATGACGGACGGCGGCCCGACCGGCAGCGGCGGTGCTCAAGCGTCCAAGCAGGCTTCGTCTGGCGGCGGACGCGGATCGGCGAGCGCCGCGGGCCGATTGGGCGGGAGCGGGGAGCCTGCTTCGGATTCGGCTTCCGCGGGCGCTTCTCTTTCGGGTGGGGAGATTCGCACGTTGCGCAAGCTGATGCAGTCGAACGAGCGGAAAATGGATACGCTGCGCAGCAAGATCGAAGGAGTGCGAGCGGAGATGTCGACGGCGGACCCCTCCGACTTCATGGCGCTCGGCGATTTGCAGGCGCGCATCAACGATCTGGAGGCGCAGGTCGACGCGCTCGAGGAAGAGTGGCTCGAGGCAGCGGAAAAGCTCGGCGAATAGGGCGCCGGGCCGGAGCCTCGGCAACGGCTCGGGGCTACGCGCAATAAGCGAGGGGCATTGTCGCCCCAAACGAACGCTTTGGCGCTGAAAACCGTCCGTTTGGGGCGACAATGTTCTCCGGCGTGCACCCGCACGGTGCCCGCCTCGGCCGGATGGTTGGGTGGGCTGCAGCGCGATTCCGAAGTGGATGCAAGGGGCGCACCGTGGCTGTCCGGGGTTCGTCTGGCTCGTTTGAAGCGCTATGATACAATGCGCGCATGGGACACGGGGAGGATAGCGTTCGCTCGTCGACGTGCGGGGCTGATCGGTATTTGCATACCGGTTCTCTTCTCGCGTTTAAAGCCACGTATCTAACGGGCTTCGTCCTTGCCTTTCTCGGAATTGGGCTTTACCGACTTTGGTATCAATTCAATTTCTACAATCTTCACTTTTCAGCTGATGTCGGAATGATAACGGTAGGTGCGAACATTGCTCGCGTTGCTGTTATCGCCGTTCTGGTCTTTTTGGTCTACAAGGCGGGCTTTTCGCGGGCGACGCGGGGTGTATTCGTATGGTCGGGTTTTCTTCTCATGACCGCTTCGAGTCTTCTGTACCTGCTTGACTTGTTTTTCGATAGTACGCAGTTCGAGGCGTTGCGCGTGGTGGTCGGCGGCGTTGGGCTGGTTGGCGGTGAAATTCTATGGATATTCTTTTTCGAGCGATTGAGGCCTGGCGAGGTGTTTTTCTATGCTGCCGGAGGGCTGGCCCTTTCATGCGTGCTCTCGTTGTTGATGGGCTACCTGGATGACGTGGTTGCAGGCATGATCAACTTGTTCGTTCCGGCGCTTTCCGTTTTCGCCTATTGGCAGGCTATGTCGGAATTGGATCGACGGGATAGGTTGAACGATCCGCGAGGGCCCTACGTGGTGAACAAGGAGGATTGCCTGTACGAGGAAAAGGATCTTTTAAAAGGTGTTTTGCAAGTTGCCGCAGCCTTTTTTCTGTATGCTTTGCTGCTGGGCATGGCGTTGGGGTATCCGGACGGTCGGCTACGCGAGCTTTCGCAAGCGGTTCGATCGATTCATCAGGTGCTCGTTGTTCTGATAATAGCGGTTGTTGTGTGGTTCGTGCTTGTTCGGGGGCGGGCATTCAAGCTGTCGGGGTACTGGCTGTTCCAAAATGCGCTCATGATGGCGAGCATCTGCTTTCTTATGAGCGGATGGGATGGTTCGGAAGAATCGAGTACGTTTTTGCTGGCGAATGCGGTCACCTGTTTCTACATTCCGCTGGTAGTGTTCATATGCTTTATCGGGCGACACGTCCATTGGCCAACGACGCTGGTATATGCCGCGTTGTACGGAGGGTCGTTGCTGTGCATGGCGGTTGGCCGTTTGATCGTGTACGCGGTGGGTCCAACGCTCGACCATAGTCTTTGGCTGCTCATCGTGATGGCGCTTGTGGTGCTAGTTGAAGCGACGTTGATACTGCGGCCTCACTTCATGGGGGATCACCCCGTTGGGTTCGAGCTTGATCGAATGGCGGAATGTGCGCCGTCCGAGCCTCAGGCGGCGCGCGAGGAAGATACCGTTGGAGCGTTTGCGGCAAATTGCGGATTGAATGAAACAGAATCAGCCATTGTTGCCCTGATTGCGCAAGGACGGAGCCGGAGCTTTATCGCTGAGGAACTGAACTATTCCGAGAATACGATACGAAACTACACGCGCACGGTTTACCGAAAAGCAGGCGTGCACTCTAAGCAGGAGCTTCTTGATAAGGTGTTGGACGGATCTCGCCCTCGGTCTTAAAGCGGCGAGTGCTCGACCTACTTGACGGCCGAGCACTCATATCGATTGCCGGGTTGCGAATGGGGTTAGGCTCCAAGCGCGTTTTTCGCGGCGTTCGTGCCGGCGGTTCGACCGAACGTGACGCAATCGGCTATAGCGTTTCCTCCCAACCGGTTGCTGCCGTGAATGCCGCCGGTGCATTCTCCGCACGCGAACAGGCCTTCAACCGGAGATCCGGAAGGGGCGAGCGCTCGGGTATCCACGTCGATGCGGACGCCGCCCATAGTGTGATGGACGGTGGGCACCTTGCGGCATGCGTACCAAGGCCCTTCGGTCAGTTGCTGGTCGGCGGTGTTTGTCGCCTTGAATCCGAAGGGATCCTCGGCTTCTCCGGACACTGTTTTGTTATAGCCGTCGATGGCCTCCTGCAGTTTGACTGCGTCCATCTTGGTTTTGCTGGCCAGGTCTTCAATGGTTTCCCCTTTGACGATGTGGCCGAGGGCGAGCATGTTCTCGATGGTTGCCCCGTTCGCATCAGGTTGCGTTTCCGAAGGATATCGAACTTTGTTAACGACGATCCAGTACGTGGAATCGGGCTGCGCAAAGATGGCCTTGCACAGGGTGTCGCGCTCGGCTCCTTCGTTGACGAAACGTTCGCCGTTTTTGTTCACGAAAATGCGATTGCGTCCTGACGTGCGGATGTCCTCCATAAGCCCGGTGCCTGGCGTGCCGCATGGATGTAGTTGGATATCGGGCAATCCCACCAGTTCTGCGCCGGCCGCTTCGGCCAGCTTGAGGCCTTCGCCTTGCGCGCACGGCTTGATGTTCGTGCAGCCTATGGAGTCATCCAGTTTGACATCGGCCCATACGCCGGTGTTGACGCGCTGGCGATACTCGACGTTTGCTCCGAATCCGCCGGTTGCGATGACGACGGATCGAGCCTGAACCGTGACAGGTTGCTTGCCGCGATGGACGGCCTTCACGCCCGCAACCTTGCCGCCCTCGGTTATGAGCTCCTGTGCTTGCATTTCGTTGAGAAGGGCCAGCTGATCGGGGTGATCTTCGATGAACTTTTGGAAAGACCGAATATACGTGTTGCCCGAAGGGGTTGCGGGATAATGACTGCGTTCTCCCAGGGAGCCGGTCGCCGAACCTACTTCGGGCTTGAATTCGACGCCGATCGACTCGAGCCAATGGACGGAATCGAGCGCGTTGTCGGTGAGGTATCGGATGAGCTCGGGCGTGCCTTGGCCGTGCCCTCCCTCGTAAGTGACTTCGTAAAACTTTTCAGTCGAATCTTCGATGCCCTGCTTTTGTTGACGCTCGGGGTCTACTGCGTTGAGCGCGCCTTCCGATACGTTTGTAGAGCCTCCGGTGATTCCGCATTTTTCGATGACGACGACTTTTGCTCCCGCTTGGGCTGCCGAAATTGCCGCGGTCAGCCCGGCTCCGCCGCCGCCGATCACGCAGACGTCGGCTGTATAGGAATCTTTGACGATATCTTCCGGCCCGGTGGCTTTCTCTAAGTCTTTGGCGGCTCCTGCCTGTCCCGCGCACTCTTTCACTCCTTGTTGCAGGCACATGCTGGACAGCGTGGCGCCGGTCACGGAATCCACGTTGAGCGTTTGGTGCTCTATGATTTGGCTTGCCAAGTCCTGAAGAGCCGATGCCCCTACTCCTAGAGATTCCTGGTTCGTGCTGGCATCGATGGCTGTGATTGCGGTGTCGGAAAACGTCACGTCGATGGTGAACGGAGCATTGTGCCCCGTCACTTGGGCGCTGTACGTGCCGGCCGTCCAGCTGCCGCCGCTCTTCCCCCCTGATGCGGGAGCCGTGCAGCCCGCGAGCCCAAGGCTTGTTAGGCCTCCGTACACGCCGAGAAACGCTGCGCCTTGCAAAAACGTTCTTCGACTTATAGAGGAATGCGTTTCCTGTTGGGTCATGATGCCCCTCCTTTCGCCCGTTTGAAAACGGGCTTTACGTGGTCCCTGCATCTTGGGACTCTACGGGCGGGAGGGTGCCACGGGATAGACGCAAAAGGTACTTTGCCCTGTCCAAAACGTACTTTTTGACGAATCTCATTCCTGCAGACGCCGGTTTGCGGTGTGCGGTTCGGTCAGATGGGTCGGCGTGAGCCTTGCGGCGAGGCTGGTCGTGCGACAGCGGCTTGACTTTGCTGTGAGCAGTGAGCGAAGCAGCGGAAAAGCTCGGCGAATAGGGCGCCGGGCTACAACCCCGGCAACAGCCAGGGGCTGCAACCCCGGCAACAGCCAGGGGCTGCAACCCCGGCAACAGCCAGGGGCTGCGTGCAATAAGCGAGGGGCATTGTCGCCCCAAACGGACGCTTTGGCGCCGAAAACCGTCCGTTTGGGGCGACAATGTTCTCCGGCGTGCACCCGCGCGGGCTGGCAGCCCCGATCGGGGCTGCCGAGCTATCGCCAGCTGGTTCCCGTGCGGTCGCGATCGCTCGTCGTGGGCTTCGGCGCCGGGGGCGGCACGGGCACACCGGGCGCGCCCGGTGCGGGCAGCTGCGAAGTCGGGTTCGTCCCGTGCGACCAGGGGTTGTTCTGCTGCTCGTCGGCTTTCGCCACCTTCATCCAGGCGTCCTCTTGGCGCGCCTCGGCAATCCAGTCTTCCTTCGACTTGGTGAACACGCTGCCGATCAGGCAAACGATGCCGCACAGGATGCCGCCCACCACGAACGCGATCCAGCTGATGTAGAACCCGCCTTGGCCGTCTCGGATAGCGTCTTTGAGCGCGCTTTTGTCCAGGCCGTCCCAGGTGCCAACCTGGTCGAACAGCGGAACGAAGCCCCACACCAGAAACACGATAGTAGCCAGCAGCATGATGCACCCGCAGATAACGCCCATGATGCGTTCGGCGCGCACCTGTTCAGGCGTTTTGACGATGGCGGACGGCGGCAGATCGGCTCCCAGGTCTTGGCGATGCGTAATGTAGGTAAGCTCGGACAGGTCGTACTTCGACTTTTGCATGCCGGCCCAAATGAGGATCCCCACGGCAAGAGCCATCGCGAACATGAACGGGCCCATGAGAAGCTCTTCCATGTGAATCCCGCGCACGACGTCGAAAGAGGCGTCTTCCGGAGATAGCCCTACCAGGAAAATGACGTCAAGCAGAATGAGCCCTACGCCTCCGGCGATCATGACGGGATAGCGCCGCCCGAATCGCTCGAGCGCGTCGGTGGAATAACGCGGCTCGATGGAGGGGTTGCGGCGCTTGAACTCCGCGTGATTCATTCCGCCGACGATGAGGAACATCACGCCCACGACCACGAACGACAGCAGTGCAACGGTTTGCAGGTTGCTCGGCCATCCGAAGGTCTCCAGCAGCGCGATCACGCCGACGCCTACCAAAATGAGCCCCACGCCCATCGCTATGGACAGGTTGTAGCGGTTCATGTGGCGGTCGTAGCTCTCGGTGTCGTTTTCCTTTACCACGTGCACGCTTCCGCGCATGAGGTCGTCGAGGTTCGTGTGGAACAGGTCGCACAGCGCAAGCAGCTTGTCCATTTCGGGGTAGTTCGTGCCGGCTTCCCATTTCGATACGGTCTGGCGCGATACGCCAAGCTGCTCGGCAAGCCCTTCCTGGGTCACGCCGTAGTGCTGGCGAAGGTAGACAAGGTTGTCGGCGAAGCTCATGTGGTTGGTCCCTTCTGTTTGATCTGATTCATGATACCCGAAGCGCGGCGCCGTACGCTGGGGTGGCTCGTATGATGCGATTGCGGGCTTGCCCGTTCCACCACTTTGGCGTTGCGTTTCGCTATTTTTTGCGCACGCTCAGGTTGCGTAGGCTGTGACCAGGTATTTTGTGTGCTAGATGTCCGTCTTGTCATCCTGCGAGACTGAAGAGTCTGCTCGCGGCATTTTGCGATGCGCCTCTTGTTGCGTCGCAGGATGCCGCGGAGGGGCTTGCGCTGCTGCGCGAACGTCCGCGAACCCGGGGCCTGTCAAATCTGGCCGCGCATCGGATTTGGCTCAAAATTGCGGACCTGCGCTCTTCGAGAAGGGCTTCTGCCGAGTATCGAATTTGTTGCACCATGATGAACTGGGCAGTTGATGCAACCGCTCAAAGCAATTGCGAATGATGGGTTGGTTGAGAAGCGCAGACCCGCAATTTTGAGCCGCGGACGGGCGCCCGGCGCGCACCGAAGGGCTGGCGGGTCGAAGGTGCTTCGACAAAGAAAGCGTTCCTTTCGAAACGACGGGCCGCCTGCAAAACGAGACGCCGTACCCGTTCGCGCTTTGCGTCCCGCGTCCTGCGCCTTGCGCCCTGTGCTTCACGTCAACGGCTTGCAAACTCTTCGCGGAGAAACAGTGGCGCGCGAAAACGGGCTTTACAATGAGGGGAGAACATACGAGAGCATACGGAAAAGAAGCGGGCTCGCGGGGAGTCCGCGAAGGAGGCAAACATGATCAAGCTTATCGCCAGCGACATGGACGGCACGTTCCTCGATGGAAGCGAGCGGGTGCCCGAAGGGTCGTACGATCTCATTTTGCGCCTGCGCGACGCGGGCATTCAGTTCGTCGCTTCGTCGGGTCGGCGCTTCGATACGCTGCATGAGTTGTTCGAGCCGGTGGCCGACTGCATGGACTTCGTGGCATCGAACGGCGCGCAGGTTATCGTTGGGGGCGAGTTGGTCGACTTAGAGGTGTTCTCGCATGCCGCCGTGCGCCGATTGACTCGCATCGTGGACCTGTTCGACACCATGCACCTGGCCCTGTTCGACGAAACCAGCAGCTACCTGCTTGACGACGAAGCGCGCTTCGAGCGCGAGGTGGACAAGAACCTGCCGAACCCGACGCGCGTATTGGCCGTGCCTTCCCCCACGACGAGCATCCTGAAGGCTTCGGTGTACTGCGACGAGGACGTGATGGATATGGCGTACATCCTCACGCGCGAGCTTGACGACGACTTCGTGTTCGCTCCGTCGGGGCGCAAGTGGATCGACGTCATGCAACGCGGCGTGAGCAAGGCGACGGGCATCCAGCAAGTGCTCGACGCGCACGGGCTTGCGGCGAACCAGATGATGGCGTTCGGCGATTCCATGAACGACTACGAGATTCTTCGCATGGCAGGTCAAAGCGTAGCCATGGGCAACGGTCGTTCCGCCATCAAGCAGATTGCGTCGAAAATCATCGGTCCGAACGTCGACAACAGCGTGCAGAAGGAACTGCGCGGGCTGCTGGAGGGCGCACGCAGCTAGCGGGAGCGGGCGGCGGCCGTCGACGAAGCGCGGCGTCTACAGCTCGGCTTGCGCGGAGCTGCTCACCCGCGCTTCGGGATCGCTGAACGTTTCGCGGTCGAGCTTGCCCACGGCGTTTGACGCGGTCACGCCGGCAACCATGGAATCGCTCACGTTGAGCGCGGTTCGCCCCATGTCGATCAGCGGCTCGACCGATGCCAGCAGGCCCACGATCTCGATGGGCAGCCCCATGGTTCCCAGAACGATGAGCGAGGCGAACGTCGCGCCGCCGCCCACGCCCGCTACGCCGAACGAGCTGATGACCACCACGGCTATCAAGCCGATGATGAACGTGGGCGAGAACACGTCGATGCCCACCGTGGGCGCGATGATGGTGGCCAACATGGCCGGATAGATGCCCGCGCATCCGTTTTGGCCGATGGACAGCCCGAAACTGCCGGAGAAGTTGGCCGTGGCGGAATCCACGCCCAGCGCGCGCGTCTGCGTTTCTATGTTGAGGGGCAGCGCTCCGGCGCTTGTGCGCGCCACGAAGGCGAAGCTCAGAACCGGGAAGGCCTTCTTCAGGTACATGAGGGGGCTGGTGCGGTTCGCCAGCAGGATCAGGCAGTGCACTGCGAACATGAACGCGATGGCCGCGTAGGATACCAGCACGAATTTTCCCAGATCAAGGATAGCGTTGTAGTCGCTCGTGGCCATGACGTGCGCGATGAGCGCCATCACGCCGTAAGGCGCAAGCCCCAGCACCATGGACACGATGCGCATGACGATGCCGTACAGGCTGTCGATCAGCTGCTTGAAAAACGATGCCTGGCCGGAGTCCTTGTCGCGCAGCTTGAGGTAGGCGATGCCGACGATGGCGGAGAAGATCACAACCGCGATAGTGGAGGTGGAGCGGGTGCCGGCCAAGTCCGCGAAGATGTTCGTGGGGATGAACGAGAGGATTTCCTGCGGCAGGGTGAGGTTCGCCACCTGCTCCTGGCGGCCTTGCAGCACGTCCATTTTCGCGGCGTCGACGCTTCCGCTGGTGAAGCTGGCTCCGGCAAGCCCCGTGAACGCGACCGACGCCCAACCGACTAGGGCCGATATCGCCACGGTTCCCATCAGCACGGCCAATACGATAGCGCCGATGCGACCGAGGTTCAGCGTGTCTTCGGTGCGGGTGAACGCGCCCACGATAGCCACGAACACAAGCGGCATGACAAGCATCTTCAAAAGCCCGATGTAGCCCTGCCCGACGATCGACATCCAGTCGAGCGCCACGGTGGCCGCTTCCGCTCCTCGGCCTGCGCCAAGCTGGATGCCGATGCCCAGCACGATGCCCATGCCTAAGGCGGCGAACACGCGCGGCGTGAATGCGACGCCTTTGCTTTTCAGGACCTTGAGTGCTGCCAAAAGCGCGACGAACGCGCCGAGGATGATGAAGGTTGACACTGCTGCTTCTGCGGACACGAGGACTCCCTTGCTGAGGGCCGCGCGCCGCACGGCCGATTGCGCGTAATTGTTTGCGTCATGCTAGCATACGCGGTCGGGTTGCGGCGCGCGTTTTTTGTCTACCGCTTGTTGAACGGCGTCAGCGTAGCCGGTAGGCCGCCGTCCATGATCAGCTTCGGCTCGCCTTCGATGAGCGGGCGGAAATAGGCGATCGCTTCGTCGGTGATGCCCTGGTAGTCCGGGCGGATCCATGCGGCGGGGAACTGCTTCACGAAGTTCGCGAACTCGCTGGCGGGACCGGCGAAGAACTCGGCATCGTAGCGACCCTCTGCTGCCGCCGCGGCGTTGCGGCGCACGCCCACCACCTGGCCGGTGAACGCGGGGTCGGCGCTGCGCATGTGCGCGCTCAATCCCAGGTCATAGGCTTCGTTCACGTCGACAAGGCTTTGGGCGAAGTTGCTCGACCGCGCGGCGCGCGACAGATCCTGCACCACGCCGCGCGGGACGATGCCCGCATCGACGATCATCTGCTTGAGCGTAGCTGCGGCTCCGCCCAGCACCGCGTGCGCAAAGCCGTCGTTGGCCGCTTCTCCGGCCGACAGGTAGGCGCCGTTGGCGTAGCGAGCGCCTTCGGATGCGACGATGTAGCATTCGCCCTTCTGGTCGAACTTCTTCTGCACCTCGGCCAAGAACGCATCCTTGTTGAACGGCGTTTCCGGCAAGATCAGCAGGTCGACGTCGCCGGTGACGCAGGTGCTTGCGGCCAGCCAGCCCGCATCACGTCCCATGACCTCGAGGACGAACACCTCCGGGCGGGTGTACGCGGCGTAATCCAAATACGTTGCATGCGTGATTTGGCAGGCGACCTTCGCCGCGCTGGGGAAACCGGGGCAGTGGTCCACGGGAACCAGGTCGTTGTCGACGGTTTTGGGTATGCCGATGAAACGCTTGCTGGGCGCGTGCTCCTGCGCCCACGATGCCAACGCGTCCACCGTGTCCATGGAGTCGTTGCCGCCGATGTAGAACATGGTGCTGATGTCGTGCGCGTCCATGACGTCGACGAGGCGGCGGTAATCGGCGTCGTTGCCGCGCTTGAGCTTGTAGCGACACGTGCCAAGCGCCGACGAGGGGGTTTGCTTGAGAACGTCGATATCTCGGCTGGGCAGATCGGTCAGGTCGTAGAGCTTGCCCGCGAGCGTGCCCTCGATGCCGTGCAGGCCGCCGAACACGCGGTTGTACACGGGGTTCAGCTGGTTGGCGCGAACGACGCCGGCCAAGCTGGCGTTGATGACGGCGGTGGGCCCGCCGGATTGCGCGACAAGACAATTCGCCATGATGCATGCTCCTGTTCTGCGGTGGTGCGGACGTGCGCCCCCGGCCGGTGCGCGGGGTAGCGTCCTATTATGATCGCACGGAACCGAAGCGGCTCCATTTCCTTGCGCTTTCCACGAGCAACGATTTTCGCGGCCGGGCGAGCGGCGGCGCGCGCTGCGAAACGCGGCGGCTCGGCAGCGGCGCGGCGCGGGCCGGCGGCGTTTCGCGGCGGGCCGGCGGGCGTGCTGCCAGGCGAACATGCGGGCAGCCGCATGCCCTCGCGGGACGCTCTCGCCCGTCTGTCCGTCCGTCCGGCCCTGCGCTACTTCGATCCTCGTAGCTGCACGGCAGGCACATGTGCGCGCAGCTCGGGCAGGAGCGCTTCAAGTTCGTCGACGTCCCATGCATGGAAACGCCCCGGGCCCGCAAGAACGCTTTCCGCGTCCAGGTAGTTTTGCAGGAACCAGCGGGGAGCGCCCTCGATCCAGCAAGCGATAGCGAGCAGATCGTCGGCCGCGTGCAG
Organism: Paraeggerthella hominis; assembly: GCF_021044775.1. Lineage (NCBI taxonomy): Bacteria > Bacillati > Actinomycetota > Coriobacteriia > Eggerthellales > Eggerthellaceae > Paraeggerthella > Paraeggerthella hominis. The sequence continues at coordinate 156,325 of NZ_JAJNOQ010000006.1, forward strand.
CTCCCGCATCACCGTGGTGCGAAACTCGAAGGGCACGTGCCCTTCCATCAAGAACTCGATCGAGGTCTGCACGGGCGCAAGGTCGAAGCCCGGCACGCCCACGGTTTCCGCATACCGGTACGGCGCGTTCTTCACGTCCATGGCCACGTAATCAACGAGATCGGCCTGGACGAGGGCGCGCAGTCGATCGGGGAAGCTGCCGTTGGTGTCCAGCTTCGTGGCGAACCCCCGATCGCGCACGCGCGACAGGAAATCTTCGATGCCTGGCTGCAAAAGCGGCTCGCCGCCTGTGACGCACACGCCGTCGAGCAGTCCTTGGCGCTTGTCCAGAAACGCGAAGAGCTCGTCGAGGGAAACGGCGTCGGGCGTGCGCGCCGCGTCGATCACCAGGTCGGCGTTGTGGCAGAACGGGCAACGGTAGTTGCACCCTGGAGTGAACACGGTGGCGGCCGTTTTGCCGGGGAAGTCCAGCAGCGTGAGCTTCTGCAATCCTGCGATGCGCATGAGCTAGCGCGCCTGTTCCGCATGGGGGCTGGCGGGCGCGGCGCCCGATGGGGGAAGGGGCTGGGCTTTGCCGGTCACGCGCCGGATGTCCAACGCCCACACCGAAGTGTTCGGCCCTTCGCAGCGCATGGCTTCGCCGATGTGCGCTTTGGCCTCGGGCACGTACTTCGTGCACAGATCCACCAACGCGCGCTTGAACTCGACCCCCGGCTCCACTTCGCGCATGGATCCGAACGCCATGGCGGACCGGTAGTACGTGGAGAAATCGCCGTTCGCGAAAAACGGAACCACGTCGGTTACGGCGGTGGCGCATGCGCGCGCGTCGCGCCGGAAGCAGTCGAACTTGAGGCCGCCCTGGTTCGTGGCGTGCACGTAGAGCGTGCTTCCGCGGCGCACGAACGAAAGCGGCACGCCGTAGGGGGCGCCGCTTTCGTCGACGGTCGACAGCGTGACGAACGCCGCATCGTCGAGCACGGCGAGCGCTTCGTCAGGGGAGAGGGCGCGGTCGGAGCGCCGCATGGGATGGTCGATCATAAAGGCTCCTTCGCTTGGGCCGGGCCCCGCGTCAAAAGGGATGCGGATCGCCTTCATCATAGACCGCCGCTTCCCTGGACGCAAATGCCGCGAGCCTCTTTCCGCTTGCCGAAATCCACGATGTCTGCGGAGTTGTGTTTTTTGCCGTCGGCGTTGGCGTTTGGGGCAGTTTGTTCTATTTTTGCAGGTCGCTTTTCATAGAACGCCAAAATGCCCATTTCTAAAACCCCAGGTGGAAAACCACAATATATTGATGCGCACTATAGTTCTGTATTCAACATATTGGTGACCCCCATTGACGATGGCAATTCTCGCAGGTATGGTGAAGCGGTTACCCGATACCCGACGCCTTATTCTTACCGGCTCCGAAATCAGCCCCTCCAAAGGCCTCGCGGACCGATCGAAGCAGATACGAAACGTACAGCAAAAGGAGCAGAGCATGTACCAGGTTCAAAAGCGTGACGGCATGATCGCGGAATTCGACATTGCCAAGATTTCGTCTGCAATCGCCAAGGCTTTCGATGCGCTGGAGAAGCAGTACCATCCGTCTACCATCGACCTGCTGGCCCTCAACGTGACCGCTCATTTCGAGCCGAAGATCAAAGACGGCATCATTTCGGTCGAAGACGTTCAGGACAGCGTGGAGGAGGTTCTTTCCACCGCCGGGTACGCCGACGTGGCGAAGTCCTACATCCTGTACCGTCGTCAGCGCGAGAAGGTGCGCAACGCCAACGCCACGCTTCTTGACTACAAGGACCTGGTCGATCAGTACGTGAAGGTGGAAGACTGGCGCGTGAAGGAGAACTCCACGGTCACGTATTCCGTCGGCGGCCTGATCCTGTCCAACTCGGGCGCCATCACGGCGAATTACTGGCTGTCGGAGATTTACGACGACGAGGTGGCGAACGCCCATCGCAACGCCGAGATCCATCTGCACGACCTGTCCATGCTGACCGGCTACTGCGCCGGCTGGTCGCTCAAGCAGCTTATTCAGGAGGGCCTTGGCGGCGTGCCCGGCAAGATCACGTCGAAGCCGGCCAGCCACTTGTCCAGCCTGTGCAACCAGATGGTGAACTTTTTGGGCATCATGCAGAACGAATGGGCGGGCGCCCAGGCGTTCTCCAGTTTCGACACCTACTTGGCTCCGTTCGTGAAGGCCGACGACCTGACGTACGAAGAGACGAAGCAGTGCGTCGAGTCGTTCGTGTTCGGCGTGAACACGCCGTCGCGCTGGGGCACGCAGGCCCCGTTCAGCAACATCACGCTGGATTGGGTGTGCCCTGCCGACCTGCGCGATCAGCCGGCCATTGTGGGCGGGCGCGAGCAGGCGTTCACGTACGGCGATTGCCAGCACGAGATGGACCTGGTCAACAAGGCGTTCATCGAGATCATGATCGAGGGCGATGCGAACGGCCGCGGCTTCCAGTACCCCATTCCCACCTATTCCATCACGCGGGACTTCGACTGGAGCGATACCGAGAACAACCGGCTGCTGTTCGAAATGACGTCGAAGTACGGCACGCCCTATTTCAGCAACTACATCAACTCGGACATGGAGCCGTCCGACGTGCGCTCCATGTGTTGCCGTCTGCGCCTTGACCTGCGCGAGCTGCGGAAGAAGTCCGGCGGCTTCTTCGGGTCGGGAGAGTCTACGGGCTCCATCGGCGTGGTGACCATCAACATGCCCCGCATCGCCTACCTGGCAACCGACGAAGCCGATTTCTACCGCCGCCTCGATCACCTCATGGACGTTTCTGCGCGCTCGCTGCATACCAAGCGCCAGGTCATCGCCAAGCTGTTGGACGCGGGCCTGTATCCGTACACGAAGCGCTACCTGGGCACGTTCGAGAACCACTTCAGCACCATCGGATTGGTGGGCATGAACGAGGCGTGCCTGAACGCCGCATGGCTGCGCGCCGACATGACGCAGGGTCCCGCCCAGGCGTTCACGAAGGACGTGCTCAACCACATGCGCGACCGTCTGGCCGATTACCAGGAGAAATACGGGGACCTGTACAACTTGGAGGCAACGCCTGCCGAGTCCACCACGTATCGATTCGCCAAGCACGACAAGGCTCGCTTCCCCGAGATCATCACGGCGAACGACCAGGGTACGCCGTACTACACGAACTCGTCGCACTTGCCGGTCAACTTCTCCGAGGATATCTTCAGCGCGCTTGACGTGCAGGACGAATTGCAGACGCTGTACACGTCGGGGACCGTGTTCCATGCGTTTTTGGGCGAGAAGCTGCCCGACTGGCAGAGCACGGCCACGCTGGTGCGCAAGATCGCGCAGAACTACAAGCTGCCGTATTACACCATGTCGCCGACGTATTCCGTGTGCAAGAACCACGGCTACATTGCGGGCGAGGTGTACGAGTGCCCGTGCTGCCACGAGGAAACGGAAGTGTACTCGCGCATTACCGGCTACTATCGTCCGGTGAAGAACTGGAATGACGGCAAGGCGCAGGAGTTTGCCGATCGCGTCGAGTACGATTTGGGGCATTCCCGTCTGACGCACCAGGGCGTGCAGATGACGGCGGCGGCCGAGAAGGCGGGGCAGGCGGGGTCGCATGTGACGGTGGCGGACGTTGCGCCCCATGCTGCAGCGGCGGATGTCGCAAGTATTGAGACGGTTCCGACCGCGCCGGCGCATAGCTCGTTGCCCGCGGGCTTGTACCTGGTTGCCACGCGCACGTGCCCGAACTGCAAGTTCGCCGCGGCGCAGATGGACGAAGCCGGCATCGTGCACGAAGAGCTGCTGGCCGAGGAGAACGCGGAGCTTGCGCAGCGGTACCGCATCATGCAGGCGCCGACGTTGCTGGAGGTTGCGGCCGACGGGTCCGTGGACGTTGTCGCGGGAGCCGCCTCGGTGTTCCAGCGCATCAACGCTATGAAGGCCCAGGTGCCGGCGTAGCGTTCCCAAGCTGATTCCCGGCGGGTTCGCCGGTTCGAGGAAAGGGCGCACGGCAAGCATACACGTGCAACGCAGCGGCATATTCGCAGCATGCGCCCAGCAAGTCGAAAGGGCCCGGATCGGATCGATCCGGGCCCTTTTGGTGCGCGGGGTTCGGGAGATCAAGAGATCTCTTCGAGCGTGTACAGCACAGGGAATCGAGGTGTATTGGCTTCGCTGGCAGCCCTTCGGGACTCAAGGTACTCGCTGTATGCCTGCTCGAAATTGTCTACGGGGGCCAGCCGGTACGTTTTGCTCTGGGTGCTGCCATCGGTGAATGTTGCAGTAAGTATGAGTTTTGCTTTCGAGATCACCGTAGCGTCGTGGAGGGCGAGTGCCAGGTCCAGTGTTTCCCGCGCTTTAACGGACGCAACGCGTTGATCTTCGGGTATAAACCCTCCCGAGTATGTGTTTTGCGAAGTGACGGCCTTGCACTCGTTCCATGCGTCGATCAATGCGCCATCGAGCGTGTAATTCAGGTATATTTCATGATGGAGGCTGTCGGTGGAACTCATGTCCTGGTTTTCATACGAGATCGTAAACTCGCTCGACTGATCATTGGTTGCCATGACGGTACCGATGTCGGGTTTTGCTTCATGGGCCGCTTCGGTTAGCTGCCAGTTGTTGAAAGACACGCCCTCGCCTTCAATCCGGTACGTCAGGGATGCTATATTGGAACCCGTGCAGGTGAGGTTGAGGTTGTACGAGCGGGATGAATCGATATCTCCTGTATATGAATCGATATCTGCATCGTAGCGTGGGCCTACCGATGCTCGAACAGGAAAGAAGTCTTCAAAATCAAGAGCGACGGGTCCTTTCTGCAATGCGCCACCCTCGTCGGCAAACGCCGCCATCTGGAAATAGTTTTCCGATGCGCCGCGTTGCGCATCTTCGATTGGATCGTGTTGCGCGACGAGCGGGCCGATTGCCATGATGCCGACGCCAGCGACAAGTGCGAAACATGCTGCGATCGCCAAGTTTTTCATTCGAGACCGCTTGGCGGCGAACGCTCGTGGAACGGGGGCTTTGTTTGCCGCAGCGTGTGGCGTTGGTTGCGGATGCTCGTCTTCCGGGGTTGCTTGCGCGCGAATGGCGGCGGCTTCGGCTAGGACGTCACATTGCAGATGAACGGGCGCATGGGCTTTCTTCATCATCGAACGGTAGTCGTCGAGGTTCGGTTGCTTTCGGCTCGCGGTCATAGGGGGCCTCCTTTCTGGGACCGGTGCGGTTCGAGGAGTTGTTTGCGGGTGGGCTGACGAGCGGTGCGTCATGGGGTTCCAGACGATCCTTTATTTGCTGGCGAGCACGGTGCAGACGCGTGCGCACGGTGGCTGGCTGACATTGCATGATGTGCGCTATCTCGTCGGTTGAGTATCCTTCGACGTAAAACAGGTGTACTGCAATCCGCAAGTTCTCGGGCAGCGCGCCTACCACGTCCCATATTTCGGCGCGAAACGCGCTCGGCGCAGCTGTGTCGGCGTGTTCTTGCTCGAACGGTCCCGTTCGGCGTTTCCATGCGGTGCGTGCGAGGTCGCGGCATCGGTTGATGGTCACGCGCAGCAGCCAGGCTTTCAGGTGCTCGTCATTTGAGAACGCGGTTGTGTCTTTGAGCAGGCGCAAGAACACATCTTGGTAGATGTCGTCTGCATCGACGGGCGATCCTGTTTGTGCGAGTCCGACGCGGTAGGCTGCATCGCCGAACAACTGCATGGCTCGTGTCAGGAATGCGTCGGATCGCAGCGCTTTGTCCGAAGATCGTGCATCGTTGGCAGTGGGCTGGGGGTTGTCCTTGTTTTCTTGGGTGGATCGTTTTCCTATTTGCATCAATTCACCTCCTTGTCGATAATACGGCGCAGGGGCGCTTATTGTTCCAAAGGCTTTGTTTTATGCGCCTCTCTTTGCTTGTTTGCCCCAAGCCAAGCGCTAGGCAATCTCCCGGTCTTTTCTTTGACCGGGAGATTGCCGTAATGATTCCGAAAGTAAGAGTGCAGAAGATCGATTCAGATCCTTTTGCCTGCGTTCAGGGCTCGGGGCTACGACGCGTCTACTTCGGTGATGGTGTACAACCGGGGCATGTCGGGGCGGGTGATCCCGTTCGAATTCCCCTGCTCGCGTTCCTGCTTGGCGGCCTCGTTTCGCGCGTCCCAAAAGGTTGAATATGCTTCGGCAAAGGTGTCGATGGGCGCGATGACGTATGTTTTCGATTGGGATGTGCCGTCGGAGAACGTGGCGGTTACGGTAAGGCGCGACGCGCTGATCTCGCGCGCGGCGCCGGTTTCTACGGCCGTATCGAGAAGCTTGGCTAGATCGTCGGTGTGCTCTATCGTGGTGATGTGGTGCATGGCGTCGATGGCGTCTTGCGGCAAGGGGAATCCTACGTACAGGTGGACGATCTGATTCTTGTAGAGGTGCTTGAACTCTCCGTTGGGATCCCATTGTTCGTCGTATCCTACGGTGAACGACTTCCGGTAATGGAATGCCTTTCCGTCCCCTTCTCGTTCTTCAAGCGGGATGGATGACATGGTTGGATCGAGGAATTCGAAATACGAACGATCTCCTTCTATTTCGTACGTGAGGGATTCAATGTTCTGTCCGGAGCACTTGAGGTTGAAGGCGAACTTGTAGCCGGCCCATTCGGGTCCCCAGAACGTGCCGTCTGCTGGGTTGTACCAAGACCCGCTGTAGCCCCCGCCGCCGCGAAATAAAGACGAGTTTAAAAGCACTGTGTCTCCTCCTTCGGAGCCTTCGGCCGCGTATGCTTCGAGCGTGAACGAGTTGGGCTTGTCGGACAGCTGGTTGAACGAGAATAGCTGCTCGGGAAGCTCGACCATTCCGCTGGCGAATGCGACGCCGGTGGTAAGGGCCACTGCGCAGAATGCTGCCACGGCGGCCTTGAACGCGAAGCTCGGCTGCGTTCGACGAGCCCTTGGGCGCGGTCGCGGTTTCGGGCCGGTTTCCGCAGCGTGCTCCTTTCGTGCCTCTCGCATCACGCGAGCGTGCACGCGATCGGGGAGCTCAACGTCGTTCATCAGCGAGCGATACTCGTCCCAGTTCGATTGCTTCACGTTCCGCCTCCTGTTCCAGATCGAGTTTGAGCCGTTTGCGCGCGCGATGCAGGCGCGTGCGTATGGTGGCTGGCTTGCAGTCCAGCATGCGGGCGATGTCTTCGAGGGAGTATCCCTCGTAATAGTGCAGGTGCACGATAAGGCGCAGATTCTCGGGCAGCCGTCCAACGGCCGCCCACGTTTCGCTTGCGAACAGCTCCTGTTCGGGCGCTTCGAGGCTTGTGAACGCGGGGTCGTCGGAATCCGTGGCGAACACGCGCCGCCGCCAGGCGGATCGGCGAAGTTCCCGGCACCGGTTGATGGTGACTCGGATGAGCCAGGCTTTCAGGTGCTCGTCGCTGCGAAAACAGGTGTTGTCTTTGAATAGCTTCAAGAACACGTCTTGCACCACGTCGTCAGCATCGCAGGTTGAGCGCGTCTGGCTGAGCGCAAGGCGATACGCCATGGGCCCCCATGCGCCCATGGCGCGCTCCATAAACGATTCCGATCGGCAGTTCTCATCCATCCGCATCACCTTTCTATGGTTCTAACATGCGACAGGATGGCAAAACGTTTCAACCGGTTGAGAATTCGGCGAGATTCTTGTAGCTTGCTGCGGAATGAGGCGAAGGGGCGCTTGCAGCGGCCCGATTCTGGTGCCGGGGCGCGTGACGCTCCCCTCCGCTGTCAAAACGAGCGAGTTTTGCGGCGGTTTTCGGCCCTTTCGGGGCGACCCGGCTGCGGGCGTTTTGCAACATGCCAGGTCAGAAGCTTGCCGCTGGCCATTATCCTGATTCGAGGACCAGTAAAACTCGTCCGTTTTGACAGCGACGGCTACAACGGCGAATGCGGGCGTCGCGCAACGGTTCGCGCGGCTCCCGTTGTCGCCGCGCGTGAAAAGAGCCGGCGCCTTTTGCGGGCTCCGGCTCCAAAGGAAGGGTCTGTCGACGCAGCTCAAGCGCGTCGACCTGATGATGGGGGGTGTTTCTATGGTTTTGTCAATTGCTTTTTCGGGATCGGGCCGTTTGATTCGGGCATGCTCGCGCAAACCCCGGCGGCAGGGCTCTTCTTCGGCGATTCGGCCGAGGACTAGGC